>JAKSBG010000125.1 GCA_022361255.1 Verrucomicrobiales bacterium
GATCCGCTCCCCCAGCCGGTTCTCCCCTTTCGCGAATCAACAACTCGCTGTCGAGCAACGCGATCGCACACTCCATCGAATGCACGATTCCGGCAGAATCAGCTTCGAAGAACTTTCCAAAGCTCTGGCCTCTACAACCACACCGGTTGAGACCCGATCTGTTCATGTGGCACGGGGGCAGCGCGACAGCATTCTCGACGAAGTGGAGCGGGAAGTGCGCCGGCAGATTCCCGACGTTCCACTCGACGGAGCCAAAGTAAAGATCAGCCACGATCTTCACTTCCAGCAAAAAGCTGCCATTGTTCTCGACGAGCACCTCACTCTTCTGGAGGGGAATGCCGAAGCAGAACACAATTCTTCGCCTTTACAGGGAGCACTCATCATACTTTCTCGCGAAACCGGCCTTCCCGTCGTTTCGGTAGGCAGCCGCGATTACCTGAGCAGCGAATACGATCGTACCGCAGGCATGAAGCGCCCCGCCGGATCGGCCTTTCTGCCTGTTCTCTATGCCGCGGCCTACGAAAGCGGAGTGGCCACACCGGAATCCATGCTGCTCGATGGACCACTCGACAACCGCCTCATTATGCTGGGCGGCACCGAAGGCATATTGGGGGAGTGGAGCACGGAAAATTCCGCCAACAAATGGGAAGGTCCCATTTCTGCGGGCAACGCTCTCAGGAAATCAAAGAACGCCGCATCTGCCCGCCTTGGCTTTCAACTGGGACTCACAACTCTCTCAGAGTTCTGTAAAAAAATTGGTATTCAATCCACGCTTCGTGACCGGGCGGGAGCCTTTCTCGGTGCCAGTGAAATGACTCTGACCGAATTGACGCAAGCCTATGCCGCCTTTGCAACCAACCGGAAAGCGCGATCCGTAAATGCCGGAGTGCTCAGCGTCACGAGTCTGGATGGCAATCAACTTTTCCGGGCAATCGAAAGAAAGCCGACATCTGTCCCCCTTCTTGCCGAATCGACAGTGAACGCCCTGCGTGCCTCCATTCAATCGGGCGAAGAGGAGAAACCGTTTTTTGAAAAAAATGGAACGACCGCCGGCTACACCGATGCCTGGCACTTTGGCTTCAACGACGAGTACATCTGGGGTATCTGGATCGGCCGGGACAAATTCAGCACCATCGGCCACCGGGCCTTCGGACACACCACGGCACGCCCGGTGGCAGAAAAACTGTTTTCCCTCCCGCCCGTTGAATTCGCCCCGTCGATCGAGCCGGAAACCCGCATCACCGACCGGCCCCGCCGACCGGACTGGGACGAAAATTTCCGACCCGCTCAGCCCCTCATCGGGCACGACCCCTTCGGAACCCTGCAGGCACACAGCACCGCGACACAGTAAACCCTGTCAGGTCAGGCATCCACCCCTGTCAGGTCAGCGAATGAACCCTCTTCGGTCAGGTCAGTGATTTGTCTGAAGCTCCTCTGCCACCACGGTGGCTTTTCCCTCCCAACCAGTTTCCTGACAAGCTCCAAAAGCGGTGACCATTTTCCACGTTCCGGAGTATCCCGCCGGGACGCTGCTTTTACTCAGGCAGGTGAGGTAGTATTTCCGATAGGCATTGGGAACTTTCCAGATCTTCGAGGTCGACTTGCCCTCTTCCGGTTCAGAAAGCAGCCGGGAAACGGCGAACTGCCCGCTGTCCGGCTCGTAGACCGCGGCCCAGTCGACGGCCCGGTTGATTACGAATTTTCTTTCGCCGTCCGTATCGCGAAGGTCCCCTCTGTCGACGATTCCCTCCCCGTCGACACCCGCAAGATATGCGGTCACAGAAGGCTTCCAGGCGTGCATGAAATGATAGATGTATTCGAGATCGCCGCCTTCAACTGCCTCTACCGTTGCCGTTTCAAAAATGCGGTCTTCCCGAAGTTCCCACTCACACTTCAAACGAAACTGCCGGATCCTCGACTCCCGGACGAAACGGAACGATTTCTGCGCCTCGATCTTCTTACCCGGTTGCGCGACTTCTTTTCCATCGACGAAGAAAGAAAGCGAAGTGAGCGGCTCCGGCTCATTCTCCAGATGCCGTGTCCCGATGAACCCGACATCAGGAACCTGGAACACCGTTCCGTAGGCGCTCGCCTCAGTCGTCATCGCCTTTCCCTGATAATCGAACCGCCCCGGAGTCCACTGGGAATCTTTTCTCAGCAGAAGGGTGAGCTTTCCACACCTCACCTCAATCCGGTCATGATCCGGCCCCCTGTTCGGCTGAAACGGCTCTGCCGCCGGACAAGTCCCTGACCCGTCCACCGAAAGAACGACGGCGGCTACGAATGAGATACAAAACCACTTCATCGCACAGCGGTACGCCGGAGCCCCATGTTCCGCAAGACACGGCTACATATCGCCGAGAAGCCGCCGGTTCTTCCACAGATAACTGAAACCGGACCAGATCGTGAGGATCAGACTCGCCCAGATCAGAACGACTCCGAGGTGATCGGGCCCCAGGTAGAAAGCATTGAACATTGGCTGCAGGAATCCGAGCAGCGATTCCTTTGCCGCGAGGAAAAGGAGGAAATAGATCACCGTGACAATCTGAATGATCGTCTTGTACTTCCCGAGATTCTCGGCAGCCAGGACAACGCCCTCAGCCGAGGCCAGAAGACGCAGGCCGGTAACCATGAATTCACGGGAAAGGATTGCGACGACGATCCATGCCGGAATCAGCTCAAGCCGCGTCAGCAGAACGAAACCCGCGCACATGAGAATTTTGTCGGCGAGCGGATCCATCAGCTTGCCGAAATTTGTTACGAGGTTGTGCTTCCGGGCGAGGTATCCGTCGAGAAAATCCGTGATCGCAGCAATTACAAAAGCAACCAGGGCGGCGGTTTTTGACCACGACAAGTCTTCCAGAGACAGAAATGCGACGAAAACAAACGAAAGGATCAGTCGGGCAACGGTCAGCTGATTGGGTAGATTCATATAGAGGACTCGTCGACGATAACGTCGGAGCCCCGTGACGGCAAACACCGGAAGGAAACTATTTTGCTATCCGGATATCGGACGAATTTTGTGGGGCCCCACTGCAGATGTCTCCTTTGGGGGCGCGATGTCTTTTTTCTCCGCCGGCTCCGGTTCCACCGGGTCTCTGTCGGCATCGACATCTGCCTCATTCTCTTTCCGTTTTCTTGCCGGAGCATCGCGAAAGTAGCGATCCGGATCCGGCGATTCGACCCGGCCGGCAAGGAGCCGCGCGTCGATGAAAGCGGAGTATTCCTCTGTTTCGGCGGTGACGCCCTCACCCTCCAGCTTCCCAATCTTATCCGGTTCGGCGCTTCCTTCCCCTTCGGATTCATTGCCAGGTTTTGAAAACAAGGGATGCCCCCCTGTTGCCACTCCTTCCTCAACGGCGGGAAAACTCCCTCCCCCCTCGACGGGATGCTGTTCTTCCCCGGTCATCTCCTCTTGAACTGATTCTCTCTCTTCCAGGAGGCCCTCGAGAATTGCTTCACCGTCAACTGCTGAAAGAAACTCAGCCGGGCCCTCCCCGATCCGGGTTACACCCGCGACAATAGCAAAATGTGCAAGAGTTACGGCGACGAGAAGACAGATAGTTTGAAATGAGATACGCATGGTCGGAACGGGAAAGCGGGTTCGAGATTTATCAGGTGCGCGGCTTCAAGGTTGCAGCCTGCCGGGCAATCGGGTTCATGGCAATTTCGTTGCCGTTTTCCTCTTCCGGGTCATCCGGGAGATTCAAAAGACGATCACGGATCGAGTGATACTTTTTTTTCCCAGCCGACTGCTCATCATTTCCCGGATCATCCGGTGAGTCATCGCTCCGGGGTGACTTGCGTGAGGCGGCCCTTCTCCCGGGCGATTCCAAATTCGTAAACTTCCTCTCAAACAAGCGCGAGATATCATCCCGAAACCGGACAATCTCTGCGTGTCGTTTGTCAATAACCATCGCGAGAGCGAGACGGCCGACAAATGCAGGAGTCGCCACCAACAGAGCAATCACCAAAAACCCCAGAGCACTTCCAACCACCCCGGCCGGAACGCCACTGTCACCGGCGCCGTCGAAACCTACCATCAGCGTCCAGATCCCCCCCAGCAAACCCATCATGATGGCTGCCACTCCAATGACACGAAGGCCACGAACACCTGCCTCCAGTTTCGCTGCCGCGGTGCGGAAACCCGCACGAAAAGCTGCTTCCAGGAAGCCCTGTTGGCCTGAAGTAAGAACTCCCGCTTCCCGAATATCCTGTGCCACTCCGGCTGTCGGATTGCGCGATCCCAACAGCTGAAATGCTGTCTCCCGCGCCCCAGCCTGATAAATTACGAGCTGCAGAGAATCCTCATCCCTCCACCCCTCTTCAAATACCTCCAGCGTGGTTTTCGATTGCCGCAAGCGGGATGAAAACCGCCGGTCCGCCTTTTTCATCCGGCGCAGTTGAAGTGATTTCGAGATGATCATCACCCAACTCACAATAGAGAAAACAAAAAGCACCCAAATGATCAGTTTACCGGGAAGCACAGGCTCCTGCATTGCAGACTGGATACTGCCCAGAAAAACAAGTACGGAAAAAAAGAATTTCATAAAAATAGCGATTGAGCCTCCCAACTCGTTAAGAATTATAAAATATTCAGCATTATTTATAAATTTCAAGGAATTGTTTGGGGGAGAAATACTCTTCGTCCCCCCTCTGCCATCCGAACCGCCACCTGACCGCTACACGATTTTCCGAGATGACGGGGAATACCGAATGGAAGAACACGATCATTCTGAATTCAGCAATATTTTGCCGCCGAACCAGTTTTTGTCATCGCAACGAAAAACGCCGCGATAAACGGCAGGTTCGCTCGTCAAACGTTCGAGTCGGGAGCCTTTCGTGACCGGAAAGTCGTTCAAATCTCAAGAGAGTTTTGTAATCGCTGAACCGCCCCACATCCGGCATCTTCGGACTCGATTTCGCGAACCTTCGCTCTTATCTTACCCACGCAACTATGACCACATTGCTTATCATCATTCTCGTCGTCGCCCTCCTTGTATTCCCCGTCATTTTCGTGATCGGACTCTACAACGGACTCGTCAAAAGCCGGAACCGGTATCGCAACGCCTTTGCCCAGATCGACGTTCAGCTGAAACGCCGCCACGAGCTCATTCCCAACCTCGTTGAAACGGCGAAAGGCTACATGAAACACGAGCGCGAAACCCTTGAGGCGGTTATCCAGGCGCGAAATGCCGCAGAAACCGCCCGCAGTCAGGCGACGGCCGACCCCGGAAGCAATGAGTCTATCGCCCAGCTCGCCGCCGCCGAATCCGGTCTCGGAGGCATGCTCGGCCGACTCTTCGCTCTCTCCGAGAACTACCCGGAGCTTCGCAGCAACGAGAATATGCTTCAGCTTCAGGAGGAACTCACCTCAACAGAGTCCAAAGTCGCCTTCGCCCGCCAGGCCTACAACGACTCGGTGATGAATTTCAACAACAAGTTGGAAACCTTCCCGTCCAATATCGTGGCCAATATGTTCTCCTTTGTTCCCGCGACTCTGTTCGAAGTTTCCGACGACTCCGAGCGCGACGCGGTAAAAGTCGAATTCTGATCCGCGAATCGCGACCGCACCGCGAATGGATTTCTTCGAGCACCAGGAACAGGCCCGTCGCAAGACGGGCGTTCTCATCTTCTACTTTATTCTCGCCGTTCTCGGCATCATCGCCGCGACGTATGCTCTCGCGACCGGCATTTTGCTTTTCGTCGATGACCGCGGCGGGACCGGCCCGGAAGCATTCTGGCGGCCGCAGGTTCTCGTCTGGACCGGACTCGGCACGGCAGGAATCGTTTTTCTCGCGAGCGCTTTCAAGACTGCTCAACTTTCCGGCGGCGGTGCCGTTGTAGCCCGGGAGCTCGGCGGGCGTGAACTCGACCTGAACACGACCGACTTTCACGAGCGCCGTCTTCTGAATGTCGTCGAGGAAATGGCAATCGCGTCGGGTGTTCCCGTTCCGACCGTCTTCGTGATGGATTCCGAGGAGTCGATCAACGCTTTCGCCGCAGGAAAAACTACCAGCGATGCCGTGATCGGCGTGACCCGCGGCTGCATGACCCTGCTCACCCGCGATGAGCTCCAGGGAGTCATTGCTCACGAATTTTCCCACATTCTCAACGGGGACATGCGACTGAATATCCGTCTCATGGGACTGCTTTTCGGGATTCTTTTTCTCGCTCTCATGGGCGAACTGATCCTCCGTTTCGGCGTTCGGGGAGGATTCAATTCGGGGAGAAAAGAGGGAGCGGGTATCGCGCTCGTAATGCTCATCGCGGGCCTCGGGCTCCTTGCCATCGGATACCTCGGAAACTTTTTCGGAAATCTGATCAAGGCGTCCGTCTCGCGTCAGCGGGAATTTCTGGCAGATGCCTCGGCAGTACAATTCACAAGAAACCCCGACGGACTCGCAGGTGCACTCATGAAAATCGGGGGCTTGAAATCAGGTTCGAAAGTGGACGCTCCCATGGCCAAAGACGCCAGCCACCTCTTTTTCGGCTCCGCCTTTTCCTCTTCCATCTTTGCGACACACCCTCCGCTCAACATTCGCATCGGTCGCCTGCTTCCCCATTGGAAGGGGGAATTTTCCGGGAGTGATCTGCCCGTAATCACCGAGCGAACCGATCGCGACACCTCACAACTTTCGGGAGAACCACCACACCACGCAGTTTCACAGTTGAGTGACAGCGGAAAGTCCATCAGCCTCAGCGATGCGGAAGCAGCGGAAAGTATGCGTTCCGTTCATCCCGAACAGGTTGCTCTCGGTCAGGAGATTCACGGAAATTTGCCCCGCGAATGGGTCGATGCCTGTCATTCCCACGACGGCGCACGCGCCATGGTCTTCGCCCTGCTTCTCGCTCAGGACGAGAACCTGAGAAATGCAGAGTTGGATATTCTGAAGAAGAACTGCCCGGAAGAAATTTACAATGCCGTCTGCGACCTTTTCTGTGAAGTGGGCCAGTTGCATTCTTCCATCAAATTCAGTCTCATCGATTTATCGATCCCGACACTCCGCCATCTCTCTCTGGACGAATACCGCAATTTCCGGACCCTGACAGATCAGCTCATTGCCAGTGACAGTCAGGTGGACCTGTTTGAATTTGCGCTGCTGAAAGTCGTTCAGCGCCACCTCGATGCGTATTTTGAGAAAGCACCGCCCCCCCGAATTCGCTATCGTAATTTTGGAGTTCTGGAAGAGGAGACCGGCATTCTTCTTTCCACTCTTGCCGCCCTCAGTCACCCCGGAAACAAGGAAGCAATTCGGTCCGCTTTCGAGCGCGGCGCTTCCTCAATCGCAAGTTCAAACGGGCCGGATGTCTCCTTTCAGCCGGCTGAGAAATGCGGACTCGATTCGATTGAGCGCTCTCTCGAGAAATTCAATCTCGCCATGCCGACGATGAAGCGGGAACTCCTCATTGCGGCAAGTCGCAGCGTCCTCGCCGATGAAAGGGTTTCCAGCAACGAAGCCGAACTCATCCGCGCGATTGCCGACGCCATCGGTTGCCCGATCCCGCCGTTCGTCAAGGCAGCACCACTGATGCCGGCAGAAAGGTAAAGGGAAAAGACAGCCAACCCTGTCAGGTCAGATACCCAACAGGGTCAGGCGGTTGAACCAACAGGGTATATCTTCCTTTTCCCTGAAAGATTTGGCATAATGAGAGCGTATTCGCGTCTGACTATATGGAAATCCACGTCCTCATGAAACCGAACCGCTTTTTCTTCGCCTTTCTGTTAACCCTTTTTGCACTACCGGTTTTTCCTCTCGCCGCTCAGGATGGCGAAAAGAAATCACTGACCTTTCTGCGACATCCCTACCAGTTCAATTCATCGAATCCGCTGAATCCGGACTCCCCAATGCTTTTGGAGTTCAGTCAGGAAGTCAACCCAACCTCTGTTCCCCGCTCTTTCCGTTACTACGACAAATCAAATCAGCGATTCGCTCCTCTCACCGCGCGACGCCCGACTCCGGAGGAGATCGCCGCACTTCGCAAACGCAGTGACAAGCCTCCGGCGGCGAGTCACTTTGTCCTGATCCGCCCGGCAACGGACCTTCCTCTCGGCGGCTCCTGGCATCTCAATGCCCGCGCCGGATTTACCAGTGCAACCAGCGGGCACACCATTATCGAAAGCCGACTCGACTACATCGGTTCTCTCTATGCTTTCAAGGTCGGCGATATTGCAGCCTACAACCCCTATGACTCTCCGAAGGTGATTCGGATTCACCACAACAAACGAAATTTGAATCCCGATTTCACACCTGACAAAGTCACCAAACACATCACCGTGTCGCCGAAGCCGGAGAATTTCGAGGTTAAACTGAACAACTATCAGATCAATCTCTACGGTGATTTCGCCTTCGGAACGGACTACACCGTCACCGTGGCGGACGGCCTCGTCGCCTACGACAAAACTCAACTGACACAGAAAACAACAGACTCCATCCGCTTCGAACCAAATGATGGCTTTGTCAATTTCCCGGCCTTTTCCGCGACACAAAACGCAGCCGGCCATCGCCGCTTCGATGTGAAAACCGGAAACCTCACCGGCCTGCGCACCCGGGTGAAACGGCTCAACGGGGACAATCTCATTCTTGCCCGCAACGAATACGACGAGAAATACGAGGGATGGGGGGAACAGCAGGCCCTCGCTTTTGCCAACGTTCCGGGGAATACCATTTACGATCAGTTTCGGGAAACAGCCGTGGAAATTGACCGAAGGGAACTGGTGTCCCTCGACTGGGATGAACTTACCGACGGGTCTACAACCGGTGCCTTCTACCTTTGCTCGGAAGGGCGTTCCTCTACGACAGCGAATAAGGAATACGGCGCGCAATCAATTGTGCAGCTGACCGACATCGGGCTTGTCTGGAAGCAGGCCACTGACGAAACCGTTTTCTACGCCTTTTCTCTCAAGTCAGGCACTCCGCTGGAGGGAACTTCCATCCGCATCGTTGACGGCGCGGCGACCGAGCTTGCACAGGTGCGCACTGATGCATCCGGCACCGCCCGGATCGATGCCACCGTGTATCAGGACAATGAAAACCGCCTTTATCTCGACGCGAGCCGGAATGCGGATCGCTATCTCATCCAGTTTCACGAAGACCTCGATACCGTTGGATTGTGGAGTTTTGGAATTGATCAGCGATACGACGATCTCAAGGACGGAGAACGCCGCACCCTTCTGTTCACGGACCGCAATGTCTACAAGCCGGGACACGAAGTAAAAGTGAAGGGAATCGCCCGCTTCGTCGACGAGGACAAGCTTCTCGGCCCCGGTTCCGGAAAAGCGAAAATGCGGGTCTTCGATGCCCGTCACCGCAAGATTCTTGATCGTGAAGTCACGCTCGGTGATACCGGGGCATTCGACGACAGCTTCACCCTTCCTTCCGCCGGAATGGGTTGGCACTCTATCGAACTCGACTTCAATCCTGACGAAGCGGAACACCCTGACTGGAGACTCATCGCGCATCACTCCTTTCAGGTGGAGGAATATCGCGTCAATACTTTTGAAGTATCACTCGGTGCCGAAAACTCCTACGTCCTCACAGACGAAATCGAGATCCCGGTATCAGCGAAATACTACATGGGCAAGTCGCTCTCCAAGGCCGAAATGCAGTGGAACGTGTATGCCTACAGCGAATACCCGCGGCCACGCGGCTTCGATGAATTTCGCTTTGGCGATCTGACGATTGACCGGGAAAGTCACACTGATGAGGGAACTGCGAAATTAACTTCGCAGGGGACCTCATCCATCCCCGTGAACCTTCCTGAACAGAAAACCAGCCCCGGCCCGCGCCGGGTTTCTGTCACCGCGCAAATCACGGACGCCAATCAGCAGACCTTGTCCGGCACCTCGCGCTTTCTCGTTCACAGTTCCGACTTCTACCTCGGCATTCGCGAACCGGATGGCACGCACCGCGCAGGTGATACCGCCACATTTTCCCTTGCCGCCGTCACGACAGAGGGAAAAGCGCACACCGAAGAAGTTCCTCTGACAATTCTTCTCGAGAAAGAGATCTACAACACCGTGAAGGTGATGGGTGCAAATGGTCGCATCACCCACCGCAATGATCGCCGGCTCCAGACCATTTCTGAGGAAACCATCACACTGCAGACCGAAATCGAGCCGGAAACAGGACTGACCCGCGCTTTACCGCACGATCTGACTTTCAAAGAGGCGGGAGACTATGTCATTACCCTGACGGCGAGAGATGCTTCCGACCGCCCTGTCATCACCCGCAACCGATTCACTGTGATTGGCGCCGAGGAACCCTCCTGGTCCTGGCACGACGTCACCCGCATCGATCTCATTCCTGACAAAGACACCTACAAGATCGGCGATACCGCGAAACTGCTGGTTCGCTCCCCTGTATTCGGGCACGCCCTTCTCAGCACCGAACGCGGTGGAGTCCGCTCGACCCGATCACTGAAAATCGACCAATACGAAACGGTCGTCGAAGTTCCCATCGAAGAGGGTGCTGCCCCGAACATTTTTGCATCCGTTCTCATCATTCGCGGATCGGAGGAGAGCCCTCACGTTCACACCTCAGCCGACTATCGGCTGGGTTACTGCGAACTTGATGTCGATGATGCATCGAGCCATCTCGAGATCACAATTGATACCGGGGACGCGGAATATTTTCAGCCCGGTGAAGAAGTCGAAGTGGTTACGGCAATCACGGACACCGACGGAAACGCTGTCGGCGGAGCTCAGGTCACACTCTGGGCGGTTGACGAAGGCGTGCTCAGCCTGACAGAACACAAAACGCCGGACCCTCATTCTGAATTTCACCGCAGCTTTTCCCTCTCGGTATTTACGGGGCAAAGTCTCAGCAGCCTCCTACCGGAAAACCCGCTCGAACAGGATTTTGGAAACAAGGGCTACGTAATCGGAGGCGGCGGTGCGACGCCCGGACTTGATCCAGACCGGGTTCGAAAAGACTTCAAGGCACTCGCCTTCTGGGAACCAACCCTGACAACTGACGCCGACGGAATTGTCCGGGCCAACTTCACCGCTCCCGATAATCTCACCGAGTTCCGCATCATGGCCGTGGTTGCGGAATCGAACCGGTTCGGAAGCAGCGAAAAACCACTCGTTATCAACAAACCTCTCATCATTGAACCAGCCCTCCCTGTCTTTACCAACGTCACGGATCAGGTCAATGTTTCAGCGGTATTGCACAACAACACAAGCGAACTTCAGGAAGTCGAAGTCTCCGTCGCACTTGATGAACACGCTGTGTTCATCAATGAAATCGGAGCCAAAATCCCGACCAACCTGACTGACGCCAACAGTGAAACGGAACGAACCGTTTCCGCCAATCTCGAGCCGGGCGCAACGGAAACGCTCTCCTTCCCCATCGCGCTGACGAAAACAGGTGAGGCAAAATGGAACTGGAAGGTTCGCTCCCAAACAGATGAGAAACTCCGCGATGCAACCGAGTCGACCACACCGGTTGGGTTTCCTCTCCCCCTGCTTCGCGAATCCCACAGCTTCACCCTGCGCGAAGGGGAAAGCCTCGGTGACGCTCTCAACCGCGTGAACGAAAGACTCCGAAAAGGCACCGGTGAGGTTGAAGTCACGCTTTCCAATTCCCGACTCGTGGAAGCATCCGATGCACTCGACTACCTGCTTCATTACCCTTACGGATGCGTTGAGCAAACCACCTCCTCGCTGATCCCGTGGCTCACTTCGAATCAACTCCGTCAAGTGATGCCTCAGTTGGAGAAATCCGAAGAACAGGTCGATGCCATCACGACAAAAGGAATTCAGCGTCTTTTCTCGATGCAGACGGGCGATGGTGGCCTCGGTTACTGGCCCGGCGCTTCGCAATCCGTCCTCTGGGGCAGCGCCTACGGAGGGGTTGCCATTGCGATGGCACAGAAGGAAGGCATCGCCATTCCCGAACAACAGGCTTCCGCGCTCTGGCAGTACCTTTCGAAAAATCTGCGCGACACCGCAAAAATGGAGAAGGCCTACGCGCTCTCGCAGCGGTGCCTCGCCGTTTACACGCTTGCTCTGGCCGGCGCTCCCGAACCGGCCTACCACGATCTCCTTTTTGAAAAACGAGCGGAGCTCTCCGGCGAAGCCCGGGCTCTCCTCGCACTTGCCATGATTGAAAGCGGAGCTACGGCCCGGGAGCGGATCGACACTCTTCTTTCTCCGGATCCGAAGGTGCCGGTCGCGGAGGTTTCCTGGTACAAGCAGCCCTACGTGGCCTCCACCCGCCTGCTCGCTGAGCTGCGCCACGACCCGAACAGCAATCGTGTGGATACGCTGGTCGGCGATCTCATGAAGCTGCGTCAACCCTCCCGGGGATGGGGAAGCACCTACTCGAATGCGTGGCCGCTGATTGCCCTTGCGAGCTACAGCGAGGTCGAGGCAGCAGGCCTTTCCGCGAACGATATCGCAGTAACCTTCGGTGGAGACGAGTCTACGATCACTCTTCCCGCCAAAGCGAAAAGCGGTGCTGCGAAATTTTCCTTCGACGGCAATGTCCAGCCTGACGCCCTCACGATCGATCCGCAGGGTTCTTCCCCGGTCTACGCAACAATGACCGTCGAAACGCGCCCCGCTCTGATGCCGGTCGAGCCGGAGAACAACGGTTTTTCCATTCAGCGGACTTACGAGAAAGTCAACACCGACGGCGACATCGCCCCGGCAGAGGACCTGTCAGTCGGTGATCTCATCCTCGTAACTCTCGATATCAATATTCCCAACGAACGGGAAACCTATCTCGCGATAGACGATGCCCTCCCTGCGATTTTCGAAGCGGTGAACCCGACCTTCAAAACCCAGGCCACACAGAAAGTGAATCAGGAAAAGCGAAAGCGCCGCCTCTACACGAATTATCGCGAAATCAAAAAAGACCGTGTGCTCTTTTTTGCCGACAGTGTATTCAGCGCGGGTGACTATTCCCTGCAGTATCTCGCACGGGTCGTCGCACCGGGTGAGGTCACAGCGCCACCGGCCAAAATCGAAGCCATGTATGAACCGCAACGTTTCGGATTGAGCGGGACCGGCAGGATCAAGGCAGCTGCCCGTGACCTTTCATCAGGAAAGGTGGCAATCGTGGAACACCGGTAGCGCCGGATCGCGCAGGTAAGTCTGATGCCGCACCAACGCATAGCGAATTTGTATGAACGGGAAACGGAAAGCACTCTGGACAGTCGCGACCATCGCGCTTTCTCTGGGTAGCTTTCTCTACATCGTGCCTCTGTTCTTTCCCCTTCCCGACGGGATCGTTTCGGCGCCACCGCAGGGACTTCTCTTTGTGGACCGGAATAAAAAACCGGTTCGCCGCCTGCTCGACGGGGAATTTCGGGCCGATGATCCGGCCGGATTCAGTGATTTTCCGCAGGTCCTGATCAATGCCACTCTCGCGGCGGAGGATTCCCGGTTCTTTCGTCATAACGGAGTCGACCCGCTGCGGATGGGTCGTGCCGCCTTCGATGCTCTGACGAAACGTCGATTCGTTTCCGGTGCATCAACGATCACCCAGCAAACGGTGAAACTCTATTCCAAACCAAGACCGCGCTCTTTCCGCACGAAGTTTATCGAAATCTTCACCGCCCGGAAACTGGAGATGTTCGCCGACAAAGAAACTATCCTGACTGCCTATCTGAACCGCCTACCCTACGGTAACCAATACACCGGAGCCCGCGCCGCTTCCCTGGGTTATTTCGGCAAACCGATGAACGACCTCTCTGCTGCCGAGGCATCACTGCTGGCAGGACTGCCGAACAAACCGTCCCGGCTGAACCCCTGGAAAAACCTCGAAGGAGCCCAAAATCGGCAGGCATGGATTCTTGCTCGCATGGTTGAGGAAAACCTCCTGACACAACAACAATACAATTCAGCTAAAGAAGAGAAGCTCCGTTTCCTCCCTGGTCCGTCCCAGACCTTTCACGCCCCTCATTTCGTTTCGCTGGTTCAGAAGCTGAATCGGGAAACAGTCTCTGCCGCAACCCGGAAAGGTAAAGCGGTGAAGACAACTCTGGATCTGTCCCTGCAACGATTTGTGGAATCTACCGTTGCCGCCAATCTCGCCCGGCTTTCCCATCAGTCGAATGAAGCCAATGACCTCCAGGCAGCTGTTGCAGTTATTGAAAACGGGACCGGAGAAGTGCTCGCCCTGACCGGCTCGCGATCCTTTTTCGCCTCCCGGTCAGGACAGATGAACGGAGCGTGGACACCGCGATCTGCGGGCTCCACCTTAAAACCTTTTACCTACCTTCTCGCCCTTGAGCGGGGTTACACCTCCGCAAGCATTCTCGCGGATACACCGATCGAATACGTCACCTCGACCGGCAGTTACCAACCTGTCAATTTTGACCGTCAGTTCCACGGACCGGTTTCGATTCGCCATGCCCTCGCCAATTCACTCAATGTTCCCGCCGTAAAGCTGTTGGATCAGATCGGTGGGCCGGAACTGATTCACCGCACGCTGACGGAGGGCCTCCAATTCTCGAGCCTGTCTGACAATGCCACCGAATACGGCCTCGGCCTGACGCTGGGAAATGCGGAAGTCCGGCTCCTCGAACTCACAAACGGATACGCCTGCCTCGCACGTCTCGGTGAGTGGAAACCGTTCCGTCTCTGCCGGACGGAATCCCCCGAAAAAGTCACCCGGCAGTTCGATCCGGAAGCAAGCTGGTTGATCGCAGATATTCTGTCCGATCAACGGGCACGGGCTGAAGCCTTCGGTCTGCGTTCCCCGCTGAATCTCCCCTTTCGCTGTGCCGCAAAAACCGGAACATCGACGGACTTTCGCGACAACTGGACAATCGGCTACACTCCCGACTTCACTGTCGGAGTGTGGGTCGGGCGGTTCGACAATCGACCTCTCAACAAA
>JAKSBG010000427.1 GCA_022361255.1 Verrucomicrobiales bacterium
GGGGCAACGTTTCGGGAGTGGGTATCTGACGGGAACATACGGTCCTCCATCTCGCTCACTTTGGTCACCTGCACTGTTTCGGCGTTGTTGTCGATAGTGGTTGCCATTCCGGCGGGCTACCTGCTCTCCCGCTACCGGTTCCGGGGGAAGGCTCTCGTGGATGCGATCATCGATATCCCCATCGTGTTACCGCCGCTCGTGGTTGGATTGAGTTTGCTGATCCTTTTCAATAAACTTCCCCCATGGGGCCATTCTTTCGAAGAGATGCTCGGGCACCGCATCACTTACAATGTGCCTGCGGTGATTCTCGCGCAGTTTACGGTCGCCTGTGCGTTTTCCATTCGAATAATGCGCAATACCTTTGATCAGATCAGCCCGCGTACCGAAGACGTTGCGCTGACACTGGGGTGCAGTCGGAGTCGCGCTTTTTTTGCCGTTGTTGTTCCCGAGGCCTGGCGGGGGATCTCCACGGCCAGCACTCTCGCCTGGTCGCGGGCGATGGGGGAATTCGGTCCGATTCTGGTTTTTGCCGGGGCCATTCGCGGAAAAACGGAGGTGTTGTCTTCGACCGTGTTTCTGGAAATCAGCGTTGGAAATCTGGAAGGAGCGGTCCTTGTGTCTCTTCTCATGGTGACCATTGCCATTGTTGTTTTGGTAGCGATCCGGATGTGGGACAGTGGAAACGTCGATCCATTTCAACATGATTAAAGTCGAGCAGCTTGAGGTCCGGGCGGGGGAATTCTCGCTCTCGGGTATTACCTTTGAAATTCCGACAGGAAGCTATGGCGTCCTCATGGGAAAAACCGGGAGCGGGAAGACGACGATTCTCGAGGCAATCTGTGGCCTGAGAAAAGTCACAAAAGGCAGGATCCAGCTCGGCAGTCGTGATGTAACCCACTCACGTGCCGAAATGCGGGGAGTGGGCTTTGTTCCGCAGGACGGAACGCTTTTCTCCACGATGACAGTGCGACAGCATCTCTCGTTTGGACCAAAAATTCACGGGTGGGCGAAAGAGGAGATGGTAGCACGGGTCGATGAACTTGCCGAACAACTGGCGGTTCAGAAACTTCTCGACCGGAAGCCGGCGGGCTTGAGTGGGGGGGAGCGACAGCGCGTTTCTCTGGGGCGCGCCATCGCCGTGCGACCTGCCGTTCTGTGCCTTGACGAACCGCTCAGTGCCCTTGACGGCGAAACTCACGGCGAAATGCTGGAACTGCTCCGGAAGACGGTAAAAGAAAACGGGATCACCGCTTTGCACATCACCCACTCGCTCGCAGAGGCCGATCGAATCGGGGACTGCGCCTTTCGCCTGGATAGAGGGGAATTGCTATGGAAGGGGTGAGTCCCGGATTTTCCAGGCAAGACGGGGCGATGCGTGTTAGTCCTTCACCACCGGCTTTTTGACGGGCTGTTTTTTGTCCCACCAGCCACCTTTCGGGAGGTAATCGGCCTTCATAAAGGCGGCGTGTTGTTTTTCCCGCCGGGGATTGCCCTGGTTTGCGAGCTTGTCGCGGTCGGCTTTGTCTTTCTCTTCGTTGTATCCCGCGTTCGGAGAGGGGAAGGTCGCTCCGACTTCGTTTTGCCATTGTTTGAGTGCGGCCTCCATGCGGCTGGCGATGGCGGGATGTTCCGCAGCGAGATTCTTCTGCTCGCCAATGTCGGTCCGCACGTCGTAGAGTTCGTTGCGTCCGTCTTCGAAGTAGTGAATGAGCTTCCATTCGTCAGTCATCATGATGGCCGACGGCTCGCCGCCCTGATTTCCGTAATGAGGATAATGCCAGAAAAGCGGGCGTTTTTCGATCTCGCCCCCTTTCAGGGCGGGTACGAGACTGACGCCGTCGATATGCTGGGCGGGTCGCAGGGGAAGGCCGGCGATTTCGAGGATAGTGGGGTAGAAATCCATTCCTGTAGCGAGTGTCTCCGTGGTGCCTCCGTCATCGGTCACTCCGGGCCAGGCGATGTAGTAAGGCTGACGAATACCGCCTTCCCACTGGCGCCCTTTTCCTCCACGCATGGGAAGGCAGGCTGTTGCAAAACCGTCCCCTGAAGAAACACCACCGTTGTCCGATGTGAAAATCACCACGGTGTTGTCGCGTACCCCCGCGTCATCAATCGCATCGAGAACGAGACCGACGGCGTCATCCAGCGCAGCCATCATTCCTGCGTAGATGGGATGGTCCTGAACCTGGCGGACCTCTTTGGTGCGGTCGAACTGGAAGCGTGGTTCCGTGCGATCGGTCAGTCCCATTTTTTCGGCCTTGGCCTGAAATTTTTGGAAGCGCTCTTCCGAACACTGAATCGGTCCGTGAACAGAATAGAAGGAAAGCATTGCGAAAAACGGCTCTTCCGATTTCGCTTTTTCGCGTACAAATGCTGCTGTTTCTTTTCCGAGCCGAATCGGCAATTCTGCACCGGGTTCGTCGTCGGAGAGTTTGGAGTTATTGTAAGGGGAATGGTAACCACCGGGAGGCGTGCCCCAGTGGAATCCACCCTTGTTGATTTCGTATCCCTGTTCCTCGGGAGTGAATCCTTCTGCACCGAGATGCCACTTTCCGGCGAAAAAGGTTCGATAGCCGTGTTCTTTCAGAGCTTCGGCAAGGGTTACCTCCTCGAGGGCGAGCTCGGATCGATAGCTCGACGGGAGAAGTTTGGTATTTCGATTCCATTGATCCGGCTGGTTTCTCCCGGCGACAGAGATGTAGTCGGTAATGCCGACTCGGGCCGGAGTTTTTCCTGACTGAATCGCCGCACGGGAAGGACTGCAGACCTGGCAGGCGGAATAGCCGCGCTCAAACCGCAGACTGCGTTTTCCGAGCGCATCAATATGGGGAGTCTCGTAAAACCGGCTCCCCTCAATGCTCATGTCTTCTTTGCCGAGATCGTCGACGAGAATGAAAACGAAATTGGGTTTGGATTCGGCAAAAGTGAAGTCGACAAGCGCCGGGCAAAGCAATAAGAGGCTGTAGAAAAATGGTTTCATCAGATGGTAACAGGGTTTGGTGGTAGGCATAACCGTGTTTGCTGTGAGGGTAAATACGGTTGGGTAGCCGGAAACGCCCGGTTTTATTTGCCGTAGATTTTACTTTGGGAGTTTCCTCCGGACATGAGATAGGCCATAAGGTCGCGGAGTTCTTCCGGGTTGAGGCCGTTGATAAGCCCGGGTGGCATTTGTGAGACAGGGAGCTGCTTTGTTTCGACGACTTCGCTCGCCGGAACAACGGTGGGTTCGGCCGTATGGTCGGGCGGGTAGATCGAGACCTTGTCTCCGGCCTCGACTACGAGCCCCGTTTTCGAACTTCCGTCTTTGAGTTTTACTTCAAACATTCCGTATTGATCGGAAATATCTCGGCTGGGATCAATGATTGCGGTGAGCACGTATTCATCATCAAATTTGTTGGGAATACTCGTGAGATCAGGGCCGATATCTCCTCCCAGTCCGGCGAGTCTGTGGCAGGCACCGCAGCTGGTGGTGAAAAAGAGACTGCGTCCGTTCTCGAAATCAGCCTTGCGATAGTTCCGGTGTTTCAGCGCTTCATCGACGGTCCAGCTCCGCCCCGGACCGGCTATCGGTCGCAGTTCGAAATCCGGAACAGGATTGAAGTTTTCTCCGGAAATGTCTGCCAGCGAGGCGCGCTGTTCGTTGCTCATCGCACCGAGATGGAGGTCGCGAATATTTGCAAGAAAGCCCGGGAAGCTGGCACCGCCTGCTCCTTTGGACGCCTCATTCAACAGTTTGATAATGGTGCGACGCCTGTCGAGTGTCCAGCCTTTCGATGCGTTTGAAAGCATCATGGCGTAGTAGACTTCGCGTGCGGGAGGGGAGTTATCAAGAAATCGCTGTACGGTGCCTCCGTAGCCCGGATTGCGGGCCGCGATCTCTGTCCAGTCGGGAACTTCAGGTGCCCCGCGGTTTTCGATCAGTGCTATTGTTTTTTCCACCACCGTCGGAGATTGCAGGAATGTCAGGACTCGAATCAGTTCGGTGTTGATGTCAGGATCTTCCGAGGGAAGGTGAGGGTCGAGTTTTGTGAGGACGGCATTGTTCTCTTTGGCGGAAGCCTTTGGTGTCCGGATGAAGGTGAGGGCATAGGCTCA
>JAKSBG010000428.1 GCA_022361255.1 Verrucomicrobiales bacterium
GGATACGGAAACCAGCTCATCATCGGTGTGCCGGAAGAATGGATGAGCCTGGTGAAGAAAGAAACCTAACTCCCCGCCCCGCCCGACTTCGGCCGGGCGGGGCGAAATTCACCCCCTCCCCTTTTTCCTTTTCCTGCTCCTTTTCGTTTTCCCCCGGTATGGCACGGCTGGAAAATGATAGAGAAAAGGAGGTTTGGCGGCAAGGTCACCACTTGCGACAACCCTCAAAACCCGTACAATCCCCGAAAAATCCAGCACCCTCTTTTTTACACATGGCGCAGCGACGCAAACAATTTCCTTTCGACGAGTTCGAACCCAAATGGCAACAGCATTGGGACGAGCAGAAGACCTTTTCCGTTCCCAATCCCGGAGACGAGGGCTTTGATCCGGCCAAGCCGAAGTATTACGTACTCGATATGTTTCCCTACCCGAGCGGAGCCGGTCTCCATGTCGGCCATCCTGAGGGTTACACCGCCACGGATATCATCACGCGTTACAAGCGGATGAACGGATTCAACGTTCTTCACCCGATGGGCTGGGACGCCTTCGGTCTTCCCGCCGAGCAGCACGCCATCAAAACAGGCGAGCATCCGCGGATCAATACTGAGAACAATACCAACAATTTTCGCCGACAGCTCAAGAGTCTCGGCTTCGCCTACGACTGGGAGCGTGAGGTCAACACAACCGATCCCGCCTACGTGAAGTGGACCCAGTGGATTTTTCTTCAGCTCTACCACTCCTACTTCTGTGAGGAGGAGCAGAAAGCCAAACCGATCTCCGAGTTGGAAAAGCAGGGATTGTCACGCGAGGAGATCGACAACCGCCGGCTCGCCTACGTCGCCGAAACACCGGTGAACTGGTCGCCCGACCTGGGCACCGTTTTGGCGAACGAAGAGGTCGAAGAATGGCGGGCAAAAGGCCACACCGTCGAACGCCGCCCCTTGCGTCAGTGGATGTTGCGAATCACCGCCTACGCCCAGCGCTTGATCGATGAGTTGGAAGGACTCGACTGGCCCAACGGCATCAAATTGTTGCAGACAAACTGGATCGGAAGATCCGAAGGTGCCGAAGTCGACTTCACGATCGACGGGGAAACCGTCACCGTTTTCACAACGCGCCCCGACACCTTGTTCGGAGCAACCTACATGGTTCTCGCACCGGAACACCCGCTCGTCGACAAGATCACGACGGACGAACAGCGCGAGGAAGTGGAAGCCTACAAAGTCACCTGCGCCGGAAAATCTGATCTCGA
>JAKSBG010000470.1 GCA_022361255.1 Verrucomicrobiales bacterium
CTTCAAAGGAAACAAAAAGAATCGATGAGCGTATCTGCTGCAAATCCCCCCTCCGCAGAAAGCGAAACGATCTCCACCCAACAGCAGGCCCAACAATCCCCTCCACCATCCAAACCGGTAAAAGGAGAGGGAGCGTCCGCAGAAGAGGGTGGCAAGTCATCGTCTATGCCGCAGTATGATCTGCTTGCACGGCAGATGGCCCACTGTGGCGAATACACCTATCAGGCCCTGAACAAGGTGGGAAAGCTCAGTCCGGAAGATACCGGTAAAATCACCCAGAAGTATCTCAAAAAGCTGCACTCCACTGCGAAAGGTACCCCTTTTCCCGATGCATTGGAATTTCTGGTCACAGAGGGTTGGCAGAAAAACGAAATCGAAGCCAGAGACGTGACGCTCGAACTGACGAGGGCGCTCCTCCGCTATTCTAAAACAAAGGTTTCTCATCTCGCATTTGCACATCAAAACGAGACCCCCATCGACTTTTACAACGATTATCCGCAAATCTCTGAAATCTGCCGCCTCCTTTGTGCACCGATTATCCAGATCAGCGAAAAAGACTTTCTGACAGTCACCTCAATCAACCCGTTCTCCGCAACCGCCGCCGTGCGATTGATCTCGAACGAACTCGAAACCGAAAACGGACGCAAACCCTTTTACTTTATCACGACGACTGATCTGAACGCCTGGAAATACACTCGTGAACGACACTTCGGAACATGAATCTCAACGTCGGCTTTACGCTAAACGAAACGATCACTGACGCCGTTGTCGACCAGCTGATCGAGTTCGAACCGGCCCTCGGGGAAAGATCCCGCGAGGATATTCCGCGTGTATGTACAGCCAACCGGATTCTTGCCGCCGTCGGATCACTGACCTCCCTCCCGGTCTTTTTGAAGATCAAAGATTTCGTCGACAGATCTCTGCTCGAAGAATCAGATCCCTCCCTTTTGAACCGCGGAATGTTTGTTCCGCTCTACAAAGATACCGAGCAGATTTTCATCGCGGTCGCCAATCCATGGGATCCCACTGCCGAAGATACCTTTTCTCAGCAATACCCCGATCTTGAGGTCACCAAAATCCTCGCCCCGGTAGCCGAAATCACCCAGGTGATCGAAACCGTTGCCCGTACCACCGGGCCGACACAGTCTGATCTCGACGCCATCGAAGTCGATGACCGCGGTGATGAAATCAGTGACTTCAATGTTACCGAGAAACACGAAGAACCGCTCGCTCAGCTTGTTGCGAAAATCGTTTCCGACGGAGTGAAAAACCGCGCCTCTGACATTCATATCAAATGTGACAAGGATCGCGTGCACTACAGCTATCGGATCGACGGTGACATGGGTGAAAAATACGAAATTCCGATGAAGTTGAAAGATCGTGTTGATGCGTTTCTTCTCAACCTCATGGGACTTGCACCGGAGGAACGCGCGAAGCGGCCCGGAATTTCCGGTCGTTTCACCGTGAACTATCTCCGCCGGTCGATCGATATGCGTTTCGAACGCCACCGCACCTATCGGGGATACCACGTCACGATGCGAATTCTCGATAAGAGCCACTTCGAAGCAAAGCTTGGCGTTGGCTCGCTCGCATTCGATGCCGCGACACTGTTTGAACTGGAAAAAGTGATGGCGATCCCAGCCGGGATTATCGTCATGTCAGGGCCAACTGGATCCGGTAAATCGACGACCCTGAATGCGATGCTTCGCGAGCTAAACCGCCCTGAGGACAACATCCTGACTCTCGAAAACCCGGTCGAGGATGAGATCCAGGGCGTTCTTCACTGCGACATCAAACCGAACGAGTTCAAACCGATGATCGCGTCCTTTATGCGAAGCGACCCGGACATCATTCTGATGGGTGAGGTTCGCGACCTGGATTCGGCCGAGCTTGCGATCGAGGCCGCGATCACCGGCCACAAAGTTCTTACAACAATTCACACTCCCCGTGCCTCGCAGATCATTGAACGATTTGAACAACTGGGCATTGAACGGTGGAAAATCGCCCAGACCCTGAAAGCAGCCTGTGCCCAGCGACTCATCAAGCTGCTTTGCCCCTACTGCAAAATCAAAAAGCCCGGTCTGACAGAACGGGAAATCCGCAAGTTTAACCTGGGCGAAGAATGGCGCGAAATCCCGGTCTTTCATCGCGGTGCGGAAGGTTGCGTAGAATGCGGGAATCGCGGTTACCTCGGACGAACAGCGATTCTTGAGATTATTCCCATCACACCGGAATGGTCGGATGCCCTGGCCAAGGGAGCCCTCAGTCCCTACGAACTAGAGATCGCAGTCCGGGAACAGGGCATTCTCCCTTCGCTGCGCAAAAGCGGTCTTCAGATTGTCAAAGAAGGTCGATCCGATCTGGACGCACTCCGGAAAGTTATTGATATGTCCGCCGGGGACTGAACCCGACACCCTTCACCTTTTCTCCGTCAATGAAAGACACCGAATCAGCTCCCACCTCCGCAGCACAGGCAGCACTCGCCGCCCGGATTAAGGAAAAAAACGAATCAGGCAAGCATCACGAGCCGAAACGTGCACTGTTCAGTTCCGGGGAGAGAACAAAACGCTTCCCCCTCAAAGAGCTGATCAAACTTTGCCGCGGGATGGCTTCGATGCTCAAAGCAAACATCAATACAGCCGACGCACTCAAATACTACGGCAGCGGTCACCCGTCCGTCACGGTGCGTGCCGCTCTCAAAGAGGCTCGTGAGCATATCGAAAATGGAATGCCTGCATACGCTGCGTTCGAGAAAACAAAGCGCTTTGACGACAAATTTGTCTCGCTCGTACGGGCAGGGACAGATTCCGGGCAACTCTGGCAGGCATTCGATTCGATCGCCCACCGGCTCAAAAAAGAGTCCGAATTCAAATCGAAAATGCGCAAAGCGACCATGATGCCCGCGATCATCATCTTCGCTCTCATTATGCTCTTCATCGGAGCCCAGCTGAAAATCATTCCCGAGATTGAAAAGATTCTTTCCGACATCGGTCAGGAACCGGACCCCCTGTCCGGCATTCTTTTCAAGCTCAGCCACTTCACGAAAAAGGTCTGGGTTCTTGTAGTCGGGGGACTCCTCGGGTCAGTGTTTTCCTTTCTCTTCGTCGAAAAAGTTCGCTCAGCAGTTACGTTTTTCATGATGGCTCGCTGGAGACTTCTGCGGAAGCTCATCATGGGAATGCGACAGCTCCTGTTCCTTGGTTCACTTGAAATGCTCCACTCTAACGGAATCAATCTTTCTAAAGCTGTCGAAATCTCCGCGAAGTCGCTCAAGGGAACGCCGATGCACGAAGAACTTCTCACTGCCGGGCGCCGTTACCTCGAAACCGGCCTCCCCTTCTCGGATGCGATCCGAAAATTTACCTCCTGCGATGCCCAGGTCGCTCACCTAATCTCCATCGGTGAACGTTCCTCTTCACTTCACACCCAGCTAAAACTTCTCTCCAACATGTATGAAGAGGAAGTGGAGCAGGTTGTGAATGAGTTCGCCGCCGTCGTAAACATCATTGTACTGATGGCGGCAGCCGGTCTCATCACAATGGTTTTCATCGGAGCATTCCTTCCGATTTTCCTGATGGGTCCGAAGATGATGAACGGATCCGGTATGTAATACGAAACCCACACCTCCCGATATCGCCATGTCCTCCATGCAGAAAACTACTCTCGACAGTTGGTTGCGTAGAAAATACGTCTACGAAACCTACGTCTACTGCAATACCCTACCGAGGGAAGTGCCGGAGGGCATCACGCTGGATGAGACAACCGCGGAAGCCGGCGGCATGTACAAATACCGCTTTATCGTTCCCGACGAACGTCTCGTGAATGAGCTCACAGCCCGGCTCGAGGTGGCAAACATCACCTACACCTCACGCATCGGGGACAAAGCGAGCACCCAGCAAAAACTGCTGAACAACCCATATACGAGCTTTACAATGCAGATGGCTTGGATAATAGTTATTGGAATTATCGCAATTATAATATTATCCGGCCTGCCGCAACGCATTTGGGAGAAATACTCAGCCATTGAGGAAGAACCTGAAGGCAAGAAGAAGCGGGCCGCCGTAGAGCAAGTCGAATATCGGCAGCTCCCCGGTTAGCCACTCCAACTCCTACCTTCCCTCCTTTTGAAAACGAAATCACAACAGAGTCGTTTGGCATTCCAGCGTGGATTGTCTCTCGTCGAAATTACGCTGGTTATCGGACTGATGCTCCTTCTGGCCTCAGTTATCACCTACTCCCTCTCCAGTATGGGTGATTGGAAAAAGGGGAAAGCTGCGAGCGAAGAATTGAAATCAATCTATCTGGCACAGAAGAGCTATCTTGCCGATCACCCTACAGAAGACTCAAGCGATCTCACGGGCGCAAAAATCATTCCCTACCTTCCCGGTCGTCCCGGTGCGTTGCCAACCGGTATCTCTCTCCACAACGAAGACCTTATCCCTGACGTCACTGTAATGCCTCCCGTCTACGAACTGGACGGAAGTGCCTATGACCCCTCCGACGCTACTAATGACGGGCTTTGGGATACCGGCGGACTGTAAGTTGGAAGCACCTTTTCCAAATTCGCGAGCTGCTCCTTTTCCCACGCCGCAGAATTGCCTCCACGCCCTGCCATCTGTTTCACAACCGAGGGCGCAATTCTCTTTGCTGCCTCGACATCGAGAAACATCGCCCTCGTTCTGCGGCAGAGCAAATCAGGCAGCGTCACTGCCATTTCCTCTGAGACAGCGCGGTCCACATCGCTTTTAGTATAGGGTAAATCCGGATCCAGCAGTTCGCCCTTCGAATCAACAGGGTTGGCTTCCGCACCTAACAGGGTAAGGTCTGCCGTACAACAGGGTTGAGTCTCTAATCCTCCCACCTCGATCGCCCGGTCCACCGCATCCTCCGCCATCTGGCGGTAGGTCGTCCACTTTCCTCCCGCCATCGTCACGAGCCCCGATTCGCTCACCGCGAGGTGGTGACTTCTCGAAATTTTTGACGTGTCACCCGTCTTCCCACCCGGCTTCACAAGAGGGCGCAACCCGGCAAAGGTAGCGCGAACGTCCGCATGGGTTGGTTTCTCTGAAAAATACCGTCCGGCATGATCGATCAGATAGTCGACTTCCTCTCCCAGGGGGCGGGGATTCAACTCGACCGGAACACCTCCCGTATCTGTCGTCCCCAAAAGCGTTCGGTTGTGCCAGGGAATGGCGAAAAGGACTCTGCCATCATCCGTATTCGGGATCATGATCCCTGTTTCCCCACCCAGAAACTTCTTGTCCAGAACGATGTGAATGCCCTGGCTGGGAGCAATGATCGGGTCCGCCCCCTTCCCCAGGTCCATCTCCCTGACCGAATCAGTAAATACACCCGTGGCGTTGATAACCACCCTGGACTTCAGCCTGAACTCCCGTCCGTCAATTTCGTCGCGCGCCGCCACTCCCGTGACTTTCCCGTTTTCCTTCACCAACTCCTCCACTCTCGTGTGGTTCACCACGGCTGCTCCATGATCGACGGCGGTTCGCGCCATCGCCACAGCAAGCCGCGAATCATCAAACTGACCATCCCAGTAGAGAGTTCCGCCAAACAGGCCTTCGTCCCGTAAATTCGGAATTTCGGAAATGGTTTCCGACTTCGAAAGATGCCCTGTCGACCGGATTCCCAGCTGCCCCGCCATCAGATCATATAAGGTCAGCCCGGAGCCGTAGAAAAATCGCTCATACCACCGGTAGGCGGGAACAACGAAGGACAATGGTCTCACCAGTCCGGGCGCATTTCGCAAGAGACGGCCGCGTTCCCGCAAAGATTCCCGCACGAGTCCAACTTCCCCTCCCCGCAAATACCGGACTCCGCCGTGAACCAGTTTCGTGCTTTTCGAGGAAGTGCTTTCCGCAAAGTCCGCCTGCTCCAGCAAGGCGGTTCGGTATCCGCGTGACGCGGCATCCACCGCGATACCGAGCCCGGTCGCTCCTCCACCGATAATCACGATATCCCATGATTCCGAGGGATCGGAGAGGCGGTCCAGAAGTTCGGTGCGGTTCATCGACTCCGACTATCGGGAGAGAATCCTGCGGTGGCAAGTTATGAATCGATTTCCCCGCCTCCGCCACTGCCTCCCCCGTTGATCACGTTCTCTTCCCTTGAAAGAACGTCACCCTGATTGTCGTATCAATGTGCGCAGGCGACTGGAAATCTGGCCATTCCCACTTACATTACGTCCTATCATGGAGGAAGAAAACGAAACCTATGATCCTGACAAAGCTCTCGAAGAGTTTGGCTACGGGAAAACGGGCAAAGGCAAAACGGTTGCGATTGTCCTGCTTGTAATCCTTTTATTCGCCGCTGTCGGGAGTGCTCTTTTTATCGGGAAGCTATGGAGCGAGGAACAGTCAAAAACCCTGACGCTGGAAAATCAGGTGAAGGAGTCCATGCTGAAAACGAGTACGCTCGAGAACAAAAATGCGGAGCTTTCCTCTCTACTGGCGGACAAACAAACCGAACTCGAACGAATGCGCGAAGAGTGGGAAACACAGGTTTCGACTCTCCGGGACCAGCACAAAGATCAACTGCAGCGCACCTACGGGCAGATGAACGAGATTCTCTACGACAGCAGGAAAACGCTGTCTTACATCGGGGATATCGAAACGAGGCTCCGTGACGGACAGAACCTTGATCGCGATGAAGCTCTGCAGCTTCAGAACGTCGTCAATGGACTCGCGTTTCTTCACGAACAGTACAAAAAGCCGCTCAATGAATTTCGTGAACTGGACCGGTACTTCAATCAGCAACTGGCCGCTCTACCTTCGAGTCGCGTCGATCCGATTGAGTCCACTCCCCTCGGAAAGAGAATCTTTCAGAACAAGAAATTCAAAGAGGAACGGGCACGCTATTTTCAAAACGAGGGGCGGCGCTCCGCCCTCACCGAGGCACGGAACCGGGTGAAATCTGCCTACGCCAGCGCGCAGCGGCAAATGGAAGGGCTCTCTCTTGATCTGAACAAATACCTCGCCCAACTCGATGCCGTGGTCGAATCAAACGAGAACAGCTCGGAGAGCGTGAAAGAATTTTTCGAGACTTCGAAAGAAATTCTGAAAATCCATGACCGGATCATGAGCATTGACCCGCCAAGCGGCGGTAGCGTCAAGCCTTAGTGCAAAGGCGAACCGGAGCACACCGTTATTCTTTCTCCTGCCTCGCACGCTCGAGGTCGACCTCGGCTTTGAGCAGCTCGACCTTTGCCTCTACTGCCGATCCGGTGCTCATTTCCTCGCGGATCCGGGCGGTTTCGAAACTCAGCTTTCGGATTGCGACAATGGCTTCGAGCTGGTCGACAACGGCCTCGTGATCTTTGCGTTCGCGTGCCAAATCAATTCGGGCTCGTGCCAGCGCAATGCGCGCACTCGTCACGTCTGAAATTCTCTGCTCGCTGTAGAGGATCTGCTGCAGCTCGAGATCTTTTTCCCGAAGCGTCACGATTTCTTTCAGCTTTTCCTCGATGGGAGAGGCCGCCGCAATTTCGTTGCCAATCATCACGAGGAACAGGACGAAAAACCCGGTCCACGTTAGCCTTTTAAGACAATCCGTCATCTTCACATGTTAGTGAACCTGCGTCGGAAAAGCAAGAATGGCCCGCAGGCAAACTCCGGCGTGACCTGTCCACTTCGCCCCCCCCTTGCAGCGGCAGCAGGTATATAACTGACTCTCCGTTCACCACACTGTAGCCGCGTTCGCAAAAACGCGGCCTCCTCCCGCAAACACCTCTTCAGACAGCCGCCCGGTATACCTTCTCGAGGGAGTCGGCATCAGCCGCTACGGGATTAAACTGAGCCGTCCACTGCGCAGCGGCTTCTTCCGCCAGTTGAGGAATCATCTCTTCATCCACAGAAAGGTCGGTCAAAGACAACGCCATTTGGGCCGCACTGAGCAACTCCCGAACGCGTGCAACGAGGTCTCCATCGAACAGCTTCCCGTATGCATGAGCGGTATCGGGATCCGCGCTGTTAAATTGAATCACATGCGGCAACATCGTCCCTACCGCCTGTCCATGAACCACGCCAAAATGGGCGGTCAACGGATTCGCACAGGAATGAGCGATTCCGAGCATGGAGTTCTCGATTGCGATCCCGGCAAAAGCGGCTCCCAGCTGCATCCGCGCACGCGCTTCCCTGTCATCCGGCTGCTTCATGACCCGCTCCATCCCCTGCTCCAGCAGTTGCCAGGCGGCACGGGAATAGGCGGAGGAGATCTCATTTCGCTTGTTGCAGACAGCTGTCTCGAGAGCATGAGCGATCGCATCGATCCCGGTGTGCGCCGTCACTGCTCCCGGCATCGTGACGGTGAGCTCCGGATCGAGAATTGCCACGGCAGCGGCAGCCTTTTTGTCACCGCAGGCCATTTTTGCATGCGTTTCCTCATCAGCGATCAGAGCAAAGCTCTGGCATTCACTTCCTGTTCCTGATGTCGTGGGAACCGCAATGAAGGGCAGCATGGGCTTTTCCGCTTTATCGACGCCCCAATAGTCATGCATTGTTCCCCCATTGGTGAGAATAAAGTTGGCACCCTTGGCCGTGTCCATACTCGAACCACCTCCAAGACCAACAATGAGATCGACGCCCGCGGCCTCTCCCATACGGACGCAGCGATCGACGTCTTTGGTGGTGGGATTTTCGCGAACTTCGTCAAATACATAGACCAGGCCCACTTCGTTCCGCAGTGCAGTGACAGCACGTTCAACCCACTCCGTCCTCGCCAGGCCGGGGTCAGTTACCACGAGAACATTTTTTCCGCCCAACCGGGAAGCTTCGGCTCCGATTTGATCAATAGCGCCCCATCCGAAGATCACTTTTCCTCCCGGAATATCCTCGAAGTTCTGCACCCGGTCAGGAATATCCAAACCGGCGCAGAGCGCCTCGACAGAAAGAGGATCGTTTGACATGAGAGAAGGCTTGCCCGGAGAGGTGACCGTAACCGATCACGCAGACTCGGCAAACGCGAAGGAACGGCGCGTATACAGGAACTCGAAAAGGTTGCCTTCGTGCGGCTGATTCCA
Organism: Verrucomicrobiales bacterium; assembly: GCA_022361255.1. Lineage (GTDB taxonomy): Bacteria > Verrucomicrobiota > Verrucomicrobiia > Verrucomicrobiales > DEV007 > Arctic95D-9. The sequence goes on from JAKSBG010000470.1 coordinate 9,032, forward strand.
ACTGATACGGTTTGTCGGAACGTTTCCGATATTGAGACGCTCGATCTCCGGACAGTCAAAAAGCTGATTGATCCACTCAACGTCTTTCGTCACCGCAGTCATCACGAGAGAGTATCCCGTTTTGTCCAGAACCTCCGCCTGCGGGCACTCCACCACGCTGGCGAAAGGGAAAAGAAACTCGCGAAGCGCGAGAGGCTCGTCAAAGGAGTCGCAGCGAATGATCGTCGGCTGGAGGTAGTTCATCCCGTCACGCTCGTGGAAGCGTTCCCCTTCGCGGTATTCGGCGGTAACATCGGTGCAGCCCTCGGACTCAAGACCATCCTCGACTGCTTCGTTGATCCACTCAGCGAATTTCGGGTTGGCAAAACCGGAAAGTTTCGCATCGGGATCATCCTGAGCGAGTGGCTTGATTTCCGCAACACGCTTGGCAACAGCGTGGGCAATCTCGTCACCGTATTTCGGCACGACAATGGTGGAGGTGCAGATACAGCTTCGTCCGGAGTTGGCGGAAACGGATTCCACCATGGAATCGACGTACTGCTCCCAGTTCTCGATCTCATCTTCTCCGATCACGAACTTGGAGTATCCCGTTCCGTGAACTTCGATGCGCTCGTCGTTCTCGTATTGCTTTACGGTTGAGTCATCGCCAAAGAGCATCACCCGGCCGGCACGGCGAATGATCGCTGCCGAACCATCGTGCTGAGTCGGATAGAGGTTGAAAGCTTCCGCAGGGCAGCCCGCTTTGATGAAAGCCTGAATGATCCGCCACGGAGTCCACGGTTCTTCGCGACCGGGCTTGAGAAGGACGGGAACCTTCATCGCGATGGCGGGAATCCAAAGCGCATTCACGGCGGGTGAGTTGCTAGGGAGAATCACGGCGAGCTCCTTTGTCGTCGCGGAAAAGCTGACCGGTGCGCCACCCTGCTCCCCGTAGCCTTTGTCGAGAACGCCCCAGTCGAGCCCGCGGCTCAGTCCCTGAAAGATGTCGTCGATCTGGCCGAAAATTCCGCCGAGGCGGTTCATGTTCATGCGGATGAGCGCATGAGGAAGACCGCTCGTGGCGGCGAGCGAAAGCACGTAGTCCTCCGGTGACTGCATCTCTCCATCGACACCGATGGGAAGGTCGTCATTCAGGAAAATCTCGCCCGCTTTCTTTGTGATATCGATCAGCTCCTGGCAGGAAAACTTTTTCAGCGCTTCGCGCGCCTCGC
>JAKSBG010000429.1 GCA_022361255.1 Verrucomicrobiales bacterium
CCAAAAAGGAAAGGAAAGTCGCGGCGAAGATGCATCGAAGGGATCGCGATCTCGCGAAGATCATGGCGGCCAGGGTGAGAAAAAACAGAATAACCCAGCTCGCAATCCAACATTGGTTATCCGCTGCAAGGATTCCGCCACCGGCACCAATAAGAACCGGGACCAGCGGATTGCGCTGGAGGGCCGAATTCAGCTTTGAAATGGCGGATAGAGCCGTCTTTTGCGAAAAATTTCGCAATTCAGGCAAAAATGAGGTTGGCAATTCCGCAGACATCGCTACATTCCTCTCCCTTTCCGGCTTCGGTTGGAAAAATCGGTTCTCCGATTTTATGAGGATCAGTAAATTGTTAGTTTTTCTAAAATTTTATTGAAACTTTTATAATTTTCGAGGACCGTATGCGAGTGCGGGTATAGCTTAGTGGTAAAGCCCTAGCCTTCCAAGCTAGTTATGTGGGTTCGATTCCCACTACCCGCTCCACTCTTACCCTGTTCAACATGGAGCTCGCATCTGTTTTTCGCCCGGTCATCGTATCGACTTGTCTTTTTGCGGTGGTTTCCTTGGTTTCGTTTTCTACGGTAGCATCAGAGTCAGCTGTCGATTGTGAAACCGCTTCCGAAACGCTCGCGGCCGGTCTTGCCGCTCAGCCGGATGACACCCTTGCGCTGTTTCTCGATTCTCTGCGGACGAATCCGGGCTGTCGCCGAAATCTTCTGATCACAGCTGTCGAGGCGTCACTCAATGAGCCGGGTATGCTGGAGAATTTGATCTTCATTTCCCGTCAGGAATTTCCCGCTGATCAGAGCCTGTTCGCGGAAGCCGCGCTCGGAGTCGCACCGGAGCACATTGATACGATTCGCAATGCCTTCATGGCAGACGAAGCAACAATGGAGCAGGCGCTGCGTCCGGAGTCGGAGTCAAATTCGCAGCAGCTCGTCGAGCTTCCCCCCGAGGTTCAGGCCATGGACGAGGATCTTCGCGAAGCGATTGCACGAATGACGGCAAAGGTGGAAGGAAAATACTGGCCGGAGCAGGATATCGGAGAAGATCCAGTGCGCTTCAAGCGATCCGATGAAATTCGCGTTCCCCGAAACTCCGGGCGAGCGGACGAAACGAGTCTGGAAAATGCGATTCCGATCGATACCCACGACGAAAGAAAAATCACGACAACGCAACTCCGCATCAACGACCACTGGGAAAAGGGCAACAATATCCGTCTTGATGAGTCGAAATTTGTGGATGAGTCGAAAGGTGACAGCCGCACCCTGATGGAGGCCAGGAAGCGTGAGATTTCCCCTGCCGGAGCGGTCGGCTTCCCTAAGCGTCCCGTCATTCTTCGTCCTTCCTACTACATTCCCCCTGCGGAAGGTGACTACCGTTCCACGATTGATCTCGATGACAGGGAGCGCCCCCGTCTCATCATTCGCCCTCCGAGCGGAATTCAGGCGGTAGGCGAAAAGGGTGAATAGATTTCTCCGCTACAGGCGGGGCTGATTGAAAGGCGTAGTCGGCGTTTTTCCGCTCGCTTTCCTGCTGAGCATTCCCCGCAGCTTTTTCATGATCGCGGAATCCTCTGCCGAGGGATCACGGGCCAGATTGTCGAACTCCATCGGGTCAGCCCAGTGGTCGTACAACTCGACTCCTTTTTCCCCCTCCGCCCATTCCGTGTAGCGCCAGCGATCGGTGCGAATGCTGCGACCCATGACGGGTTCGTCGAGCCGGTCATCTGCGGGGCGAAGGATCTGAGTGATGGCGCTTCCGTCCCACTCGGCATTCGGGTCGTGCAAGAGAGGGGCCAGGCTGCGCCCTTCAAGTCCCTCCGGATTTCCGATCCCGGCGATCTCCGTCAGAGTGGGGTAGATGTCGACAAACTCGACGATGCGATGACTCGGGGTTCCGTTTCCGTCGGCCTTGGGATCGCGAATGATGAGAGGAGCCCGGCTCGCCTGTTCGAAGAGGGTTCGCTTCTGCCAAATGCCGTTGTGCTCTCCGAGGTGGTAGCCGTGATCACTCCAGAAAACGACGATTGTGTTTTCGGCAAGACCGTTTTCGTCCAATGCATCGAGTAGCCTGCCGACCTGGGCATCGACAAAGGAAACGGAGGCGTAGTAGGCGCGGAGTGCCTCGAGGAGAATTTCTTCGGGCAGATTGTAGCCGGGAACGGGACAGTTGTGTGCAAAGGCTGCCGTGGGAATGTCATCGCGATCGTTGTCGGGGGCGTATGGCAAACGCATGTCCTTCAGCGAATACAGGTCGAAGTATTTTCGCGGAGCGACGTAGGGTGTGTGAGGCCGGAAAAAACCCACCGCGAGGAAAAACGGTTCGTCCTTTTTCTCCTTCATCAGTTGAATCGCCTCAGTCGTAATCATGCCGTCGGTCTGCTCTTCGTCAGTCCCGTCAGCGGCAAGCCAGCTCAGGGAGCCGCTGATTTTTCGATGGGGTTCGGAGTTGAAAACGAGAGCCTCGTCATGCTTGTCGCGCCCGATCGGATTGATCGTTTTCTGCCAGGATGGCGGATCATCAAAACCGTCTGTGCCGATACTGGCAGGAACATTGTAATGGTAAATTTTGCCGACCCGGCCGGCGAAATAACCGGCTTTCATGAATTGCTGAGACAATGTCACCGCATCGGGAACTTCATCGCGGAAATGCCGGTCGAGATCGTAGACTTTGATCGTGTCGGGACGAAGCCCGGTCATCACACTCGCGCGGGTCGGATTGCAGAGCGGAAGCTGATTGTAGGCGCGGTCGAAGCGCACACCTGTCGCCGCGAGCCGGTCAAGATGCGGTGTCTGTGCAATGAGATCCCCGTAGCAGCCGAGAGAGCAGGCAAGATCATCCGCAGCGATGAAAAGAACGTTGGGCTTTTCCTTTGCGGAAAGAGTCAGGGTCAAAAGGAGTATTGACAGGGAGAGCCGGAATTTCATGGCGAGAGATTGGCACCGGTGCGGCGATCTGGCGAGTCTCATTCCTTCGAAATTTTCTTCTGCAGCACCTTGTGCTCGACGATGTGCATCAAATAGTCCGCGCCTGTTTTTAATACTGAAAACAACAACACTGCCAGGCGGTTGGACCCCAGCCCCATCCCGAAAATGATCGTCAGATGCATCGGGACAATCCGGGCATAGGGGAGAAACATCATGATCCCGAGGTTCGGTTTTCCGGCGAGATCGTTCTCGACGTTTTGTTGGAAAGAGCGGAGGTGACCGAGCAAAAACCCGATGACAGCAGCCCCCATCCACAAAAAATCAGTCGGGCCGGCGGCCCAGCGCCCGGCGCTTTCCCCGATTGATTTTCCAAGAAAGCTGCCGACCACAAAAATGAAGTATACGAAGTGGAAAAATCCGTAGTGAAACGCAAAAAACCAGGCGGTGCTTCGTTTTCCGGCGGGAGTTTCCGGGACGGGCTTTCCGTTGGAAGTGAAACCGGAGGTGCAGAAATTCCGCAGCTTCATCATGCGGAAAAAATGAAAGAACCCGATAATGACGCTCTGGCCCCAGTAGATCGCCATCATGGGACGCAGGTCCCAGTCGAGAATCACGGCAAGGACAATCGCGAAGGCGTTGCTGAGGAGGATTCCCGCTCCGGAAAAATCGAAAGATTGTTTTTGGTTGGCAAGTGCTTGCATCGACCGGGGAAGAAGTTGGGAAAAGACTAGGCAGAGGCTCGACGACTCGTCAAACTGTTGCGCCCGTATATGACGTTCGATATTGCTGCAGTCCTTGTCATTCTAGCCATTTCTCTGGTGCTCTTCATTACGGAAAAACTGCGGATGGATGTCGTTGCGCTGCTTGTTCTCAGCGCACTTGCGATCGGTGGACTCGTGGAGGTTGATGAGGCCCTGGCCGGATTCAGCAACCCGGCCGTCGTCACCGTCTGGTCGATGTTCATTCTCAGTGCGGGACTCAGTGCCACAGGAGTGGCGGATATCATCGGGCGACAGGTGCTGAAGATGGCAGGCCGGAGCGAGCCCCGCATGATCATTGTTATCATGCTTACGGGAGGGATTCTCTCGGCCTTCATGAACAATATCGGAGTGGCCGCACTGATGCTTCCGGTCGTCATGGATATTGCGCGCCGGACGAAGACTTCGCCGGGCCGCCTGCTTATGCCGATGGCCTATGGAACTTTGCTGGGCGGGCTGACAACGATGGTGGGAACGCCTCCGAACCTGGTCGCTTCGGAGGCCCTGGCCCAGTCGACGGGGGAAGGCTTTTCGCTTTTTTCGTTTTCGCCGATCGGATTTCCCGCGCTGATTGCGGGGACCTTGTTCGTTGCATTTGTCGGACGGCACATCCTTCCGAAAACAATGCCGGAGGGGTTCGGGGCTTCCCTGGAAGACGCGGAAGAAGAATTCCGTTTTGCCCATGACATTGAACAATACCGGTTCAGTCTCCGCATCGGGAAGGATTCCCTGCTCGATGGAGAGCCGCTCTCCCGCTCCGGGCTGGGGCGGATTCTGGGACTCGTCGTGAAATCGATCCGGCGTGGCGACAAATGGATTCGTGAGGTCGATCCCGCACTTGAGCTCGCTGCGGACGACGTTCTTTCGGTTCAGGGACGAGTGGAGGACTTTCGCGATTTCCTACAATGGCAGGCGTTTGAAATGGCTTCGGGACCCGAGATTGCGGAGCTTCTTTCCCTGAACCGGCTCGTGCTGCTGTCGGCAACGGTTCGGGAGGGAGCCGAGATCGAGGGCCTCACGATCTCGGAGGCGGACTTCGGCAGGCGCTTTCGCGGGCACATCATCACGATTCGCCGGGAGGGAAAGGTGACCCGCGGGAATTTTGCAGATTTCCGGATCGAGGCGGGGGATTCCATCCAGATGGAAATGAAAAAAGAATCGATGGATGCGGTAACCGAATCCGGGGAGTTCGAGAACGTTGCTGTGATCAGTGAGGAGAGTGTCAGCGACATCTATCGCGAATCCGACTCGCTGCTGGAACTCGATATTCCGCCGGAGTCGCACCTCGCCGGATTGACGGTTGCGGAGAGCGGTGTGGGAGACACCCTGAGAATGCGCATCATCGCGATTGGAAGAAAAGGGGGATCCATCTTTTTCCCCGATGCCGGTGAAACGTTTCGGGCAGGCGACAAACTGCTCGTTCACGGGGGGCGAAAGGCGATCCGGCTGATGCAGGGGCTCCAGTCGCTCGAATTGGTGGAGGTGGATGATTCGGCCGATCTCGAGAGCAATCCGGGGGAGGGCTATACCGAAGTGACCCTTTCTCCCCGGAGTGCCCTTGCCGGAAAGACGCTGCGGGATCTCGACTTTCGAAAACGATATGGACTGGAAGTTCTTTCGATTTGGAGAAAGGGGAAATCCTACGGCTCGCACCTGCGAAATTTCCGGCTCCAGTTCGGCGACGCCATGCTCCTGTCGGGTTCAACGGAAAAGCTGGCAGGACTGGCGGATGACGGGGACTTTCTCGTTCTTTCCAGTGCTGCCTATGATGAGCCGGAGCATCATTCGCTCCTGAAAGCCTGGGTTTCCGCTTTCATCATGCTCGCGGTAGTTTTTGTCGTGTTGATGAACTGGTTCCCGATTGCGATAGCTGCCATTGCCGGGGTCACCCTGATGATTGTGACCCGCTGCCTCGATATCGAAGAAGCCTACCGCTCCATCGAGTGGAAATCCGTTTTTCTGATCGCCTGTATGATTCCACTGGGGGCTGCGATGAAAGAATCCGGAGCCGCAAAGTGGCTTGCCGAAGGCGTCGTCGCAGTCGCCGGACCGTTCGGGATGTGGGGCATCGTGATAGGGCTCTACCTGATGACGGCGCTCGCTACAACGATCGTTCCCACCGCCGCGCTCGTGCTGATCATGTCTCACATCGGGATGGACGCGGCGAAAGAGCTCGGCATGTCTCCGGAGCTCGTTGTCATGGCCGTGGCGATGGCGGCATCCGCGAGTTTCACGAGTCCGATTTCCCACCCCGCTAATGTCCTCGTGATGGGACCCGGTGGATACCGGTTCGTTGACTACGTGAAAATGGGGCTGTTGCTTGCTGCAGTCGTGATGGCCACAGTCCTGCCGTTGGTGGCTTTCTTCTACGGGTGAATGCCGATAGATTCTTCATGAAAAAACAATTCCTCTTTTTCTTGTGCGCAGCGTCGGCAGTTTTGTCATCCGCCGGCGAAAAACCGAACATCGTTTATATCATTTGCGACGATCTTGGTTACGGCGATATCCAGTGTCTTGCGCCGGAGACGTCGAAAATTCCGACCCCGCACGCCGACAGACTTGCTTCTGAAGGCATGACTTTCACCGACGCGCATTCCGGATCGTCCGTTTGCACGCCGACGCGCTACGGCATCATGACGGGCCGCTATTCCTGGAGGACGAAATTACAGAAAGGCGTCGTGACGGGGTTCGCTCCCTGCCTCATTGACGAGGACCGAATGACGGTTGCCGGATTTCTCAGGAAACAGGGCTACGCGACCGCAATTATCGGAAAGTGGCATCTCGATTTCCAATACCTCGATCCCGCAACGGGGGAAGCCTACAGCAGGAAAGAGCACAAAACCCCGCCTGTCGGAGCGAAGATTCCCGACGGGCCGCTTCATCGGGGCTTTGATTACTACCACGGATTCCACCATGCCCGGAACATGGAGGCCGTGATTGAAAATGACCGGGTAATCGCCCACGACGACGTCGTGAATATGTTGCCGAGACTCACGGAAAAGTCCGTCGCCTACATCGACTCCCGTGCCGGGAATGAGGAGCCGTTTTTTCTCTACGTTCCTCTCGGCTCACCGCACACCCCGATCGTTCCAAGCGAGGATTGGAAGGGAAAGAGCGGACTGGGGGACTACGGTGATTTTGTGATGCAAACCGACCATGTTGTCGGGGAAATTTCGGCGGCGTTGGAACGCAACGGCTTCGCCGGAAATACGCTCGTGATTTTCACAAGTGACAACGGCTGCTCCAGGGCGGCCGGGATTTCCGGACTTGCGGAACAGGGGCACATCGTCAGCGCGCACCTCCGCGGATCAAAAGCCGATATCTGGGACGGCGGACACCGCATTCCGTTTCTGGTGCGCTGGCCCGGGAAAGTTGAGCCTGCATCATTTTGCGATCAGCTCATTTGTCTGACCGACCTTTTCGCGACTGTCGCAGAAATCACCGGTCAGTCTGTTCCCGGGTTGACCTGTGAAGACAGCGTCAGTTTTCTTCCCGCTTTGTCCGGAGAAAAGATCGAGAGCACGAGGAATGGTGTCATTCATCATTCCTACTCCGGGCATTTTGCCTACCGACAGGGCCCGTGGAAACTGCTCCTTGCCCGTGGTTCCGGAGGCTGGACTTCCCCGAAGGAAAACGAAGTCGGGAAGAGCGCGCCGAGGGGGCAGCTCTACCATATGGGAAAGGACGTCGGGGAGACAAACAATCTGTTTGAGGAGAACCCCCGGAAGGTTGCTGAGCTGCTCGCCCTGTTGGAAGAGGACGTCGCCAGAGGGAGGAGCACGGAGGGCCCCGATTCAGCAAATGACGTATCGAGGGAGGAGATTGTGCTATGGAAAAGCGAAGGTAAAAAATCCTCCGGGAAAAAGAAGTGAAGAGTGAAGGAGGTTTTCAAGCTGCCCGCTTGGCTCTCCGACCATTGGAAATGGAGGAAGAAAATGGGAGCGTTCACGCCTGGTCGGCGCAATGAATGTGAAAGTCAAAGCTTCGCCGAATTGCAACCGGATGTCTTGCAACAGGAAGCACAGGTGCAGAGATTGCCGATGTGAGTGATCACAAGTGCAATTCCTCCAAGTGCAGTGAGTAGGCTGGCTGGGGGAATATGCAGGCTCATCGAGCCGTCTTCATTGGTTACCAGCGAAGGGCAGCAACGGTCTGTGCAAACCTCTTCTTCCATTTCCTCTCCGACGACATAGACAAAGACCTCGTCTGCCGTATCTGATGATTCCGAAGTAGCGGCAGGGGCATTTTCGAGATAGGGCATGGCGGCCCCGACCACGACGAAGCTGATCCCCAGAACCCCTATTGCGACAATCCAGAGTCGGCGATGGCGGCGGTATCCGGCGGTCATCATTGTGATGGCCAGAGGGACGACAAAGAGAGCCATGCCCCAGTGCGATGCGGGATGAGACCAGATTTTTCCGAAAGTGGGAAGAAACAGCAACAAAAATGGAGTCACGGCGCAGTGAACTGCGCACAAGACGGATGCAATCACACCGATGCGATCCGCGCGATGCGCTTGTGTCTGACTGGAGGAAGCAAGGGGTAGGGAGGCGGAATTCACGTTGCGTTTACGTAGAGGCTGCTATTGCAAGATTATTGCATTACACACCTTTATTGCAAGTATTTTGCGATATTGGAAGGGTAAGAATACGTAACAGGGTATGCTCACGGACCCAACAGGGTTGATGGCCGGGGCAAACAGGGTTGAGTGCCGCCGGGAAAATCGCTATTCTCAGGTGAATGAACTACGCACTTCCGTTCCTCGCGATTGCGGCGGCTACTGCACTGCTGGTGTTTTTGGACCTTCGGTTTGCGTTCTCGGATTTTCTGAATCCCGATCCGCTTGTAGAAGTTGAAAAACCGTGGCGTCCGATATCGCGCGCTGTTTTCGGAGTCGTCACCGTTCCGATGATTCTCGTATTTGCGGGCTGGTTTTCACGTGCCTTGTATCGAGACCGGTCAGGGCGGCGCAGCAGTTGATCTGCCGCCTCACTCCGCCCACTCCGGAAAGGCTTCGGGGTCGATCTGAAAAACAGTCGGACCGAGCAGCAGGAAAAGTCCTGTCACGACCACTATTGCGATCAGATTGATGATGATGCCGGCCTTGACCATATCGGCGACGCGAAGCTTGCCGCTACCAAAGACGAGCGCGTTCGGAGGCGTCGCGACCGGCATCATGAAGGCGCAGGATGCGGCGAGTGTTGCCGGAATCATCAGGAACAGCGGGTGAATTTTCGCCGCTGTCGCAATGGATGCAAGCAGGGGCAGAATCATTTCCGTCGTCGCGGTATTGGAGGTCAGCTCGGTGAGAAAGGTGATTCCGCCACAGAGTGACGCAACGACAACCCAGGTGGGGGAGCCTTCGAGTCCCGCAAAATGTCCGCCGACCCATTCGGAGAGGCCGGAGACCTGAAAGCCCTTCGCAAGAGCGAATCCGCCTCCGAAAAGCAGGATGATGTGCCAGGGGATTTTTGCAAAAACGGATCCGTCAAGCAGGGTGCGATGCAGGCCGGTGGTGCTGTCCGCTTTCCGCGAGGGGATAAGAAAAAGCGTCAGTGCCATCGTCACCGCGATGGTGCCGTCATCGATGTATTTGCCAAAGGGGAGGAGGGCCGACCACCCCGGTAGAACGAATTCGCCCAGCGTCAGGTCTCTACGGAATACCCAGAGCAGTGCAGTAGTGGCAAAGACGACTGCGACGGCTTTTTCTTCAAAGCTCATTTTTCCGAGCGCCTCTTTTTCTTTTTGTAGCACATCAGGTGATATCTTGAGATCATTGCCGGAGCGGAAGAGCAGGCGGGTCAGGACGAGCCAGACAACAGTGAGGAGAATCAGTGATACCGGAAGTGCGAAGATCATCCACTGACCAAAGCTGAGAAAATATCCGTTTTCTCCCGCTCCGGGAAAGCTGAGTTCGAAAATCCGGACGAGTGCCAAATTGGGCGGGGTTCCAACGAGTGTGGCCATTCCTCCGATGCTGGCGCTGTAGGCGATTCCGAGCAGGAGCGCGATGGACAGATTTTTGGTGCGTTCTTCTCCGAAAGCCTCACCGGCTTGCTTGATCACGGCGAGGCCGATGGCAAGCATCATTGTCGCGGTAGCCATGTTGGAAATCCACATGGAGAGAAAGGCGGTCGCAATCATGAAACCGAGAACGAGACGGGAAGGTTGCGAACCAATGAAGCTTATGATGTTAAGCGCGATCCGTCGATGGAGATTCCAGCGCTCCATCGCGAGGGCGATGAGAAATCCGCCAAGGAAGAGAAAAATCACATAGTTGATGTATGTCGGCGCCAGCTCCTTTCCGGGCATGATTCCGAGAAGCGGATACAGAACCAGCGGGAGCAGAGACGTGGCTGCGAGCGGAACGGCGTCGGTTATCCACCAGATTGCCATGAGCACGGCAATGGCGGCCATTCGTCCGACGACGGCGTTTTCTCCCTCCAGTCCACCGAAACAGACGAGGAGGAGAAAGGTGACAATTCCGAACCAGAAGCCGATTTTTTGTGAAACCGGAGACCGGTTGGAGGTGCGAGCTTTTTCTCCCATGGCGGCGATATTGTCCGAACAGACGGGCGATGACAAGCGGCGTGGTCAAAAAAATCCGTTTTACAGAAAGGTATTCCCGATACAATGGGTCGGGTTTCGGGAAAAGATGAGAATTGACCTGAAAACGATCCTGACTACAGTTCCGGCCCGTCTGATGCCTCCCGTCCGGACGCGGGGAAACGAATATTTCCCTGTAAAAGTATCGGAAAAGGCGAATTTATGGTGTGTCTTGGCATGAAAGCTGAGCGTATCAGGACAGGGGGAGCTGCCCGCGTGGCGGGTGGGGACAACGGTCCCACCTCGATTACTGAACCGAAGATACCAATTTATGAGCAAGTATTTAGAGACACCGGAAATCAAAAATTCGCTGCATCGCCCCGAGTCAGAGCGTGACTCCTGTGGTGTCGGTGTGGTTGCTCATATCAAAGGAGAGCGGAGCCACCGGGTCCTGCGTCTCGGTCTCGATTCGGTTTGCAATGTGACACACCGCGGAGCGGTCAATGCCGACGGAAAAACGGGTGACGGTGCCGGAGTGACGACAAATCTGCCCTACAAAATTCTTTTGCCTGCAGCCAAAGAGCTGGGCACGGAGCTGTCTTCGGAGGGCGATCTTGCGGTGGGAGTTTTCTTTCTTCCGGCCGAAAACTCGGATAATGCGAAAAAAGCGCAGATCATTGCCGAGGGAGTTCTCCGGAACCGGGGGATCGGCATCATTGGCTGGCGTGACGTGCCTACGGATCCGTCAGCGCTCGGACAGCAGGCAATCGATACGATGCCTGTGATCAAGCAGTTGCTCCTGAAGCGTCCCGAAGGCCTCGGTGGAGATGATTTTGAGCGTCAGCTCTACCTCAGTCGTCGCGAAATTGAAGACAAAACGAGCGATGAAAGAATCGACGGGTTCTACATTCCCTCTCTGAGCCACCGACTTATCAGCTACAAAGGGTTTCTCGTTGCGACTGCGCTGGAGGAGCTCTACAGCGATCTTCGCAATGAAGACTACGAGACGGTGGTCTGCCTGTATCACCAGCGCTTCTCGACAAACACATTCCCTACCTGGGCTCTTGCCCAGCCGTTCCGGATGCTTTGTCACAACGGGGAAATCAACACCGTTCGCGGAAACCGGAACTGGTTGAATTCACGTATCGGGCAGTTTGAAAGCGAGGTGTGGGGCGATGAGCTTCAGCATCTGAACCACGTGATTGATCCGGACGGCTCTGACTCCGCAAGTCTTGATGCGGCGCTGGAACTCCTCGTTCTGTCCGGTCGTTCGGTGCCTCATGCCATGTCGATGCTGGTTCCGCCCGCCTGGAAAATCGACCCGTTCACCACGAAAGAGGTGGAGGATTTTTATCGTTACCACAGCTGTTTCTGTGAGCCCTGGGATGGCCCCGCCGCACTCGCGTTTTCCGACGGAATGACGGTTGCAGCAAGTCTCGACCGGAACGGCCTCCGTCCGGCGCGCTACAAGATCACGACTGATGGCATTTTCTCCCTCGGATCCGAAGTCGGGACCTGTTATCTGCCCGATGACATGATTGAAAAGAAAGGGCGACTCGCACCCGGCGAAATGATCGTCGTCGACACGGTAAAAGGGGAAGTGATTTTCAACGATGATGTCAAAGAGCAGCTGGCTGCTCAGCAGCCTTACGGGGAGTGGCTCCGTGAGCATCAGATTCCTTTCAAAGAGGTTGTCGATCCCGCACCGGTGGCATCCGATGATCCTGCACACGATCCTTTGACCCGCTCGCAGCTTCAGGTTGCGAACGGACTCAACAAAGAGGAGCTCGATATGGTTCTCACCCCGATGGCAATTTCGGGCATGGAGCCGGTGTATTCGATGGGCGATGACGCTTCGTTATCCGTGCTTTCGCGCCTGCCGAAGAATTTGTTTTCCTATTTCAAGCAGCTCTTCGCGCAGGTCACGAACCCGCCGATCGATCCGATTCGTGAGTTTCTCGTGATGTCTCTTGAAGCGGATCTCGGCCCCGAACGCAATCTCCTGATCGAAGATCCCCTGCATGCAAAAGTGGTGCATCTCGATTCGCCGTTTCTTTATTCCCATCAGGTGGAAGCACTTGAAAAAATGGATGATCTGTCGACAGAGCGCATCGACATCACCTGGCCATTGTTGAGCGGGGCGGAAGGCCTCAGTGACGCGGTGGAGGCGATCTGCGAAAAAGCGGAAAAGGCTGTCGATGCCGGCGCCGAGACGCTGATTCTTTCGGATCGCAGAATCAATCATGATCGGGTTGGCATTCCTGCGCTGCTCGCCGTCGGAGCGGTGCATCGGCATTTGGGTGATGCGAAAAAGCGGATGAAAACCAGTATCATCATCGATACGGCGGAAGCCCGTGACACCCATCAGATGGCCTGCCTCATCGGTTTCGGGGCGACGGCGATTTGTCCCTGGCTCGCCCACGAAACGATTCGTGAGCTGGTGGAGAAAAACGCGAAGAAAAAGTTCGACGGTGTGGCTCTCGAAAAAGCGCTGACGAATTACCACAAGGCGCTGGAAAAAGGAGTCCTTAAGATTCTCTCGAAAATGGGAATTTCGGTTCTGAACAGTTACCAGGGGGCACAGATTTTCGAGGCAGTCGGAATCGCGGACGGTGTGATTGACCGCTGTTTCCCGGGAACTCCCTCCCAGATTGCAGGTGTCGGTTTCTATGAAATCGGAGCTGAGAGCATCGCTCGTCATACGGCAGCATATAGCGAGGCGGTTCCGAACGATGACGGGGAGCTGGTTCTCGGCGATCCCGGTCATTTCCGTTTCCGGCGTGACGGTGAGGTTCACGCGATCAGCGGTGGGGTAATCAAGAATTTTCACACCTTCGTGAAAAGCGGGGATCCCGATGATTACGAAGGTTATCTCGAGCAGCTCAAGCTGAATCAACCTCACGCGCTGCATGATCTTTTTGAACTGGTTCCGAATGATCAGGGGCCGATTCCGATTGATGAAGTGGAGCCGATCGAAAACGTGAGAAGGCGTTTTACGACGGCGGCGATGTCTCTTGGAGCCATCAGTCCGGAAGCGCATGAAACGCTCGCGATTGCGATGAACCGTATTGGCGGAAAATCCGACAGCGGAGAGGGCGGCGAGGAACCGCGAAGATTCAAGCCTTATCCAAACGGGGACTGGGGTAACTCGAAGATCAAGCAGGTAGCTTCGGGCCGATTTGGCGTCAGCGCGCAATACCTGATGTCTGCCGAAGAGATTGAAATCAAGATGGCGCAGGGTGCCAAGCCCGGTGAGGGTGGTCAACTACCTGGCCACAAGGTCAATGGTCTCATCGCAAGACTTCGTAACACTCAGCCCGGAGTCACGCTGATTTCCCCTCCGCCGCACCACGATATTTATTCGATCGAGGATTTGGCGCAGCTCATTCATGACCTGAAAGAGCTGAATCCCGAGGCCAAAGTCACCGTTAAGTTGGTGGCCGAAACGGGCGTGGGAACCATCGCCGCGGGGGTTGCCAAAGCCAACGCGGACATCATTCTCGTCTCCGGACATGACGGCGGGACAGGGGCTTCGCCGCTCAGTTCTATCAAGCACGCAGGTCTTCCGTGGGAAATCGGCGTTGCTGAAACGCAGCAGGTTCTGATGATGAACGGTCTTCGAGACCGCGTCACTCTGCGAACCGATGGCGGGCTCCGGACCGGTCTGGATATCATTCACGCCGCAATTCTCGGCGCGGAGGAATTTAACTTCGGAACCATCGCTCTGATCGCGATGGGCTGTGTCTACGTTCGCCGTTGCCACCTCAACAACTGCCCGGTAGGAGTCGCGACGCAGGATCCGAAATACCGCGCCAAATTCAAAGGCGAGGTCGATCACGTCGTGAATTTCTTCAACGCTGTTTCCGAGGAAACCCGTCAGCACATGGCGGCTCTCGGCGTGCGTAAGCTCGACGATCTCATTGGTCACACCAGCTATCTCCGCCAGCGTAAGCTTCCGGATCACCCGAAGGCAAATCTCGTCGACCTCAGCCGTATCCTCACCGATGTCGCGGCAGAAGCGGGAGAGGACCTTCCCCGAATCTGCCTGCGTGACCGCAATGACGGAATCCACGAAGCGCCTCTCGATGACCAGATTCTCGCGGACCTGGGTGACAAAGTGGAAAAAGGCGAAGCTGCGGCTCTCTCCTACGAGGTCAAAAACACCCATCGGAATATCGGAACGAAACTTACAGGTCAGGTCGCGAAGCATCATGGCGACAGGGGCCTCGCCGAAGGCACCTTTGACATTCAGCTTTCCGGCAGTGCCGGTCAGTCATTCGCGACATTCCTCTGCGGGGGGATTCGATTGACGCTGACCGGGGAAGCCAATGACTATGTCGGCAAAGGAATGGCCGGCGGTGAAATCCGTATCCTGCCTCCGAAAGACCGCAGTTTTGTTGCGTCGGAGAACTCCATTCTCGGTAACACCGTCATGTATGGTGCATCCGGCGGACATCTTTTCGCCAACGGAAGAGGGGGCGAACGATTCTGCGTCCGGAATTCCGGAGGCACTGCAGTTGTTGAGGGAATCGGCGATCACGGATGTGAATACATGACCAATGGAACCGTGGTTGTTCTCGGCGATACCGGAAAGAACTTCGGTGCCGGAATGAGCGGAGGTCAGGCTTTCATCTACGACGAAGCGGAACGTTTCGAGAAGCTCTTCAATCCAGAGATGGTCGAAATCGTACGATTGGGAGAAGAGGATGCGGAGGCGAAAGAACTGAAGTCTCTCGTCGAAGCCCACCAGAGTGCCACTGGCAGCGAGAAAGCTGCGGAGTTGCTCGAAGATTGGTCGGCGTCTCTCGCCAGGTTCTGGCTCGTTCGTCCGAAAAGCGACGTGGCTGATGCTCCGGTGGTGAAAAAGGCCGATGCACCGGCGAAGGCGTAACCGGCCGTGTGCCCGGGCCGTCACATAATTTGCTGATCCTTTCCCGGTGCCTCCGGGGAGGGTGCCGGTTCAGCTGTCGGAAAGATCCGCCTGCAGGAGACGTTTGCATTCCTGCAGGAGCCACTCCGGGTGCATGAAGGGATCGTAGCTGATTTCCTGCCAGCGGATTCGTCGGTCTCCATCGATCAGGTAGGTTCCGTGCAGGGCCATGTTTTCAAAGTCGTCGAAGGCACGGTAGGCGCGGAAGTGATCCCGTGAAGAATCGGAAACGAGGGGAAAGGGAAAAGGGGATTTTTTGTCGTCCGTGCCTTGCAAAGTGGAGGTGAGAGCGGAGGAATTGTCGCTGCTTACCGCCAGAATCTCGATGCCCGCGTCTTTGTATTTCTGCGTGAGCGGAGCGAAGGCGTTGAGCTGCTCCATGCAATGAATGCATTCCTTCCCAAGAAAGAAAATGACGAGGACGGGGCGTCCCTCGTAATCAGACAGGGAGACATTCTCTCCTTCTGCATTTGTCAGGATAAATGCAGGGGCGGTCGGTGGCGTCCAGCGAAAAGGTCCAAGTGAGTCCAGGTCGGGGCGTTCCCCGAGATCTTTGGCAGGCGCGGGCGTGGTGCGCCAGTCCACAGGGTAACCGAACGATTTCGCAATTGATGAAAGTCGTTTCAAGGGCGGGGTTTCCAGATCGGCGAGATGACCGGTGGTGCGAAGTTGATCGAAGGCGGTGCGCGCCTCTTTTTCTTTTCCGGCAGCGTGCAAAATTTCGATCTGTGCCGCGAGCGGGAGGACTTCGTTTTTCCCGGACTTCACTGCGGCAGCTGCGGTTTCGATGGCTTTCTCCTCATTTCCTGCGCGATGCCAGAGCCTGGCGTGGCGCCACTTGGCGAGATCTTTGAGTTTTGGAAGCAACTCAAGGGCGCGTTCGGTATCTGCAGGAGTTGTGAAAAGGGCCTCGTAAGTTTCCAGTTCCTGAACGAGCTTCGTGTATGTCTCGATATCGGACTTGAATTCTTTCTCCGCCGATTCTTTTGCTTTCTTGATTTCCGCGTCTTTCTTTTTGGCCTCTTTTGCTTTGGCTTCAGCATCGGCAACAGCCTTGTCGCGTTTCCCGGTTTTCTCCTCGAGCACTTTTCGGAGTGCTGCGAGATGGGCTTTTCCGCCGGCAGAATCGCCGCTCTCGAATTTTGCCATGCCGACAAATCGATCGTGGTCGCGCTGGAGGATTGATTTCCCGTCCGGCTTGAGAATGCCGTTTTCCGCCTGCCGGATCAGTTCCTGCCATTGTTCAAAGCGCACGAGACTGTCTCGCAAACGCTGCCGGCCGTATTGCCAACTGCTGCCTTTCGGATCGTAGGTTGACTCATCCTCCTTGTCTTTGAATTTCGCGAGACGGGGAAGGGAAATCATGTTGGTTGCCAGTTCGACGGAGCGACTATGTTGCCCGAGAAAATCGAAGTTGCGGATGCACCACTCATTGTTGTGAGCAAAATTGTGGATCCGGTCCGGCACGATCTGGAAACGAATCATGTGAGCGTGATCGATCCGGGCGGAAGCCTCCTGCTGCCAGGTCGCGTCGGCATAACGATGAAGGCGTGAATAAATATGTCCCGGCATATGCCACATGTGGGCAATCCCGGGTGCGGCCGGACCACAGTTGGCTGCGGCGGTGAGCGCTTTTTCCGGAGTTTCCCGGTCCCAGAGATGAATCTGGTAGTGATTGGCGGGGTGATCGGGATCGGCCTGGAGAATTTTGTCGGCGAGCAGATTGATGGCGTAATGGCTCGGAATCGCGAGACCTTTGCCATGATTGTAGTAGATCTGCTTCATGAGGAAGGCCTGCGCCTCAATGTCGTCCGGGTATTCCATCGCGATCTCCTCGATGGATCGAACGAACTCGCGGAGACGCTTTTTCAGATCCGCTTTCGGATCTTTGAAATAGGCGGCGCGGCCGTCGATCCACATTTTCTCTTTCCCGGATGCCTTGTCTTTCCTCTCGACCGCTTTGTCGATGAATCCCTTGCCCCGCTTGTCGTTTTTGAAATTCGCCATTGCCATGCCCCAGTAGGCCATGGCGCAGTCCGGATCGAAAGCTGCGACCTGGCGAAACGTTCGCTCCGCTTCGAAATCCCAGAAACCGTGGAGCTGTCCAATCCCCTGATTGAAAAACGGCTGAACGCTCTTGTGATCGGAGGTGACCGGAAAGTTGACATCTCCCGTTCCGGGAATTGCGACGGCCGACTGGCGCGGGCCTTCATTAAAAACCTCGCCGTGGTAGGAGTGACCTGCTGCCGGGTCTTTTGATTCGCCGGAATCTTCGTTCGCTGCATTCTCTTCCGCAGAAGAAGGAAAAGTCAGGCCGAACAGTAAGCTGAGGAAGAGAAAGCGTTTCATGCGTTTTCTAGTTTAGCTCTTTGATGAACACATTGCGGAACTGGACCAGACTCGATGCTGGTGACCAGGTGCCGTCCTTCTTTTTGCCGCCGTGATGCTGCAGGGCGATTTTCCCTTTCTCCGGAACGTCGGGTAGAAGGGCATTTTCGATAACGACGTGCCCGTTCAACTCCACCGTGAGCCGGTCGCCTTTCATGGTAATGACAAAAGAGTTCCACTCGCCGATGGGATGGTCGGCCTTCCGCTTCGGGGTGACCCCGGCGCGGACCTCGGGCGGATTTTTCTCATTGTTTCTGATTCCGTAGACTTCACCGGACCCGATTGGCCAACACCAGATGTTGAGCTGGTATTTGGATTCTCCACGCAGGTAGATTCCGGAATCAGCGTTCGGCATTGGGTGAGTGATCTTTTTCCCTTCTTCGTCTTTCACATACGACCCGTCGGGTAACACATAGGGTACGTCGTAGAAGCCCGTTGTTTTTTTAATTCGCCAGTCGATTCGCAGTTCGAAGTCCCCGTATTCCTTCGCCGTCCAGAGGTTGCGATCGCCTTTTGCTTCTGACTGGGCATCGTAGTCGATCACACCATCGATTACTTTCCAGTGTCCGTTGTCGCCTTCCGGGATGACCCAGTCGGAAAGATCCTTTCCATTGAAAAGAGAAACGAATCCGTTCGGCACCGCATCCGGAGAAGCCGTAAGGGGAAAGTAGCACAGAGAAAAAGCAGCGATCAGGGCGGGGATTTTCTTCATTCCGGCAGTATCGGCAAAGACATAGCACTTCGGCGAATGCTTTTTTCGGCGGGAAAGGGCCAGTTTGAGGTGGGTGATGTTTCTCCCATCACACAATCAGGGATTCGCATTCCGCAGCGAACCCCTTACGGTCGCTTTCATGAAACGAGTTTTTCTCTGCTTTGCTGTTTTCCTTTCTCTCAGTGTCTTTGCCGAAGAAGAGGGAAGCGATGGCCTGTCGCGTTTTCTCATCGGGAACTCCCTGACCTGGGATACCGTGCCTTCGAAACTGGATGGTGATGTCCAGTGGCATGTCGATTGCGGGAAAAGTCTGCCCTGGATGTATGAAAACCCGCAAAAACCTTGCGTCAAAACTTCGACCTTGTGGCCGGAGGCATTGGAGAACAAGCAATATGATCTGGTCTCGGTTCAAGTCCACTACGGCAGCACCCTGGCGGAGGATGCCGCGGTGATTTCGGAGCTGCTCGCGCTGCAGCAGAAAGCGATTTTCATCATTCATACCGGATGGGCCAAGTCGGAAAAACGAGCTGAGGAGTATGCCCGCACGGATGCGGAGGGGAAAATGGCTCACAGCCCCGTCTACTTTCAGGAGCTGTTACAACTGTTGCGGAAAACGCATCCGGATCGCGAACTCCGCCTCACACATGCTCAGGATTTGCTGGCGAAGGTCGCGGAAGATATCGAGTCGGGAGAAGCCCCGTTTGAAGCGATTGAAGACGTTTACCGCGATGCCATTCATATGAACGTCGTCACGGGGCGCTATCTCATGCACAACGTAATGCGCTTCGCGATGGGTCAGCCACGATCGTCAAAAGGGTTTGAGAAAATCCCGCCCAATACCAAAGCCTATTTCGATACGATTCTCGATACGCTGCCGGAAATGAGCGACGCCGCGCCCGCTCAGTGAGCGATAATTGCCGGCCCCTGCATTTCTTTCTTGCGGGCTGACGGAAACGAAACGACAGCATTTCATGAGTAAGGAGGACAGCATGCCGGAGACGACGGGTAAAGCAGCAACCCTGACGGATGTGGAAATCAAGGATGCGAAGGTGATCTTTGACGCCGTCTGGTCAGACCTTGTCGAGGAAATCGGGGTCGAGGGGCTCATGTTCCCCAAAGAGATTATTCTTCTTGGCGGTGCTCCCGGAGCGGGGAAGGGGACAAACACAGAGTTCATCATGAAAGCCCGGGGCTTCACCTGCCCTCCGATTGTGGTGAGTTCGCTTCTCGACAGTCCCGAGGCGAAAGCTCTCAAAGACAAGGGCATGCTCGTAGGGGATCGCGAAGTGATGGGTATTTTGCTGCGCAAAATGCTGGAACCGGAATTTCGTGACGGGGCTGTGCTCGACGGATTTCCCCGTTCCAAAGTGCAGGTGGAGTGCATGAAGCTGCTTGTTGATAAGATTCATCAGCTGCACCGCGAACATGTTGGAACACCTACTGCGGGGCAGTTCCGGAGGCCTACCATTCACGTCATGGTATTGTTCGTGGATGAGAAAACCAGTGTGGAGCGCCAACTTTTCCGGGGGCGACAGATTCAGCAGCACAACGAGGAAGTCCGAATGAGCGGAGTCGGGGAAATTCTGGAGGTGAGGCCCACCGACATAGACGTCGACGCGGCAAAACGGCGGTATCAGGTCTTTAAGGAAAGCACCTGGGATGCCCTCCAGTCGCTGAAAGAGGTTTTCTTTTACCACCTCATTGATGCACGCGGCTCGATTGAGGAGGTGGAGCAGCACATCATCAATGAGCTTCATTACCAGAGCTCCTTGGAGCTGGAGCCGGAAACTTTCGAGGCGATTCGCGGCATTCCCCTGGCCAGCGAACTGGTTCTTCATGCCCGGCAGGAACTGGTGAAGCGTCTCGATTCCTACTCCCGTGATCATTCCGGACTGTTCCGGGAAGTGATTGATCTGATCAATTCCAAGTTTATCCCGATCATCAGTCGCCACGCAATTTCAGGGCGGGCCGTGATCAATAACGAGGATGAAATTCTCTCCGATCCGCATGCCCTCACCATGCTGATCGATATTTTCTCCGACCGTGGATACCACGCAGTCGTCGACAAGCAGCTCGGTCGTATCCCCGAGCGGGTCAACGCGAATACCGGAGAGATCGAGTTTCGGCCGAATACCACCTATCGCATTCGCGTGTATTTCGAAGGATCTGAGATTCGCAGTGGCGAGATTTGATATCGTCAGGTCCTGTCCAGATCTATTTTTGCGCGGTGACTTCCCGGGGTGCGCGAGAGGTGCCAATGGAGAACCTGGATGCGTCAGCGACGAATCGAGTTTCAGGCGAACGTCGAAACTCAGGCAACCGCGTCCTGTGCTTGCGATTTCAAATGGGAGGCTTTAGACGGTCGCTCGCAGCAGCATGTTCTGCTTGTTTTTCTTTATGAGACTCAATGCCCCCAACGCCAAAAGCGGGATGTCTCTGACTCAACTCTACACCGGCCCTACCGCCCCCAATAGCGCTTCACGTTCACAAAGGGTCTGCCTGTCACAGCCCGAAATCCTGCGCACCCGGCGCAGAACTCCGTTGCTAAGACACCGTGTGCGGGGATTACTTGATCGTAATCTGAATGGCTTCGGATTTCCGGAAGCCCTCGCGGCGGTCGTTGGGGCGTCGAATGCTGCCCCAGAATGATTCCCAGGGTTCGATATCGGCCCGTCCGGCTCCACCGGTCAAGAGCACTTTGTTCGACGTGGTCCGGAAATGGATCAGGCGAGGTCCAAAAGAGGGACCCTGAATCTTCATGTCGCGGATCCCACTCGGGAAATGCCGGATTAGGGTATCGAAGTTCCGGGTGTTGTATCCGGGTTCAAAACCAAGTTGCGACCAGCCTTTTCCCCGTGAATCCCGCAGCTCGCGAGGGAGATCCATGATGACTTCGTTGGCGTGAACCACTTTCCGCACGTCGTCGAGTTTGACTCCGTCTACGGGAAGGTCGTTTCCATAGTAACGGTCCTTGTTCTCCCGGGCGAGCGCGGGGATTCGGAAGTAGACGTAGGGGTTGTCGCCAGTGCCTTCCTCGGGAATTTCCGCTGCATAGGAAGCAGCCATTCCCTTGGTGTTGAGGTATAGCTGCACTTCAAATTTGACCTCGTCTTCGAGGATCATTTTCCAGGTGAAATCTTTCCCGTCGAACTTCGGATCCTCTTCGAGACGAAGGAATTTCCGACGGCGGACGCGGTAACGCGGATCCGGGTGGTCCGGGAATTCTTTCCAGCTGTGGTAGAAGAAAGAAATGGGGTTCTGGATGTATTCGCCTTTATCGTTCTTCAAAAAGATGTAGGCGCGCGCTTCCGGACCGTAGAAGATCGCGTCGTATTCCGGCTCGCTGAGGCGGTGAAGCTCGGTCCAGTTTTTGTCCGGCTTCCAGTTCCAGAATTTGTCTCCGGTAATTTCGGGGCGCGGGGTGGCGTGGGTAAACTCGAAATCAACTTCCATTGAGTCGCTTTTCTTCTCCGGCTTGGAAGGGAGAAGGGAATCGGGCTCATCGTCGACGCCTCCGCCGGAGAGGATGGAAACAAGTGCCGGCATCTGACGGCCAAGTGTCCGGTTGGCGATCTTCTTCGTCATGATGTCGAGGAACTCGGTGCCTTTCTCGGCGGGCTGAATGTAGGTCTTGATCTTCCGGCGACCGAGTTTTTGTCCGAGTGTCAGGGCAACGTCTTCATCGACGAAATCCTCGAAGTCAGAGAAGATGTAGAGGGAGTCGATGCCCTGCTCCATGAGGAAGTCGATCGCTTCATCGGTCCGGCTGCGGTTCCATCCGCTCACGCTGAGGAACTGGTTGGGGCGTGTTTTGAAGGTCTCGATGAGACGGTCCACGTAGCGCTGGGGGGCCTTGCGGGGGAGATCGTGCCAGAGGAACCAATAGGGTGTGCGTGTCTTCAGCTCCTTGTTATAAGGGATGACTTCCTCGGGATAGATCAATCGAATC
Source organism: Verrucomicrobiales bacterium (assembly GCA_022361255.1). Lineage (GTDB taxonomy): Bacteria > Verrucomicrobiota > Verrucomicrobiia > Verrucomicrobiales > DEV007 > Arctic95D-9. The sequence goes on from JAKSBG010000429.1 coordinate 22,209, forward strand.
TCGTTGTCGTCGCTGTCTCTCTCGCTGCGGATCAGCATGTTCCGGACGTAGACGATAGGGGAGTCCTTGAAGTTTTTGTCCACTTCCCGAACAACCATGGGCAGGTATTCCGCCATGGAGCCCGATACGTCGAGAATGACGCCGAGCACGTCTCCTTCCATCGGCTGGCCAAACATCATTTTAGATTCCGTCGAGGTCGGCATGCCGAGGCTCATTGACGGATTGAAGGAAACGACGTTCTGCATCGCGACATCCGCGATGGGAACGTCAAGGTTCGAAATCGAGATGTTCGACTCGGCGTTTACAGAAATGATGTCGGCAACGGCGGAGTTGGTCGCGGTTGTCGGATCGACAGTCGGTTTTTCGAGTTTTACCTCTTCGATTTGTTCTTCCGACTGCTCCGGAGCGGAGGCGGCCACGATTTGCGGTGGCGCGCTCGGAGGAACTTTTGTCGCGATGGAAATCAATCCCAGGAAAATGAGCACGTGAAGAACGACCGTGATGATGACGGAGTTCATTTTGTCCCGGCGAATGCGCTGCTCGTTGATGCGCTTGGACTCTTCCTCGGCGGCGAGAAGAGCTTCCATCTCGTGATTTTCGAAACTCACGCGGGGAAGCGCGATAGGGTCATCCCCTTCGCCATCTTCCGTCAGAGCATGGATGGTGGGGGAAGGAGCGCCGGAAGTGGGGGCGGGTGCACCGGCCTCCTCATCGGCGGTTTCCGTAGCTTCGCTGACAGATCCCTCTTCGTCCACGTCTTCTGCGGAAAGGGCTACCGGCGCTGCTGCGATCGCTGCTTCCAGTTCCTGAGAGTAGGTGAGGGCCGGCTCGTATTCCGGATCGATCTCCAGTGAGCTTGCGACGAGGCCCCGTGCCTGCTCAAGAGCTCCCACTGCGGCGTAACATTTGGCAGCGTCGAGCCAGGGACCCGGTTCACGGGGAATGGCGGTTCCCGCATTGACCACCTCTACAGCGGATTCGTGTCGTCCCTCGGAAACCATTGCCTCGACCAGTTGAAGGCGGGAATTCCAGTTCTCCGGATCTTCATCCAGGGCATGTTGTAATTGAAGAATAGAGCTCACGGCGTGCAAATAGGTTTGTGTTAATCGGGAATAGTTGCAGGGTTTCTTGACGGAAACCAGCCCAAAGTGTGACGTGTTTTTCGGAGATTGGGGAAGAAATTTTTTTTTTTTTTTTCTTTTCTTCGCGGAGAAGATACGCGGCGGCCGAAACGAATTGATGAAACGCTTTTTCAGGAAATGGTTTTTGACCCTGATCGCCTCCGTGATTCTGCTTGTGACGATGCTTGCCTGGTGGAGCAGCAGCAGGTGGTCGGAGCGACACATCCGCTACATCGGGACACGCTCGGTGGAGATTTTTTCCGCCAATTCCCTGATACGGATCAGTTTTGCCAATGGCCACATCGGATCGCCGGGACAGGGAGGAAAGCATACCGGATACCGACACCGGAACGTGCGGGGGAAATTCCTGATGCGCCCGTTGTCTCCCTCATTCCGGACGAACCGTGGGTTGTGGGAGGTCACGTTTGGCTACTGGCATCTCGGTGTGATTGCAGTGATCGCGTGTTCAGCGGCACTTTGGGCCGATTGGAAACGAGCCACTGGTCGGAATTGAACCGACGACCTATTCATTACGAGTGAATTGCTCTACCCCTGAGCTACAGTGGCGTGGGAATCGTCTGTGCAAACAGACGGCGGGGAATGTAGCTGTCCCGACTGCCGTGTCAACCAGTGTCGAGTGAGCGGTTTTTTGGTCCTTTTTCTGGTCCGGAAGACGGTTCTGCCGTATTTTTTTAAAAAGATGCATCTTGCCTGTCACGAGAAACCTTGGTGAGGCAATAGAAAGAAAGACGAATGGAGCCAACCGACCGGGAATTGTTTACGGAGCAGGTCCGCGAACACCACGCCAGCCTGCGTGGATTCGTGAGATCGCTCGGAGTCAATCCCCTGTGGGTGGACGACGTGGCTCAGGAGGCATTTATCGTTGCCTACAATCGTCTCGACGAATTTGACCGGGAACGTGACTTCGGGGCCTGGCTCCGCGGGATCGCCCGGAATCTTGTTATTAATGAAAGGCGAAAGGATGCCCGCCGGAAGCGCATCCTCTCCGACAACCTCACTGACGTGCTTCTTTCCACCAGCTCCGTGGCCGAAGACGAAGAGGAGGAAGTCGGTGACACCGGGCTGGCGAAGCTCAACGCGTTGCGGGAGTGCATCCGGAATCTTCCCGAGAAGAGTCTGGTGATGCTCAAGTCGCGCTACGAGGACGAAAATTCCGCTCAGGATATCGCTGAGGAGCTCGACATGAAACCCCCGGCGGTGCGCAAAGCGCTGGAGCGGGTCCGGACCTCCCTGCGGAAATGTATGGAGGAGCGAATGACTCTTGCCACGAGCAGCTAAGGGCCCGATCTTTACCGGAAGGAAAAAACGGAAAATGGAATCCCGAAATCAAAACGAAGACCTGTTGCAGGAGTTTCTGAATGGAGACTCCTCGGAGGCTTTGTTGCGTTCGCTGTCCGACGCGGCTGCGGAGGATTCCTCGCTGGCATCCCGCATCGGTGAGGAGCTGGAATTTTCCGAACTGATTCGTCAGGCTTTCTCGGGTGCGGAGGTGTTCGCGGCCGACACGTTCGAGGCAGCGAAAGAAGCCCGCGATCTTTCCCTGGCAGAGCTCATGGAGAAAGCCTGCGACGGTTCCCTTTCCAAAGAGCAGGCCGACCAACTGGTGAAATCTCTCTGGGAGGACCCTGCCGCTGCTGCGGAGCTGCGGGAGCGTCTCACCTTCGACGAATGGCTTCGCGAAGCAGTCGCCGGTCCGAAGCGCGAAGAGGCTTTTCTCGAGTCCCTCGAAACGCGGATGTGGGCCGAGACGAAAACCGATCACTTTGTCGAGGATTTTGCCGATCGCCTCGACCGCGAGATTGCGGCTCAGGAGGAGGCGACTGGAAACATCGTGCCGATGCCCTCGGCCGTTTCGTGGCGTCGTACCGTCGTTCAGATGGGGGCCGTCGCTGCTGCGATTGCGGTGGGGGCGTTTTTCCTCGTTCAGCAGTTTACCGGAAACATTGGTACGGAGAAATTCGTGGCGACCGTGGCGAAATCCTCGGGCGACGCGGAGTGGGCGGTGGAAACGATGCCCGGTGAAAAAGGGGGGATTGCCCCGGGGCGTTATGAGTTGAAAAGCGGAGTTGTTTCGCTGCAGTTTGCCTCCGGCGTCGAAATGACGGTCGAGGGTCCAGCGGTTTTTGATGTCGCCGATGACGAGTCGACTTACATGTATCACGGAGTGGCGATGGCCAAAGCGGGTGGCTCCGGGAAAGGGGTTCCCCTGCAGTCGAAAGGCCTGCGAGTCTCCGAGTCGGTCCCGTTGATCGGCATTGATGCGAGAGGCGAGTATTCAACCGAGGCAATTGCCTTCTCCGGTGACGGGGGCGTATGTCTTCCTGACGGAGGAAAATGCCGCTCACTTTTTGAAATGGAGGCGGTGAAGTCCGACCTGATCCGGGACAAATTCGTTGCGATTCCTTTCGACCCGCAGCCATATTCGAAGACCTGGGAGTTGCTTGCCGGGGTGGAGAAAAACATGGGTTCCGTCCGTATCGAGCCGCCCGGAACCCGTATCGAAGCCGCGAAGCGCATTGACGGGAAAAATGAAGTTCAGGTTTTTGTCGAAAACGATTCTTTCCAGCCGGAGCATGATCTGGAGGTCGACCAGATTCGGGTTGGCGAATTCGCCGGCGTCGGTGCCAATCCCGGACAGGCCCTTCAAGCGAGCGGCGATCTGAGAAGTTACCTGCTGCAGTTGTGGCCCAGCGAAGGAGGCGACAATGAAGAGGTCGAGGCTTCCCTGACCTTTGACCATCCCGTCGTGGGAGTGATCTTTTCCTCCGAGCGGCTCGCCGAGTCTGATCAGTCCGTCGGCACGGCGATTACTCACGTGGGCGAAGAATTCAACAACGGTCGCGGTCTCGATTCCGGCAGTGACCAGATTCTGCTGAGCGATGACCGTCGCACCATCAATCTGAAGCTGAACGGTCGCGATCTCGAAGTCGATCAGATCCGTGTGCTGGTGGCTCTGAACTGAGGCACCTGACCCTGTTGCCTCCGCGACTGAACCCTGTCAGGTCGGCGAGGTAACCCTGTCAGATCACTTTTCCAGAACGACTTCGATTGCCTCGGCAGCTGTCGTGAAGCCAAATGTTCCGGTAACCGGCGTGGCAGTTCCAAAACCGGTTTCGCAGTTGAGTCGCAGGTGACTTCCCGGTTCCGGTTCGTCGTGGATTGTCCCGTCCTCCCAGGGATAGCGTGCGTTTTCGCTGCTGTAAACGGCACGAATACCGAAAGGGGCTTTGCTTTGTTCTTCGGGAAAATCGTAGAAGCGACGCAGCTTTTTTCGAATCAGTTTGAGAAGGCGATCGTTGGTCGCGAAGGCAAGGTCCGCAGTCTGGACGGCGGCCGGGTTGCGTTTCCCTCCTGCACCCCCGGCAACGACGAGGGGGATCTCCCGGTCCCGGCAGGTGGCAATAAGAAATGCCTTCGGCGGAACGTCATCGATCGCATCCACGATGCAGTCGTAGCCGGGTGCGAGCAGCTCGTCGGCGTTTCTTTCGGTGAAAAAGGCGGCTTTTTCTTCGACCACAAGCTCGGGATTGATCAGCCGGAGCCGTTCCGCAACAGCGGCAATCTTAAAGCGTCCGACATTTCCGTCGAGAGCGGGAAGCTGACGGTTCACGTTGGTAATGCAGACTTCGTCGAGATCGATCAGGGTGATGCGTCCGATCCCGCTCCGGGCCAGTGCTTCGGCCGTCCACGAGCCGACGCCTCCAATACCGATCACGGCGATGTGAGCAGCGCGCAGTTTGGCCAGTTCTTCGTGACCATAGAGCCGGGCGATCCCGGAGAAGCGGTCAAAGTAGCCGGATGGAAATTCAGTTTTCAAAGCGGGCGAACCTTGCGGTGACTTCCGAATCGTTGCAAGCTGCCACCACGCAGTTTTTTCCGCACCCCTTTATGAAATGGCAGATTCACGCAATCGGGAAACCGTCTCTCCGGTATGCCGGTCTCGGTATTGATGAATACCGGAAACGACTTCGCCGTTACGCCGATGTCAGCCTTCATACCGACGCAAAGGACCGGGGAAAGAAAAAGAACAGCGATCACCTTTTGGAGAAAAGCGAAGGGGCTGTCCGGATCGTTCTCGATGAGCGCGGGGAAGCGTGGACCACGGCGCAGTTTGCGAAGCGGGTCGAAAACTGGCAGCTCGACGGCGTGAAAAATGTCGCCCTGCTGATCGGAGGGGCGGACGGGCATGACGCAGGGCTACGGGACAAGGCGGATCATGTGTTGTGCCTGAGTTCCTTTACCCTGCAACACGAACTGGCTCTTGTTGTTCTGCTCGAGCAGATCTACCGCGTGCATACCGTTTTGCGCGGTGAGCCGTATCATCGGTAGAACCGGGTTCTCCGCTCCCGCAAAAAAGGCATTTTCAATTCAGTTGAAATCGCGTAGTTTATAATTTTGATATTTTAAATAATTAATAAAACTTAGAGGTCGTTATGTGTCGTTCTTTTCTCCCCCGATTTGCCGCCGTTATTTTTCTCTTTTCGCACCTTCCTGTGATGAGTGGCTCCGCCGAAGAAAAGGCGGCGAAGAAGGCTCCTGCGAAGGCCGAAACCAAAACGGAGAAGAAGCTTGCTGAAGACAGGAAGCCGAAGCCTGAGGCGGAGAAAAAGAAGGCTCCTGAACCTGCAGGGGAAAAGAAAGAAGTCACTGATGGGAAGGTCACTACCGAGACTCTCAAAGAGGCGCCGCTCGTGGTGAAGACGAAAATTTCCGGCATCGTCGAAAGTTCAAAGATGACTCCTATTGCTCTCGTTCCGAAGCGGTGGTCCGATCTCATCGTCGTGAAAGCGGTGGAGCATGGTGCCGAAGTAAAAGAGGGCGACGTTCTGATCGAGCTGGATCGCGAGGCTCTCGAGCGCAAAATCCGCGAAACAAAATCGGGTATGCCGCTAAAAGAGCTGGAGTTTGAGACGCTTCGGCAGGAACTCGAAAAGCTGGAAAAATCAACACCGTTGACCCTCGAGGGTTCCCGCGAATCGAAGATGCATTCGGAAGAGGATTTTGCCTACTACGAGGACGTGACCCGCCCGATGAAAGAACGTGATGCAAAGGAGAGCATCAAGCAGTATGAGCAGCGTCTCGCCTACGCGGAGGAGGAACTGAAACAGCTCAAGAAAATGTATGATGCTGATGATCTGACGGAGGAGACCGAGGAAATCATTCTTCTGCGCGCTCAGAACGATGTGGATCAGTATCGCTGGATGCTCGAGCAGGCGAAATCGCGAACGGACCGCACTCTTTCGACAACGATTCCCCGTGAGCATGAGCAGCGGCGCAGGTCGCTCGAACTTTCCCGCATCAACTGGCGCAGCTCGGAGAAGGCAACCCGCGACGCCCTCACGAAAAAGCGTCTCGAAGTCGAAGCAAAACAGAGGGAGATGGAAGAAACCGTCCGCGTCCTGGAGGAATATGAGCAGGACCTCGAAGCGATGGTGGTTCGCGCTCCTCACGACGGCATTGTCTACTACGGCATGAATTTGCGGGGTCGGTGGACGACCGGTTCGACGGTGGAGAAAAAGCTGATCCCGGGAGGACGTCTTACCTCCCGCGAGATCGTCATGACAGTTGCTGATCCGCAGAAAATTCATCTGCGCGCGGGCATTCCCGCCGACAAGCGCAAGGGAATCGAAGCGGGAAGCGATGCGGAAATTACCCTGAAATGGAACGACGACGAAAAGTTGTCGGGCAAAGTGCAGAAGTCCGCGCGCGTTCCCTTTCCGGATGGGACCTATGACTCATTGGTGAGCTTCGGTCGCGCGAAGGAAATCGATGTTTTTCCCGGGATGCTCGCAGAGGCCGAGGTCACGGTGTACGAAAATGAAAAAGCGATCACCGTCCCGAAATCGGCGGTAAAGACGGAAGGGAAAAAGAAAACGGTGAAGAAAAAGGGCGGGAAGTCCGTGACCGTGGAAACAGGTCGCACGCAGGGAAACCGGATCGAGATTCTGAAGGGACTTTCTGCAGGAGATGAGATCGAGATTCCCGCTCCGCCGAAGAAGGAGGAAGCGGCGGAGAAAACGGAAACGCCGGAGAAAAAGTGACCGCGATGCCAGCTTCGCGTATCAGATTTATTGCTGCGGGAGCAGCCCTTTGTTTCTGCCTGTCCGTGCCAGCGGATGAAGGGCCTTCCCGTGATACCCCGGTCGCGGATTCGGTGGAAGAGGCGATCGAAAAAGGAATCGCTTTCCTGATCGAAGATCAGAACGAAAACGGAAGCTGGGGATCTCCCCGGCAGACGAAGGGACTGAACATTTACGCGCCCGTTCCGGGATCGCATGAAGCCTTCCGCACTGCTGTCACGGCGATGGCAGTGTCCGCCCTGATCGAATCCGGACTTTCCGACGAGCCGGGACCGGCTGCTGAAGCGAGGGAAAAAGGGGAGGTGTATCTGCTCGAAACCTTGCCGCTGATTCGGCGGGCTACACCGACCGCCATATACAATGTCTGGACCCATGCCTATGGCCTGCGCGCGCTCGCGGACATGTATCCGCGCGCGGACGACGATACAAAGAGCACGATTGTCGAAGTGATGAATCAGCAGATCGACCGGCTTGGTCGATACGAGTCGGTTGATGGAGGTTGGGGGTATTATGATTTTGATGTCGGTGCCGCGAAGCCGGCGTCCAGCTGCATCAGTTTTACAACCGCAACCTGCCTCGTGGCACTGCATCGGGTAAAAGACATCGAAGGCGTGGAGATTCCGGACAAGCTCGTTCAGCGCGCCATCG
>JAKSBG010000430.1 GCA_022361255.1 Verrucomicrobiales bacterium
CAGCAAGGCGCCGAAGTCGCGAAGAAGAACGACGCAATCACTGTGAAGCGACTCGATGGATTCGAGAGCTTCCGCCGGATCGGTGCATCGATGAACGTTACCGTTCGATGTGTCAATCATGCCGGTAGTGATACTCCAGGCATGAACACTTCTTCCGAGTTCTTCGGCAGCAGCTTTGATCTCGGACTCAGCCCGAGCCTCCTCGGCGGTGCACAAAAATAGGCCGGCGTAACCGGCCCTCGCAAAATTGGAAATGATGTCTTTCATGATGAGTCAGTCGGTTGAGGTTTCGTTGAAGTGGACCCGTTCCCAACGAAGACATTCCTCGCGGGACGGGTGGGTGAAAACGACATGGCCGGTGAAGTCGAAGACTTCCCATTGTTGGAATTCGATATTGAATTCCACGTTGGAAGCGCGGCTCACATCGAGAACGCCAATCTCTTTCAGATCGATGATCTCGGTGTAAAGCCCCGCGCCGGTTCCGTCGGGTTGGAAGCGAATGACCTCCGGGATGGTGGTGGGTGTGCTCATGATTTCTGTTCTTGTTGGTGGTTGTTTTGATTTCGATTTTTGCGGTAGTAGTCACGGCCGCGTTGTTTGCGCCCGACTACACCGAGTCCTTCTTCGAGGAAACGGGTCGCCTCCTCGCAGCTTTTGCCGGTAAAGCCAAGGGCGTCGATGGTGATGGCTCCCTCGGGACTGACCCACACAACGATTTGTTCTTTCGATGTCATCGGGTCAGGCAGCGAGGGTGAGTTTGATGGAGCCGTCCGTTTCCTGACGACGGGTGACCCGGAGTCGCTTCTTCTGCGCCTCTCGGATAGTCTTGTGGACTCCGTAGAGTTGAATAAGCCGACCGTACTCAGGACCGACTTCCTTTTCGACATGCCCGCCCCACCAGTCAGTAGTGAGTTCGTAGGCGTCGTTGGTTTCGGAGCGATTCGCGGCGATGTCGTAGGGACCGCGTAGCCGGATGACTAGATCGCCGTGACGTTTCTGCTCGGCATAACCGCGGGCTTGTGCATCGCGAAGAAGCTCGACACCGAGTTCGGTGCAGGCGTCTTCGAGTGCTTCAGCATCGCGGATCTGGGTTTGGATGGTAGTGAAGTGTGACATGATGTTAGTTGGGTTCAGGGTTGTGGTTTCTTGAGAAAAGATTGAATCAACAGGGTCAGATCGATGACCCGACCCTGTTGAGCTGTGGGATAGACCCTCTCGGAGTTCTACCCGGCCAGTTGGAGCTTGCGGCGACCAAGTTCACCGAAGCGCTCCACCAGCTCGCGAGCATCTTGAGACGCGAGTTCCCGAGCGTGATTCCGGAGATCGGTCAGCCCGGATTCGAGGCTGCGAGTCGCAACCGAGCTGCTCCGATAGTCCTCTGCACTCCGGCTGAGAAGTTGAGATCTCACCAGATCGAGTTGCTTCTCCATCTCGGTGTCGCTGGCGAAATTCAAGGACTTGAAGTCATCAATGAACTTTACGAGCCGATTCAGAGTCTTCTGGTGGACGCCGTCAGTTTTGCCTCCGCGCATGGAAGCGAGCATTTCGTCGCAGAGCTGGGCAGTTTGCTGACGCAGCTCGGCTACGCACTCTCCAACGAAGGTCTCGACGCCTGTTTGGATCTCACGACGAGCGTCGCGGGCTGCATCATGCCGGGCGAGCCGGACTTCGTTCTGCTCGGCGAAGGTGATCAGCTCCATCCCGAGGTCATCGGGAACGGCGATTTGGAACAAGCGCACCTCGAACGCAAAGCGCGGTTCGATGAATTCCCGCGAAGGGAAAGCTTCCTGAATCTGCGAGAACAACGTTTCTTCTTCATCGTAGGTTTTCGCAATTTGCTGGATGGCCTCACGCCAATCGATGAGGGCCTGTTCGCGGGTGCGCTCGTAGCCGCGCAGGAATTTCCCGCGAACGACCTCAAAGTTCCGCTCCTGAGCGTTCAACTGCTCCTGCACATCGACTAGTTTTCCGTTGGGAAGGAAGTGGCTGACATTGAGAAACGGAAAGGTGTATTTCTCAATGACGGCATGGGTGCGGCTCTCGACGAGAGCGAGATCAGCGAGGGCTTCTTTGGGGAGAAGCTTTTTGTGTCCGAGGCTCATGAGCCGGTCGCTGACCTGGTCAGGTTCGAGGCCGAGGTCCGCTGCCTTCAACTTTTTGTGGAAGCGCGGATATCTGACGCTGGCATTGATCAACACTCCTTCGCGGGTCAGCACAGCGAGGAGGTCAGTATTGGTTTCGGTGTTCATCGTATGTTTTTGGAATTTGTAGGTTTTCGTTCTTTGTTGGTTTTGCCCCTTCACAGGAAGTGACTTTTCGCTTGTTTTTCTTTTTCGCATGAATTGGGAAGAGACGGCATGACAAAGGCCCGGCACCTCCGCTGTGATGCGGAAGCAACCGGGCCTTCGGTGCCTGCTTGGTGTTGGTTGTGGCGACTCAGTTGGAGCCGGTGGCGAGCTTCTTGATCGATCGGAAAAGGGACCGAAATCCCTTCAGTTCTTCTTGATCTTCAGTCCGCTGGTCACGGGCTGTGTTTAGCGAGCCGCGTGCAGATTTCAGCTTTTTGCCTGCCGTGGCGAGTGCTGTGTTGGCTTCGGTAATCCGAGCTTCAAGTTCCTCTATCGGGTCGGATATTGAAGACGATGCTGTCGCGATCTTTTTCGAGGCCTGCATCTTCGCAGGTGACTTCTTCGGTGGTGTTGACCGCTCCGTGGAAACGATGGGATTCATCTTTCGGGGACGCTTCAGCTTTTCCGTATCGCCAACCCGGACCGGCATGACAATCATGAGATCGCCTTTCCGTGAAAACTGCAGAGGCGACTGTGGATCGATCATGTTGATCCCGGTCAGCCCGAATCGGGCCGCCCGATGGACGTAGTCGCGATTGGCGAAGACCACCTGGTCGGGACCCTTCACCTTGGCGGGGCCGATGGGATAGAACTGCCAAGGCTCCTTCGATGTCTCGCGAGCGAGCAGGGAAACGAGCCCCTTCTCGACGTGAATACCAACGGGCTTATTGGACAGCTTCTTGCCGGGGAGTTTGGGAATGAGATCCGCGATGGCTTCGGCAACCTCGGGCGGCGTTTCCACCCGGGATTTGAAGTCAGTCCCCGGAGGTATGACCTGCCGGTAGTTCGGGTAGTTGCCAGAGATGGTTTTCCCAGAGAGCCGCCAGTGCTTCGCATCGATCCGGAAGGGAGTAGTTTCTCCCTTTTCCGTCCCGACTCGCAAGGTCCACGGTGTGGTGTTTGCCGAGTCGGCGATCTGCTTCCATTTCCACAAAGCGTGATCAGGAAGGATGACCGAAGACTTCAAGGCGGGAAGATGCATCGAATTACTCGAATACAGCTGCCGCCCATCAGTCGCGACAATGCGGTGGGCATTTTTGCCTTTTCCCGAGACATCGAGAAAGGCACCCTGCAGGATGTAGCGAGTCGTGTCGCTGGAGGAGCAAGCGAATGCCTTGAGCAGGCTGTTGCTCATTTCTGCGGTGAGCGGAATCGGCGTTGCCCGAAACCTGGGTGGCTCGGGAAACTCCGACACCGGTGGTGCCTTGGCAAGAGACCGAAGCTCCATCGTGTCACCGGCCTTGGTTCCGCGAACTTGATCGCGGAGCACGGTTAGAGGCACGAGAAACGGCTCACACTTCTTCCCGGCCTTGGCTTCAATCGTCAGATCGAAATGAAAGTCGAGATCGCTGGCGCTGAGCTGGACAGTGTTGGTATTGAGCGGCTCGACCCGGATGCATTGCAGAGCCGGGAGCGACGCCTTCGGGTTGGCGACTTTCCCGAGACCGACGAGAGCCGGTTTGAAGTCGCCTGCCCGGATTTGGATAGGTATAGGATGATTCATGTTGGTTTTTTAGGTTGGATGTTCAGGTTTCAGATCACTGGTAGTACCCATCGCTCTCACCGAATCCGGTCCTGCCTCGGCGATTCCGAAAATGCCGGAAGCGTCGGTAGCCGACGAATGCCAGGTAGAGGACGGCCAGTGAAATGAGGACGGGTGGAACGGCAGAGGCGACGCCGAGGAAATCGGCGAGAATCTGGCCAAGCCAATGACTGCTGCTGGCGAGCTGTTCCAGGACTCGATTGACCGGAGGCAGGAGCAGAACTCCCGCGACCGCAAGGGTGATCGAGAGAAACAGGTTCAGCCGCAGCCACGCACGGAGCCACCCGCTTCCGCTGAGCCAGTATTCCAGCCGGCAGAAGTGCCAGCCGATCACTTCGGCACCCCGTTCGACCCACGAATCTTCCGTGAGTTCGAGCCGGGGGCTGGGTGGTTCGACAGGATCCTGTTTCCAGAGCTGTCGAAGTTCTTTGAAGTCGGGGAGTTCAGCGAACGATTTCATGCGTGGTAGCGTCGAGGTTCTCTGGATGGGAGTTGGCCTGGAAACGGCGTGCCTGGGAACCGAGGGCCGCGCCGTAGATCAGCGCGAAACCGGCCAAGACGATGAAGAGCGCGGCGACGACCTGCCAGATGGCGGCCTGGTCGCTGGCTTTCTCCGCCCTCGCCTCGGTGGTTTCGACCCGGGCCTGCAAGGCCTCGTATCGCTCCTCGAGAGAAGGTTGGCCGGACAGCCCGAAAGGCAGCCAGGAGTAGTCGCTCTTGCTGCAACTGACCGTGGAGGTCAGCAGAAGCGCGAGAAGTAAGGAAGTGAGAATCCGCTGAAGTAGAGGGGATGGTGTGGGTTTCATGGATGTAGTGGTTTGGATTTAGGTTTGGGTTTGGATTTGAGTGAAAAAGAAGAAGGCCGCTCCCCTTGAATCAGAGGAACGGCCTTCGTGTTGTTGTTGGTGTGGGTTGAGCTGCTAGGACCGATTAGAGCCCTGACATTTTCCGGCATTCACGGGTAAATGGGCACCACGAGCAATGCTGGTTCGGAGAAGTGAGCCAGCTCTTGTTGGCGATGCCTTCGAGATAGTCTTCGATGAGCCGAAAGAATTCCGCCTCTAGCCGGTCGCTCATGGGATCGAGTGACGATACGAGGATCTTGGGCTGCTTGGTTTTGATCAAGTAGTGCAGCTCGAATCCCGATTCCGTCTGCCCGGTAGCTCTTCGATAGAGTGTCGCGTACGAGGCCAGTTGCGTGGCATGCTGTTCGGGACCACTTCCGGAGCTTGGGGTTCGCGCGGCCGTCTTGTAATCGACGATCTTCCCGCCGTGGCGGACCAGATCGATGATGCCGACCAGACGGATTCCGAATCGGTCGAGGTGGCAATCCACCTCAACCTCGACACCTTCCGGAGTCTCGGAATACGGAACCGGTGATTCGGCGAAGTAGGTTTCGAGCATCGCCCAGGCTTGCGCTTTGGCGTTGGCTTCGTCGCCCTCCTTCTTCCAGGGAGCCGACTCGCTTTCGAGACCGCGTTTCCACGATTCGTCGAACTCGGCACGACGCTGATCAGCGTCGAACGGTTCGCTTTTCCAGCGTGCCCAGTTCAAGGACTTCAGGCACTCATGCACCTGCTGTCCGATGAACAAGGCCGGGGCCGTCGGCGTTGCGATCCTCTCCACATATCGGAAGAAGAATTGACGCCGGCAGGTTTGCCAGCATTTCAGGCGACTCGCGGAGAGGTAGTCCAGTAATCCTGGATTCGAACTCGGCTCCGGGAGAACGCGGAGATTGGATGGGGCCATCTGCCGAGGAGGAACAGGCTGCGCCGCGTTCATCGGCCACCTCCATTCGTCGCAGGACGATGCCCGTTCCGGTTTCCATTCCGACCGTTGGATTTCCCCGCAATCTCGAGGAGAGCGGTGATCAGCCCGGAGGCGGAGAGCTTGTTGAGCTGACGAACCGGTTTACTGAACAGTTGGTGTGAATGCTCATCGAGATCTGCATCGCTCAGCCCGAGCTGCTTTTGCAGATCGAGGATCAGCGTTCGCTGCTTCTCGGAGCATTGAAACGCACCGTTGGTGGAGTGATTGCCGTTGCTTTCCCGGTTGTGATTTCCGTTCGACGAGTGGCCGGGGTGGCCGTTGCCGTTCGGGCTGGGCTGCTGGACATCGGTGACGCCGTAGTTTCCTTCAGGGACGAATCCGACGTGCTCCGCCAACTGCGAGTCGACGCTCGATTGGAGGACATGATAGAGCTTCTCGATCTCGGAAGGAATCGCTTCCAGGTCGTGAAGCTCGACTTCGACGGATGCCGATGCGGAAATCGACGAGTAGTGTGGAATCCCGCATTTCTTCGAATAATGGGTCAAAAGGGTGATTGGCATGATTTTGGTTGGTTGAAGTTGAAGACCGGAGGAGCTCGGTCGTGAGCTCAATCCGATCGTTTGGGTGAAGGCATTTCACGCGGGTATTGCTCGCTTGCGGCGGTCCATCCGGGAGTTCCGGACAGAGCACCAACGAGCAGTTCCTCGATCAGTTTCGTCATCGGCATGCGACGACGTTTTGCCTCATGGAAGGCAGCACAGATCAAAGGACGCGAAATGACCGGCTGATAATGCGTCGGTCGCGCCATGTGAATTTGGTTTTACTTTTAAAGGCCAGCCGACATGGCTGGTTATCAAAAGTATATGCCGCGGGAATCTGCCCCATTGCAGCGTGGCAGAGCTGAACAGCAAAATCTATCAGCCGCCCTCGCCAGCAGCTTTGGGATCGCCGAGCATCTTCAGAATCTCTTCGTGCTTCGTGTAAACGCCCTTGTGCACATCCAAGAATTTCGGGAGAGCCTCCAAAGAAGCCTGGGGAGTATTTGCTCCCACGAAATGAAACCCGGTTCCAGCTGCCCCTATGTAGCTCAGAATCAGCTTTCGCTGCTCTTCGGAAAGCTCGAGCAGGTCCAGTTGTTTTCGGAGCTTCTTCTCTACCTCAAACCGATGAAACCCGACGGCATACGCGTTCCTCATCTGATGCATCTTCAGAATCTCTTGATTGAAATCGTGAACGTCTCCTTTTTGTATCCCTTCCACGACACTAAAAATCGAATAGAACGGGGTAACGTGCTCAGCATAAAGACCGTGAAATTCTTCCAGTGCCGTTAGAAACGACTCACTGAAATCCTGCGTAATTTCATCTGGCGAACCTCCTTTCCTCCGCAGTGAGCCGTTGTGGAACTCCCACTTGCTTGAAGAAATGAAGCGTTCATCCTCGACCTCCACCAAACTTTGCGCAGCGTCCTTCCCGACCAGCCACCAACCGACGTTCCATTCCATGATGATCTCTTCACGGATGCAGACATGGGTTACCCCCTCTTTGCGGAGCGCACGGGCATTCCCTTCACTCACAAAAAGATCCTCTGTGACCACCGGCGGATAGGGATTGTCCATTTGATGCCCACCCTCATCTTCGGGATACGAGTAGGAATGCGAAAGATGAAATGCCGATTCATCGAAGTCGAATTCACCGAGCTTAAAAACCTGATCAATGATGACGGTGTATTTGGATTCATCGGGTAGCGCTGTGAGGATGTCCTCGTATGCGGCTTTCTCCGAACTGATCAGGTCCCGGCGCTCGAACTCGTCTAAATCTTCGATTCCAAGGTGTGCTAACCATTCGCTCCACTTCTCGGCCTGCACATCGTCACTTCCGCCTCTGACAGTTTGGCAAAAATGGAGCCCTTGATGAAATGCAAGAAGTTCCGGGGAAAGAGTGTCTTCGTGTAAACGTCGGACTACGCTTCCGTCGATGTCGGTCCATTCTGGAGCGTCGTCAACGAAATGGATCTTCCGTCGCTCGCCCTTCAGGAACTCCTGCCAATAGCGATTCTCTTTGAATTTCGCCAGCGGCTCTGCCACTTGCGAGTACTTGGGCAATGCCCCCCCACTCCGAATCGGTCCGCTCTTTTGATCGGAAACAGAGGTAGCTCTATCTGCTTTCTCGAGATCACCCTTCTCTAAGTTTGATTTGTCGAAGACGCCGACCGAAACAAACATCAAGGCCAAGGCAGCTACCGCCACAATGCCTCCAACAACAGGCCACGCCCAGGACGATCCTCCCGTTCCCGTCTTCCGGCGAGAGCGTGGTCTCCCTGAGGCAGATCTTGAAGGAGAAGCAATTTGGGGGGCTTGAAACGCCTGAGCGCAGGAAGGGCACTCAACTACCCGACCTGCAACCTCATCACCAGCCGAAATTGTCTGGCCGCAGTGAAGGCAATCGAATTTGAAAGCATGTTGATCATTGTTCCCCATAGGGAACCTATCATCCTACTTTTTGAACCAAGGTCAAGTTCCCCATTGGGAACTTCAATGTTACGACGTTACAGAAACTGCATCGGCCCCCGGGTCCGCGAATTGCGCATGAAAAAGGGGCTGACCCAAGAGCAGCTTGCCGCCCGCCTTCAGTTGTCTGGACTGCATTCCCTTGATCGAGTTGCTGTGGCGAAGATCGAGTCCCAGCTACGCAGCGTTTTCGACTACGAACTCGCAATGATCGCCAGAGAACTCGGCGCGGATCCGGAAAAGTTTATACCAACGCCCCGGGCGCTGAAGCTCGATCTCGATAATTTGATAAGTGGAAAGCGCGACGTATCGGAAAGCTAAATCCTTTGCCTGTCACCGCGTGGGATCACAGTTCTCCTGCATGCTCAAATAGATCCCATGTGTTCATCTTAATCTCTCCGCGCAACACCCTTTCCCGCGACACGAAGAAGATCGTTTCCTGGTCTGAGGCTAGAACTGCTACAGTCGGCGAATCGGAGTTTCGAATTTTTTCCAGATCTTCTTCACCGCGATAAACCGGACTTTTGAGTGCCTCGGCCCAAAGACTTCGCATTTCTTCACCGTTCCAATCTACATCTTCCCAGTTTTCCATTTTAGATTTGTTCCTCACAATTCTGAAAACTCAAGATAATTTAAACATAAGGAGTCATGCTTACCCCTGACTCGAATGACTTCTGTACACCTTGCCGTCTCGCAATTCGATCAACTGTCTTCCTATCAATGAGGCGAGTACCCGGTCACGTTCCGGCTGATTCAGTTTTTTGAAGGTTCGACCCAGTTCAGAACGGGTGAGACCGGGACGCTCACAGATACGCATAAACACCGCAAGCTCCCGCTTCGACAGCCCATCCGTGTCCGGGACGTGGCTCACAGGAATTGGAAGGAGTTTTGTGAGTGTCTTCAAGTGCCGTGTATAAAGACGCTTGGCGAGCTCGAGTCCGTAAAAAGCCGCCACCAGATCCGGTTTTGGTTTCTTGTCGAGGACGGTGAACAGCAGTGCGAAGCGAAGGGCAAGCTCTACTACCCGGGAAGGGCGAATCGGGGAAGGCTCCTCGGTTCTGCTTTCCCACTTTTGCGCCGCGGTGAGAAATTCATATACTGGTTGAAAGGGCTTCGACTCCACCGCGAAAGTAGTCGATCGCAACATGGCATGGTGACGCATCACGAAGAGATCCAGACATCGTCGATGAATTTCGCCAGCAACGCTCCCATCCGGAGCGAGCGCTGAAACGCCTGGTCTGTCGGCTTCCAGAATCAAAGTGGGCAAACTGGTGAACCAGGGATTCTCTTCCACCATTCTCCGAGCTTCCGTTTGCTCCACCTGCCAGTATAGATTGGGTGCAGCTCCTGACACTTCTCCGACACTTGGCCCCAATGGAGTATTCGAACTCAAGGCATGCTCGAATCTGATTCTGTTGTCGGGTGATAGCTGCCGCAAAGCGCGACATGGACCGACGGGTGGAGTCGTTAGCAAGACATGGTGATCAAAAGGAACCCGAGGAAACGGCATTTCCAAAGAAGCCGAAGTAATTCGCTCCGACACCTTGTCAGCATATACCGCCTTCGCTGTATCAACCGTGTTGGCTATACGGTCGGCTATCGGATGGTGTGTTTCATTTTCTGCATCATCCTTCTGTTCTGTACTTTGGTGAAGATTTGCTTTGGCAAACAACCGCATCGTATGCTCGAAGTCATCCACCAAAAAACGGATCGGGATCCGGGGCCAGACCGCATCAGTCTCAGGAGTTACCAGCAACAACGAAAACGGCGGGCGAATGATGCCAAGTGTGCTGTCGATTTCAAAGGCGCCTCCAACTGAATGACCAAACCCTGCCAGCAGTGACGCGAATGCTATCTCATGGTTGATCTGAAACTCGCGAGCAAAGCGGTCAACCAGATCGTAGATGCCTAAAAGACGGAACGAGCCGATTCCTCCCGCCCCTTTACCAGGAGAGAGAAAGTCCGGGATCTCGATTTGGGGGTTCATCCATTTCCGAGTGTTCCCCGAGAATCTGAAATTTCCACCAAAATCTAGCGACAGCAGGACACTGAGTTGTCAGTGAAGTCAGTGCGTCAGTTTAGATTTACGAAGTCGGTTGATGGGGCTGTTTTCCTTTTCTGAACGCCGAAATTCCTATGGAGGTGTTTCAGACCATTCAATGCGCCAGATCGCTGCATTTCTGCGACGTTGTGCAACCATGTGCCCAATAACCATAGTCGACCGCTCCGAGATCCATCGATAGAAGTCGGGACGACTCTCAAGTGACGGAAACCAACGAGAAAAGATCGGATTGATTCTTGTCCCGCCCCAAGAGAAATGGCGATTGTCAGTCCTGGTCGGCTGTGAACCGCAAGTCTTCACTGACAGTTGGGCTCCGGCGCTACTCGACACAGATGCCTTGCTAGTTGTCTCCTATCCCCGCCAACTCACTTCGCCCTCGCTCCGTCGTGCGGAGAATGCCCTTTTCGATCTTCTGAACCCGGTTGGTCTCAATCAAATGTTCCAGAACCGGCTCAAGAATAGATTTCCGCTGTACGTCGTACTTTCGTTGTAGCTCGCGAAACCGACAAGGCTCCGACTGATAGAGCTTACGCAGCATCTTACGGCATTCTTCTTCCAGTCGTTGCAGTTTCCCGGTATCGAGCCCAGTCTCCACTAGATTGAGGTGAGTATGCAGCGCGGAATCGGCGAGATAAATCGCCATAGGGAGGAGGTCCTGAGTCTCACGTCCTTCACAGAGCTTCTCAAGCGACCACAACATGGTCGCGGGGAGGTGAACGAAATTTGCCGCAAACGGTTTGAGGCGTGGCTCTACTTCACCAATCTGCTGGTGAAAATTGCGTTGCGCATGGAAGAACTTCTCGGCTGTTCTATTATCCAGGATGGGAGCGATACCGGGAGCATCGAGTCTACGCAGGCGCAGAACACCTTTAACGGCTTTACGAAATTGGTCATAGCCACGTCGGATCACCTCAAGATCGAAAGTGTTCCCTCCGTCCTCTTCCTTGGAGGTGGGATCTACCAGCAGAGTTCGACGCAAGAGTCTGCCACTCTCCGGAGTGCTGATCCACTGAGCAAGGTGAGTTCGATCGGCAACCGAATACAGGATCCCTCGACTAGGTCTTGCTCCTACTTTGCTCGTGGCCCGGGTGCCGCGCCCGGAAAGCAGTCCCTCGACAACCTCCGCGACTTTGTCAGGATTTTTGGCGAAGACTCTAGCGAGGAGGCGACTTTCGGAATCAAGCACCAGCGGTGACTGCCGATCGACTTCGCCCATTCCCTGCTGAAGCAGTTGCGAGTCAGGATTTTCCAGGAATACAAGTGGCTCGCACAAACAACGTGCCTCGTTGTATTCAAGCATCGTTTCGTAGTTGATCTTGGCGAAAGGGCTCTCCTCGGCCATGCGAGTGTCACGCGCTCGTTCCTCCTCTGTCATTGAGTAGTCCCGCTTGAAATTCTCGTAGCGATCAACGGGATGAGACGACGAAACCATCTGGGCTGACTTTTGGGCCTGTCCAGTCGCGTGCTTTAATTCCGTCTCTACACGAACCTCATCAACCACGGCTCGACGACCTCCGTAGTCTTTGCAATGCGGATCAGCCAGGGAGGTGGCAAGGCGATTTCGCAACTTGGGATCGACTCGAGCACTGTAGTCGATGAGGTCCACCTGGAGGAATCGCAGCGGGGCGAACAGCAGCTCGGTCAAACGTGCTTGTTCCGCTGAGTCGTCGCCGACGCTGATCATGCTTGATCCGATCGGGTGAACTTCTCCACCGAGACCTACGAGCCCTCCACGTGGCCCTGCCAATGCGGCTAGGAAGTTAGTGGCTTGGATCGCAGTCTGCACCTCCGAGTTGTGGGACAGCACCGCAAGGGCGGAAACAGCTTCTCCGAAATCAGGATTCTCTTTTGTGGTTTGCAAGGGGTTGGCGATAGTTCCCATGCTTTCTGAGGATTCCTGAGATTTAGGAAATTTCCAGCGGAAGTTGTGGAGTTGGTTCCAAACTACTGCAGCGAAGGGTCAGCTACCAAGGTAACCGCGTCGTGGTTTCCACGATCTCTTGGGAATCACGCTGACGCGTACTCTACGGCTCGCTGCCGACCCAGTGCTTCCTGCGAGCTTGTAGATCTGCTTCCGGTGGTCACCGTCTCCTTGGTGAGCTGCGCACGCGAACTTGCCGTCCGGGAAAATGACGAGGTGTTCCATCTTCCGGTCTCCGCCAGATTCAGCGCATGCGGGGCACTGAGCGGTTCTGCGTCCGTCGGCTAGTTCGCGGCAGTTTTCGAGTTTTCGGAAGTCCAAGCTCATTGTCCTCGCGAGGCCACACACCAAACACGGCAGTAGGGTCCTATAGTGGTAGTGTATGTATCCATTGTTCTTCTCAAGCTATTCCTAGTCTTTCAAAACCTCCCAAGTGCCGTGTTATCCGTGTTATTGAGGTTCCTCGGAAGACCTCGACTTCAGCGTCAATCCTCGATAGCCTCTCCCTCGACCTCCATCACAGTGTATGTTCTCAGTGCGCCGGACACTGTCACCGAAGCGCGACTCAATGATGGATTTCATCTTCCGATAGAATTCGGCCTGCGTTACAGCATGGAGGCCGAGAGACTCGCAAAAGCCCGAATATGCATCAAGGAGCTGCTGGCTCGACATCTCGCGTTCATTGTGGGGGACGAGGCACTCGTCTGCGAAGAAGGCCACTGAGTCTGAGGCGCGAACTCGGGCATCGACCCTGGCCTCTTGATGGGGTGTGAGCGCAATCGTCCCATACTTATCGATATCTGAGAACGCAAGCAAAGCACCATCCAGCATCCACTTGAGAATGCCGGGTCCCTCTTCTCGAATCAGTTCCTCCTCAAATTTCTGGATAATCTTGAACGGCTGTCCCGAGTCGTGAAAGGGAACGATGATCAGTCGACGTTTCCATGCGCTTGCGTCTTCGTCGACCCGCAGGAGGAGAGGGGAGTTGCTCGTGATGATTACGTGGAAAACGCCTTCGATATCTTCGAATTCATTCGAGTTCTTGCTCTCGGTGCTTAGACGGTCACCACCAGTTAGCGCCTTGAGGCGCGTTGCCGAACTTGAGCGGAGGAAATCGGGATCGACGTCGCGGCCCGCCAACAAACGCTTTCCACGATATCGGCTCGTTTCAAAACGACTCCCCAAGTGGTCGGTACGGAGTTCAGTAACGAGCTTCGAACCCAGAATTTGGTCGAGCAAACGAGTAACAACTCCCTTTGAAGTTCCCCCCGGCCCTTCCAGCAGCAGAATCTTCTGGAGCTCATTGTCACCCGCTAGTACTAGCCCGAACATCTTTTGCAGCAAGCGAATGTCATCGGGCTTGAGAAATGGAGCTAACACCTCGTCGTGGAATCGCGGACAAGTTGCGTTGACTTCATAGTCGACACATGACTTTGCGATGAGGCGATCTCCCGGGAAAAATGGCAACTCACAGATCTCGGCCTGCATCTCATCAGAGGGGAGGATCAACGCGACCTTCGTGTTGTTGGCTGCGAAGCTACGCCAGCCCTGCGGAGTAATTGCGCGATAAAACTCACATGCCACTTCCGCTTCCAACTGACCTCGGACGGAGTTGATGACCGTGGCTTTTTTCTTGAAGTGGACGGTATCGAGATCGTTTTCGCGGGCCAGACGGCCCAGGTAATCCGCAATCAGTTTTTTAACAATCTGATTGGGCATCACCATCCAAATTCCTTCGGGTTCCTCGTAATGAAAGAACTGCTGGGTCTCCAGAGCATAAAGGATTTCTCGCTCGGTTGCGATCCAGCCAGCCACGAACGACTCGTTCAGCTGAAGCCCGCCCTGCTTTCCTTCTAAGACGGGAGGGCCAAATTCTTCAACGAGATCGTTGAAAGGATCAACACGCCCAGGAACTTTGACCCAGCCCTCCGGCCATTGAATATCTCCGAAGGGTACCTCCAGCAGAGGATCGGATGAGAAGATTTGATACGTGACGCCCTCGGGATGCTGCCCATCGACGATCGTGATGCCACGTCCGGCGCGCCACTCCCCGATCTCTTCTTCAGACTCGTTTACCAACTTGCTCACGCCCTCCGGGTATTCCCCTTTCAGTCGATACCAAAGGTTACACCCTCGGGAAGCTCGGGACTTAATCGTGGAGCAGAGTTGCGGGTTACAGGCGCGGAATTGCTCGAAAGCAGCATCGTCATCAAAATCGATGGAAACGAGGTTGCCCGACTTCGGCCCGGTAAGGATGGCAATATTGTTGTTCTCGAGGAGTTGAATGTGTTGGGGGTCGGACATCTTTTCTTGCCCGAATTCAGTGTAGCCTTTCTGGATCGGTTTCTTCGTCCCCCATTTGGTAGGAACCAAGACGGTGCCATGGCCAAAGATTTCGCGAATCTTCGCTACACGGGTTGGAGGGCCTTGCGGAAGGCCTTGATGGATATTACTGTTCATTATCTCACTTAGGGATTTGGTCGGCTTTCGAGGTAGGACTTGGGGCCGGCCAATTTATTGATATCAGGATTTGGGTGTCGGGAAAGTTGGAGATGAGTCTGTGGCAGCGGAGCTCGAGCGGGATGGACTTCCGGTCAGGATTCGGTGGCGATTTCTTTGCTCGCCTATTTGGACGTTGGTCGCAGAAAGGCAGTTAGATGCCGAAGGTCCTCGATCGCCCAGTAAATCTGGTCCCGCTTGGTAGGCGAGGGTGCAGCCCCAGCAATCCGGTTAACTGCAGACGCCAGTTCAAGGAAAGCATCTTGGCGCATCGCAAGCACTTCGGGCTCAACCCAGAGGTGTTGCGGAGCGTTGGCGTTGTTTTCTTTCGTGCTCTTCAGTTTGGATTCGAGATAGTCGGCAGACAGGAGATCGTCTTCTTCATTGAAGTAGTGTTCAGCCGACACGCTTCCGTCGGCGAGCTCGAATGAGGTTCCGGGAATATTGCATTCCTCGGATGTAGTTTGCGAGGGCGGCACTTCCAGATTCGAAATTGTTTCGTGATCCGGAACTACCTCGGATTGATTGCGTTCGTCCTCCGGGGTAGAAAGGGTTTTGTCCGCCCCTCTGAGAGAACCTGCTGCCGTCTTGGGATCATCCGTTTTCTCGGCGGCCGATTTGGATTCTTTTTCGCTGAGCGAGACGACTGCCTCCTTGACG
>JAKSBG010000283.1 GCA_022361255.1 Verrucomicrobiales bacterium
ATATCTGCCAGCTCGCATCACAGCTGCTCCAGCTGAGTTCCGATACATGGCGTTTTCTCGTTTTATGTCTGCGGCCGGCACCGGCACTGGCGGCTGAAAATCTCTTTCTGCGCAAACAATTGGCTCTGTACGAAGAGCGTCAGGTGAAACCTGGACGTGCCACCGACGCCACTCGCTTAGTCATGGTTTGGCTTTCATACTGCTTCGAATAGCGACCCGCCTTACGTATCGTGAAACCCGATACCTTTACCGGTTGGCATCGTCGGGGCCTTCGTCGGGAGTCTTCGGTCATTCTGACAGCCCATAAGGAACCCTTCTATAATAGGGAAAAACGCATTTCATCCCCTATTGGAAAGGAGTTCCCATGGGCCTGGCTGAGATTATCTCGTTACCCGAGGTACGTGCAAGTAAACAATGGGACCAGCTGCGCCAAGCGCTTCACACTCGCTTTGATGAGTGGCTCGATGAGGTCCAGGAGCAGCTATCTGAGCCAACTGCCCCCTTATCGGAGGTGACCGAGACGGTGTGGAACCTCCGCCAAGACCTAACCGGTAGCCTGAGTGAGACCATTGTCACGGAGGCCCATCTCGCCGAACGGAGCCGCACTCAGGCCCCTTGTCCCCAGTGTGATCGTCTCTTGACGGCTCGAGCTCCGGTTGCCCGCACCGTCGAGACGATGGTGGGTCCGGTTGAGCTGGAGCGACCCTACTTCTATTGTCGGAGCTGCCGCTGTGGTTTCTATCCCTTCGATGAGGTCCTCGACTTAGCCCCTGGCCGCAAACAACTCGATCTGCAAAAAGCCGCCGCCAGATTGGCCATCGAACTGCCCTATGAGGAGGCGCACCAAGTGTTTGGCGACCTCACCGGGGTGAACATAGGCTCTGAGCGCCTGCACACCCTGACCAATCAAGTCGCCGATGGCCTCACGGTGTTGGAGGTGGCCCCGTCGCGTCAAGAGATTGAGCAGCGCGTTGCAGAAGTGGCCGCGGGGAAGTGGCGCCGTCCCGTGGTGGTGCTGGGTATCGATGGCGCGTTTGTGCCCACCTGTCCCGACGGTGCCCGAGGCCGCCGTCCGGGCCAAGCGCGCTACCGGGCCAAACAGGCTCGGTGGACGGGTCAATGGCGCGATGCCAAAGGCTTTCGGTTTTATCTCATCGATGAACATCGCATCATTCATTTGATGAGCTGGCATCAGGTCCAAAATGAGACCCAACTCGGCGAGGCGCTCCGAGCGGTTAAAGAGGCGGGCTTGATTCCCGAGGACGAAGGGCGACTTTGTGTGGTCTGCGATGGCGCGTCTTGGATATGGAAACACGTGCAGTCTCTGTTTCCCGACGCTCGTCAGGTGCTCGACTATTACCACTGTGCCGAGTACCTCCATGAGATGGCCAAGGTGCAATATGGCGCCTCGGAGCGAGCCCTCGAATGGGTCGAAGCCACGCTGACGCGGTTGTACCTGGGTAAGGTCGGGTGGGTCCTTGGGGGCTTGAGTCGGATGCAGGCCACCTCAGAGGAGGCGGCCAAAGCGATCTCCAATTGCTGGGAGTACCTTAACGAGCATCGGGACCGGACCCACTATCGGCAATTGCGTCGAGGGGGCTATCCGTTGGGCAGTGGGGGCATCGAAGCATCCCACAAGTTCATTTGTCATGCGCGGCTCAAGCGCTCGGGGGCCTGGTGGTATGTGGCAAACAGTAATCATATGTTGGCACTTCGCTGCGCCAAATATAATGGCACCTTTGATCAAGTGTTTGTGCGTCACCAACTGCGTCTCAGGGAAGTGTCAGAATGACCGAAGACTCCCTCCGCGCTGTCGCCCAGGTCTTTGAAGTGGATCCCAATACCAGTTTGACCGGGTGGGTCGAGGCAGCCGCGCACCTCCAGATGGACGACCTCGTTGCCCTACTCAGTGCAGTGAAAGAGGGCGAGATCAGCGAGACCAAGGCGATCACGCGCCGGTCACGCTCGCCGCATTGGGGATGGACGGCGATGGACCCGGTGAGTCAGCTGATCGTGGCGGGGGATGTCGGTCCCCGCACTCAGGCCATGGCCCAACGACTCGTTCATCAGGTCACACAGGTGTGGGCACCGGACTGTGCCCCATTAGTTTTGACAGACGGATTCCGCCAGTACCTCACGGCTCTTGTCACCCATGACGGGCAGGGGATTCAACCCGAGCGTCGCCAGGCCAAAGGGCCATGGCCTAGGCCACACTGGATGCCGTTGCCCAAGCCTCTCTATGCTCAGGGGGTGACGTCCTACCGCACCGGCGTATCACGGGCGTGCAACACCGGGTCGTGTTCGACACACGCGACCCCATCGACTCCCTCCTGGCCAAACGAGGGGGGAAGAGTAAGACGTCGTTTGGGGAGCGCCTCAACCTGGAGTGTCGGCACCCTGTGGCGGCAATCGGACGACGGGTGAAGACCTAATCTCGACCGATCTTACACCTCGTGATGGTATTACCGCTTCTAGCCTTGGCAACCGTCCCCTTCTAGTTCACGTCGCCTCATGCCAGCGGGAGCTTGTTGACCATCGGCATGCTCTATCTGGGCACGCGCCGAGCCACGACTCATGTG
>JAKSBG010000211.1 GCA_022361255.1 Verrucomicrobiales bacterium
GCCTCCCTCGACGCCGAGGTTGCCGGTCATCAGGGCGATGTTGCAGAGTGATTGCACATTGTCCACTCCACAGATGTGTTCCGTGATACCGAGTGTGTAGTAGATCGCGGACGGGTTGCCCTGTCCGTAGATCAGACCTGCCTGCTCGATGTCTGCGGCCGGCACTTCACAAATTTGTGAGGCCCATTCGGGGGTGAATTCCTTTACGTGCTCAAGAAATTCCTCACCGCCGGCAGTCCGGTCAGCGATGAAGGCTTCATCAATCAATCCCTCTCGCTGGATGACATGAGCCATTGCGAGAAGAAGAGCGACGTCTGATCCCACCCGAATCGGCAGATGGAGATCGGCGAGTTTTGCGAGAGTCGTTTTCCGGGGGTCGGCGACAACCATTTTCGCTCCGCGCGAGATGGCTTTCTTCAAACGTGTCGCCGCGACCGGATGACACTCGGTCATGTTGGTTCCAATTGCGAAAATGACATCCGGCAACTCCATATCACGGAGCGGGTTGCTCATTGCGCCTCGGCCGATAGTAGCTGCCAGACCGGCAACTGTGGGAGCGTGTCACGCTCGGGAACAGTTGTCTATGTAGTTGGTCCCGAACGATGCTCTTATGAATTTCTGCATCGTGTAGGCAGCCTCATGCGGTGCCCGCCCGGAGGCGACGCCGTAGATACTGTGCCTGCCGAATTTGTCCCGGACTTTGGCGAATCCGGCTGCTGCGAAGTCGAGGGCCTCATCCCACTCGCATTCGTGGAGTTCCCCGTCCTCTCGACGGATCAGCGGTTTCTTCAGTCGATCCGCATTCTGAATGAAGTCGAAAGCAAACTGCCCCTTGATGCAAAGCGCGCCTTCGTTGGCGGGGCCGTCCATGGCAGGTTGCACGCCGACGATCTTGTCTCCTTTGCTGAGCATGTCGACGGAACAACCGACGCCGCAATACGGACAGATTGTCCGGGTCTTTTTGATTTCTCCCGGAGTGTCGGAATCACGAAGAGCTTTCTTGTCTCCGAGTGCTCCAGTGGGGCAGGTCTGAACGCACTGACCGCAGAAGGTGCAGTTTGAGTCGCGCAGATCGTTGTCGAATTCAGTGATGATCTGGGTGTGAAAGCCGCGATTCTTCACGTTGATCGCGTAATCGCCTTCCTGTTCAGCGCAGACTCTGACGCAGCGGTAGCAGGAAATGCAATTGTCGTAGTCCCGCAGGATGAACGGGTTTTTATCGTCGGTATTCGAGGTGCCGGATTTTTTCCCGGCAAAACGTCCTGTTCGCGCGGAATAGCGATCAACGAGAATGGTAAGCTCCTGCGACGCGTAGCCACTGAGAGCATTGACATCGACGTTGCGGTTTTCCGAAGCCACAAGTTCAAGGAGGGTTTTGCGATGCTTTTCAATCGCCTCTGTCCGCGTGCGGACCACCATGCCGTCGGTTGCTTTCGTTGTGCAGGAGGCGACGGGATTGCGAATTCCCTCCACCTCAACGACACAGAGGCGGCAGGCTCCGAAGGCTTCGAGGCGCTCGTCGTAGCAAAGGGTGGGGACCTCGCGCTTGTGACGCTCGGCCACTTCATAAATTGTCTCACCGTCGTGGAACTCGACCGGCTCGCCGTCGAGCGTCATCGTGAGAACCCTGGTAGCGGAGGCAGTTTCGGAGTCGGAATACATCTTTGTTAGAGTAAAGATTCTGTCACTATGCTGCAAGTCTCAAAGAAGACGAATTGGCGGACTATTTTGCTCCGGCAACATGTGCCTCTACCTGTTCCGGAAAGTATCGAAGCAATGACTCGGTCACGTGTGGTGCTGCCATGCCGAGACCGCAGGCGCTCGTTGACTTCATGGTGCTGCCAATGTCTTCGATTTCAGCGAGCCATTCCGGATAGCCTAGCGGGGGAGTGGATCCATTGAGGCGCTCGGTGATGCGCTGTGTTCCGATGCGACAGGGGAAGCATTTTCCGCAACTTTCATGAGCGAAGAACGCCATCGCATCGTGAGCCGCAGCCACCATATCACGGCTGTCGTCGAAGACCATGATTCCTCCCGCGCCGAGAAACGACCCTCTCGGTCTGATGCAAGGATCATCGAGCGTCACTTCAAGGTCTTTCCCGGCAAGAAATCCTCCCGATAAACCGGCCATGGTGACAGCCTGGATCGTTCTCCCTTCACGCGGGCCTCCGGCCCATTCGTGGAGCAAGGTCTGGAGCGGCAGTCCGAAAGGGACCTCGTAGTTCCCGGGACGCTGCACGTCGCCGGAAAGGCTGATCACCTTCGTTCCGGCGTGATCACCGAGACCCAGTGACTGATACCAATCCGCCCCTTTTGCAACAATGTGAGGAACGGATGCGAGCGTCTCGACATTGTTCACTGCGGTAGGCTTGTCATTGAAGCCGTGTGTAACGGGGAAGGGTGGTTTGTTACGGGGAAAGGGATGTTTGCCTTCAAGGCTGTTCAGCAGCGAGCCTTCTTCCCCGCAGATATAGGCTCCCGCTCCGCGACGAACGTAGAGATGAAAGGTGAAACCGCTGCCGAGAATATTCTCCCCGAGCAGCCCGCCTGCAATTGCATCTGCGATAGCGTTTTCGAGAATGGCTTCCGTCTCGGGGTATTCATAACGCAGGTAGATAAAACCAAGCGGTGCTCCGGTTGCAAAGGCCGCGAGTGTCATTCCCTCGATCACAGCAAAGGGATCGTGGTCCATCAGAGTGCGGTCTTTGAAGCAGCCCGGCTCGCCTTCGTCTGCGTTGCAGACAATGCACTTGGGATCTCCGGGCGCTTCTGCAACCGCTTTCCACTTGATGCCGGTAGGAAATCCGGCCCCGCCGCGACCGGCCAGTTTGCTGTCGGTGATGATTTGAACGACCTGTTCCGGAGTGGATTCTCTGATCGCTTTTTCCAATCCTGAGTAGCCGCCGGTATTCCGATAGCCCTCGAGCGTCGCCCGGCCGGGTTCGCGAATTTGGGAGAAAACGCACTCCTCAATGTTTCCGGGGTTTTCGACCGGTAAAGGAGTGGCGCGGTGCTCCAGCGAGTCTTTCTCCAGTCCGACCCAGGCTTTGTCATCGATGATTACCGGGACCATGTCGTCGCAGCGACCGGCGCAGGGCATCTCGGTCGCGCCCTCCGCCTTCATTGATTCGTAGAGCTCCCGACCGCCGTTGAGGCAGCAGACATTGCCGGTGCAGACGCGCGGAGCTGATTTTCCGGGGGCTTCGCGTGAAAAATGGTGGTAGAAAGTAACCGTGCCCCAGAGCTCGGCGATAGGGATTTTCAGAGCGTCTGAGACAGATCGAATCGAGTCCTCCGACAAAAAACCGTCGCGATTGTGAAACGCATGAAGCATGGGAAGAAGAGGGGCTGGCTCATTCTTCCACTTCGCTGTGATCTCATCATTGGTAGGACTCGGCATAAGTTGTAAACATGTGCGCTCTGGGGTAGTCTGGTCAAGATTTGAGATCGAATTTTTCCCGTCCTACGATCTGTCTTGCGGAGGAGCATCCGATGACAGGTGGATTGTCTGAGTCGGGAACGCGATTTCGATTCCGAGATCATTGAGTTCTTTGAGGATCGTCAGATTTACTTTTCCGCTGTGTTCTTTGAAGTCCCAGTATCCCGATCCTTCATACCAGTAGACGATCCGGATCAAAAGCGCGCTGTCGCCGAAGTTTTCAAAGAATACCTTCGGAGTGAGTGCTTTGCCTTTGATCGAGGGGGAAAGATGTTCGCAAAACTCCGGGCGGGCGAGGATCTCCTGAATGAGATCAATGACCTGTGCGATCCGTTCGGGGCTGGTGTCGTAGGTGACTCCGATAGAGAAATCCCGCCGGATTGCCGGTCGTCTGCCGATGTTTTCCACGCTGTTGCTCGTGATGGTGCCGTTGGGAACAGTGACGAGGTATCCGTCTTTTGTCCGGAGGCGGGACGAGCGGAAACCGATTTCTTCAACGACTCCGTCGTGACCATCGAGAACGATTCGCTCCCCCACCTGGAAGGGACGGTCGAGAAAAATTGTCACTCCACCAAAGAGGTTTCGAATGAGATCCTGTGCGGCGAAGGAAACGGCAAGACCGGCGAGACCGAATCCAGCGAGGAGAGGGGTGACGAAATTCAGGATGTCTATCGATGCGGCTATGTAGACGATCGCCCAGATCACGATGATCAATTTGAAGGTTTTCCGGACAAGCGGAACCATCATGTCATCAAAGGTCGACTCGGTCTCCTCGGCGTAGCGTGCCCAGACATCGGTGAGGAAATTCGTGAGTGACCACGCCGTCCAGGTGACGCCTGCAACCAGTGTGAGCCGGCCTGCGAGAAGGAATACGGCCAGCGAGATTCCGATGATCCCGAGGAATTTGAGCAGGGCGA
>JAKSBG010000432.1 GCA_022361255.1 Verrucomicrobiales bacterium
CCTCTGGATTCGACTGTAAATGACAAGCCCACCCTTCTCTCTGAAGATGAAAAAATTCCTGACTTTCCTGACCATCGCGACGCTGCTGATATGGGGAGCGACCTTTCTCTATTTCTACGTTACCGGTCGCATCGACAAGTATCTGGACCCGGCTTTCCGCATTTATGCGCTGGTTTCCGGCATAGGGATGCTTCTTCTCGGGGCCTTTAATCTGATTAATCAGAACCGGGCCGTCGGCGTCTGTACCCACGATCACGCGCACGGCGATCCCTGCACTCACGACCATCACCATGGCCACGACCACGGGCATTCGCACGACCACGATCATTCGCACGACCACGATCATTCGCACGATCACGATCATTCGCACGATCACGAAGAGGAAGAACACAGCCATTCCCACGATCACGAACTGACCCCGTCCGGCGTCCTTTTTTGCGTTCTCGTCCTGCTCGTTCCCGTCCTTACCGGAACGGCCCTGTCAAAAGACCGCTTCAGCACCGAATACCTCATGAAGTGGGGCAAGATCGAGCGTCAAATGATGCAGATGAGAATCGCCCGCGCCGCGAAAGCAACGCAGCAGAGCGATACGCTCGGGTCTGTGGATCCGGGCGCCAATCCCTACACCAGCGATGCTGTGGCCGGGGACACCCCCGGAGCTGCTGACACCCCGCCCGACCCCGATGCCTCGACGGGAGACTCCCCCGGAAACACCCAGGAGGACAACTCCTGGCAGACCTTCACCCTCGAAGACCTCAAGCAAATGGTCCCACAAAGCGAGGCCGGCGATTTTCTCCTCGACGTTCCCCAGATTTTCTACACCGCCGGGGATAAGGAACTCATGGACGTGATGGAAGGCATCCCCGTCGAAACCACAGCACAACTGATGGAGGAAACTTTGAACAATCCCAACAACACCCGGCTCAAAGCCTTCCGTCTTTTCATCGAGTGCTGCGCCGCCGACGCGCGTCCCCTCTCCATTCCGATCGACTTCGGAAAAGCACCGCCGGAATACACCGAGATGGGATGGTACAAAGTCTATGGCAAGCTTCACTATGCCAACGAAGACGGCGAGATCCTGCCGATTCTGAAAGTGGAGAAAGTGGAGGAAACGATCGAGCCGACGGACGGATTGATTTTTTAGCGCTCCACGAGAGAACTCCGGTCCTCACACAAGCGTTTTTCGGGAGTAGCGCTTCATCGACGGTTCCTGTGCTGTGCGATGCCTTGTTGCTCGCCGGCACGTTTCTCCAGTTGATTCCGCTCTTCCCCGTGAAGAGCTCCCCACTCTCACAAATCGCAGCAGGCGGCCGATCACGCAGGATGATTTGCTCCGTCCGTTTCCGATTTTGCAGCCATCTTCTTATTGAGTGCGGCCACCGGAGGTGGCACAGATACCGTGTTTTGATGAATCTTGGCCAAAGCCCATCGGGAGAGCAGCACCGGGTTCCGACCGGAGTCGGCGGGGTGTTCGGCATGTTCGCCCTTCCCCTCCTGCTGGCGGGCTGCACCGCATCGGATCTTTCCATGCCCTATGAAGATGCCGAAAGCGCGGTGGCTTCTCCCTCTCGTTGGGTCAGCGCGGGACAGGGAAATGACGGCCGGATTTCGACGGGCTGGATCCACACCTTCCGGGACGATCGTCTCGAAGAAATTGTGAATGAGGTTCTCACCGCCAATCCCGGCTTTCAGGCGGCGGCAGCGCGGCTGGAGGCCGCCCGTCAAAGAGCGGTTCCCGCAAGGGCGGCACGACTTCCCGCCATCACTGCCGGAGCGAACAGCTCAAGGGAGTGGGATGGAAACGGCCCCGCGCCCACTCAGGTCCGCTCGAACTACCGGCTCAATCTGAATCTGGAATGGGAGATCGATCTCTGGGGCCGATTGAAGGATCTTGATGAAGCGGCACAAGCAGATGTTGACGAGGCCACCGCCGTGTTCCGAAATGCCCGGCTCTCCCTTGCCGGAAACACCGCCAAAGCCTGGTTCGACTACATCACTGCGATTCAGTTGCTCGAGCTGGCGGAGGAAACGCGGGACAGTTTCGGGAGAAATCTTCGCATCACTGAACGCAACTACAAAGCAGGTGACGAGACGGTCAGCGCCCTCAGCGTTCAACTGAGCCGCTCCACGGTCGCGGCGGCGGAACGGGCGCTGATCCGGGCCCGGCTCAACCGGGATGAAGCCGCCCGGTCCCTCGAAGTTCTCCTGGGCCGCTATCCGGGTGCCGCAGTGGAAGGACGAGCCAGGCTGCCGGCCTTACCCGCAGCGATTCCGGCGGGACTGCCCTCCGAATTGCTCCGGAGAAGGCCTGATCTCGTCGCTGCGGAAGCGGATCTGCGTGCCAGCGCCCGCCGCGCCGATGCTGCCTACAAAGACCTTCTCCCCTCACTCGGATTGAATGCCGGCGGGGCGACATCGAGCGACACCCTGAGCCGGATTCTTCTCGATCCCGAATATATCGTCTGGTCCGTCGCTTCCTCGCTTGTCCAGCAGGTGTATCAGGGCGGAGAACCTGTCGCGGCCGCCCGCGAGGCACTTGCAGAAAACGAAGTCGCGATCCGAACCTTCGCCGAGCTCGCGCTCCTTGCTTTTCAGGACGTGGAATCCGCCCTCGATACAGAACGATCCCTCGCCGAACAGGAGGCCTTTCTCGAAGTGGAGTTAAAGCAGGCCAATCTTGCCCTTGCACAGGCTGAGCGGGAATATTCAGAAGGTCTCGTGGGCATTCTCGAATTGCTGGAGGCCCAGCGCCGGGCGGTCAGCGCACGGACGGACATGATTGAATTGCGCAATCAGCGCCTGCGCAACCGGGTCGACCTGCATCTTGCTCTGGGGGGAGACTTCTCCACGCCGCCGTCGAAAGGAGTATATTCCACTAAAAAAGATTCCCGGGAAACACGCCGGTCGAAAAAGTTGAGTGCTCAGCTTTCCCCACCCCGCACCCCGTTTTTTCTCCACTCCTCATGCAACGCCTGATTCGCATTCTTCTGCCCATCGTGATCCTCGCGGTCGGAGCGATCGGCTTCCGACTGCTCATAATCGAGGACGAGGCACCACGTCGCCCGGAGCGTACCGAGCGTGTTCTGAAGACGCAGGTGATCGAACTGAAACGACAGGATTTTCAAACCACAATCGAGACCCAGGGCGAGGTTCGTCCGCTCAATGACGCCATTCTCACGGCCCAGGTTTCCGGCAAGGTCCACGCCATTTCCGATTCCCTGCATGACGGTTCCTTTTTTGACGAAGGCGAGATTCTGCTGGAGATCGAGAAGGAAGACTTCGAAACCGAGGTCATTGCCGCCGAGGCGAATTTGAGCCGGACTCTGGCCGAGTTTGCCCAGGAAGAAACGAAGTCGAAACAGGCGAGGCTGAACTGGAACGATCTCGGGTACAAGGAGGAGCCCAACGAGCTTGTCCTGCGACTTCCCCAGCTGCGGGAGGCGGAAGCCAATGTCAAGGCAGCCAAGGCGGCCCTCGAGAGGGCGAGGCGAAATCTCGACCGGACGCAGGTCCGGGCGCCCTTCGCCGGTCGAATCCTCAGCCGACTTGTCTCCGTTGGTCAAACCATCTCCCCCAACACCGAACTGGCTACCATGTTCAGCACCGATTCTGTCGAGGTCCGCCTCCCCATCGCAGCACGGGATCTCAACTTTCTCCGCCTTCCGGAAAGCATTCAGGATGCCCCCGTCGCAGTGGAATTGAGAGACGCGCTGAACCCGGAAACTTCCGCTGTCTGGCAGGCGGAAATCATCGGGACAGAGGGTGCCCTCGACCCCGATTCCCGGGAACTGTTTGCCATTGCGAGGGTGCGCGATCCTTTCTCCCGGAAAGTGGCCCGGGATCAGGCCGGTCCTCCCCTTCGAATCGGTCAGCCGGTCGTCGCAGAAATCCCGGGCCGGATTCTCCGTGACGTGTACCTCATTCCGCGCCATGCGGTTCGCGAGCTGAGCTTTATCTATCTTGTCGATCCCGCCACCCTCACGCTGAACCGCCGCGAAATCGATCCGGTCTGGTCGGACCGGGAGCAACTCGTTCTCTCCGATGAAACGCTCGTCAACGGGTCACTTCTCGCCACTTCCAGGCTCGTTTATGCGCCCAACCTTTCCCGGGTCGAAATTCTGCCTTCCGGAGAAGAAGGGGCAGAAAACACACCACCGCCCGCGACCGAACCGCCAACCTCCTCCCCCTCCGACTCATGATTCGCTGGTTCGCCCGCAACGACATTGCCGCGAACTTTCTGCTCGTGGGAATCCTCCTTGCCGGCATTCATGCGGCGCTCTACCGGATCCCGCTGCAGGTCAGCCCGAGTTCCGAATGGAATGACATTATCATCCGGGTCGACTACCGGGGAGGCACAGCCAAAGACGTCGAGAAAGCGGTCAACATTCCCGTGGAGGAAGCGATCCGGGATCTCCCGGGCATCGACAAAGTTTGGTCCTACGCGAACCGCGGACGCGGAACGATCTGGGCGGAAATCAAAGAAGGGGTCGATCAGCGCGCTCTGCTCGAGGAGGTCAAAACCCGCGTCGACCGCATCACCACCTTTCCTGACGAAACGGAAAGTCCCGAGGTTTATATACCCGACTCCAATTCCTATCGCGAAGTCATCACCGTCGCCGTTACCGGGGACCTCAGCGATACCGAGCTTCTCCGTGTCGCAGAACGAGTGCGCGACGATCTCATGGACATGGACGGGATCAGCCACGCCGAGGTGAAAGGCGAACGTCCCCTCGAAATTTCGATCGAGGCTGACCAGGAAAGGCTCCGGTCCTACGGTCTCGGATTCCAGGATCTCTCGAATGCGATCCAGCGTTCGTCCGTCGATTTGTCGGCCGGCTCCATTCAAAGCAGCAGCGGCAACCTCAGCCTGCGAACCCGGGGCCAGGCCTACACTGCCGAGCAGTTTGCCCAAATTCCGATCCGCGCCGCGAATGGCGCCGATGTATTGTTAGGCGAAGTTGCCCGGGTCACGGACGGCTTTGAAGAAGGCCAGATGATGGTACGCTTCAACGATGAACCCGCCCTCATGGTCGAGGTGATGCGCTTTGATATGGAGAGCGCCATCGAGATCGCCGGGCTTGTTCACGATTACGTCGACAGCGCCGGCGAGCGGTTTCCTGACGGGATCAATCTCTACGCCTGGGACGATGAATCCATTTCCATCAAGGGTCGGCTGGGAACGCTTACGGCCTCGATGATTCAAGGCTGCCTTCTCGTCTTCATTCTCCTCGCCCTTTTTCTCCGACCGGCTCTCGCTTTCTGGGTCGTCATTGGCATCCCGATCAGTTTTGCCGGCGGGCTCCTCCTCATGCCCTGGCTCGGGATCACCGCCAACCTCATGAGTGTCTTTGGATTCATCATCGTGGTCGGCCTCGTCGTCGATGATGCCATTGTCACGGGAGAAAACATCTACTCGAAGCTGAAATCGGGAATGGAGCCACTCGAAGCTTCGGTGATCGGGACCAAGGAGGTCGCCGTGCCGGTCACCTTCGGCGTCCTCACCACGATCGTCGCCTTCCTGCCCCTGCTCTTTTTCGACGGCAGCTGGCGCAATTTTGCCAAACAGATTCCGCCGGTGGTCGCTCCGGTCCTCCTCTTTTCTCTGATTGAAACCAAGCTGATCCTCCCTTCTCACCTGAAGCACCTCCGGGTGGGGCGGCTGCGCAAGAACCGGTTCGATCGATTTCAAAGCCACATCGCCAACGGTCTCGAGCGTTTCGTCGAGAAATTCTACCGGCCCCTGCTGAAATTCGCCCTGCACCATCGCTACACCGTGGTTTCTCTCTTTTTCGCCGGGGCTCTTCTCATGTTCGGATACGCTCAGGGAGGCGGGCTCGGCTTTGTCTCGATGCCCTCGGTCGACCGGCTCCGCATCACCGCCTACCTCGATCTTCCCAACGACACGCCCCTTGAGCAAACCGATACCTACATTCGCCGCATTCGCGACGCCGCAGAAGTCCTCAAGAAGGAGTTCGTCGACGAAGGCTCGGGCCGCTCGCTCATTACCAACGTCATGGAGGAAGTCGGAGATCGCGGTCGCTCCAGCACCACCCTCGACGAAACCCGCGGGGAAGTCGCCATCGAAATTCTCCCTCCCAGCATGAGAAAAGCGCCGGGCCCCCGCAACAGTGTCATCGCCAACCGGTGGAAGGAACTGGTGGGCGAGATCCCCGAAGCCCAGTCGTTCCGGGTTCGCGCGGAGCAGAGCGGATTCAGTCGGCGCGGAGATACCCGGGAGCAGGAACCCGTCGAGGTCGAGCTGCGCGGCCTGAGTTCCGAGCGGAAAATTGCCATCGCCGAGGAAATCAAGGATCTCCTCGAGAGTTTCGACGGCATCTCCGACGCCTACACGCAGGTGCAGCGCGGGAGCGATGAACTGGAAATTGTTCTCAAACCCCGGGCCTTCGAGCTGGACCTCACCCAGCAGGAACTTGCGCGGCAGATCCGGCAGGCCTTCTACGGAGAAGAAGCACAACGCCTCCTCCGCGGGACCGATGATATCCGCGTGATGGTCCGCCTCACCCAACAGGAGCGGCAGTCGCTCCACACCCTCGATACCCTCAAGATCCGAACGCCCTCCGGCGCAGCGGTTTCCCTCGCCGCAGTCGCGGATGTGCAAATGGTCAAGGTGCCCGAACGCATCGAACGGATCGACGGAGCCGAGGTCATCGAGATCAAAGCGATTCCGTTTGACGAGTCGGTCGACATCATGGGAATCGCGGCGACAGCAGCCCCCGAAATCCAGGCACTCGTCAACGAAGGCGAAGGCCTCTCCTACCGCTACACCGGATTCATCGCCGAGAACGAGGAATCAAAGCGCCGCACCATCATCGGCTCCATCGCCCTGATGTTTGCCCTCTACGGCCTTCTCGCGATCCCCTTCCGTTCCCTCACCCAGCCGATTTTTGTTCTTCTCGCCGTTCCCTTCGGCGTCATCGGAGCGTTGATCGGACACATGATCATGGGCATCACCCCCTCCTACCTTTCCATCTTCGGCATGCTCGCCCTCGCCGGAGTCGTCGTGAACGATTCCCTCGTCATGGTCGATTTCATCAATCGCAGACGCGAGGAAGGCATGGCCCTGGGGAAAGCGATTGTCGAAGCCGGGTCGAGAAGGTTTCGGCCGATCCTGCTCACCTCGATCACCACCTTCGCCGGCCTCATGCCGCTGATGTTTGA
Organism: Verrucomicrobiales bacterium; assembly: GCA_022361255.1. Taxonomy (GTDB): domain Bacteria; phylum Verrucomicrobiota; class Verrucomicrobiia; order Verrucomicrobiales; family DEV007; genus Arctic95D-9. The sequence goes on from JAKSBG010000432.1 coordinate 7,180, forward strand.
CCGGTCGATCCAGGGGCAGTTCCTGATTCCAATGGCCGTTTCCCTGGCCTACGGGATTTTGTTCGCGACGGCGATTACCTTGTTCCTGATTCCGTGTTCGTATCAGATCAGCGCGGACTTGGGCGGGATGTTGCGGAAGGCGCGGGATTGGTATTTGGGGGGGACGGGGAAGGAAGTGGATGGTGTGGAAGCGGGGTGACCGTGTTGGGTTTGGCAGGACGGCGTGTGATAAATGCTGCCAGCCTCCAGCGGGTTGAGAATCCACCAGCCGATGTCAGGCGTACTCCACCGAAGGCGCAACGGCCCTTGAACCGGAGAGACTCTCCACGTTCATTTCATCCAGTGGACTCGTCACGCCCAGTCCGTTGGTCCCCACCGCCACATGCAGGTAAATTTCCGTCGTGGTGATTTCTTCGTGCCCGAGGAGTTCCTGGATAGTGCGTAGGTCCGTCCCTCCCTCCAGCAAATGGGTGGCGAAACTGTGTCGCAGGGCGTGACTGGTTACCCGCTTATCAATGCCGACCGCTCTCGCGGCTCGCTTGATCGCCTCACTGTAGACCTGCCCGTGCATGTGATGACGGCGCCGGACTCCGCATTCGGGGTCGATCGAGGTTTGCCGGGCGGGAAATAACCAAAACCACTCGAAGCTTTCGGCTGCCTGAGAAAATTTCCTTCCGAGTGCTCCCTTAATGTGCACTCCGGCCAAACCCGAGACACGATCCTGTTGCCAAACTTCACGCGCCTGTTCGATCTGTTCGGCGAGCTCTTTCCGGAGGCTCGCAGGTATCATGGTTACGCGATCTTTGTCGCCTTTTCCCTGTCTCACGGTGAGCGTGCCCCTGTCTAAATCGATATCCTTGATCCGCAACCGAACCAGCTCGGAACGCCTCAGACCCGCGCCGTATTGCAGTCGTGCCGGTAGCCCGTATTTTCCGTCCGTTTTCTTCGGGACTTTGGTCGGCTCTTCCAGTTTGGTGATAACCTGCTGCGTTTCTTCTTTGGAAAGAACGACCGGGATTCTAGCGCCGGTTTTCCTGAGTTTGACGCCAAATC
>JAKSBG010000407.1 GCA_022361255.1 Verrucomicrobiales bacterium
GAGGGTGAGACCTTTGGCACGAACCGCTACCGCTTGAAGATAGGAAACGGTACCGTCCGGTGCAATCTGCACATTCTTTCGTGCAAGATCGGGACGGTCATAAACGGAAAAGTCGAGGGTATCACCGGGACCAAGAGTGTAACGGGTCTGCCAGGCGGGAATCGCTGCCGGTTTGATTCGGGTTGGCTCGATCTTTTCGAGGATCGGGGTCGCTGTGGCCACCGGTTTCAACTCCACCCAGTAATCAGCGGGCTGAGGAATCTCTCCTCCGGCCGTACGCAGTCGGGGCTCCTGCGCAGCAAGGGGTGCAGCGACAAGAAATGAAAGGAAAACGAGTGTGAGACGGGCCTTCATCGGGGAAGAAATTTCGGGAAAATAAATGATTTACGTTTCCAATAAACTATAAAAACCATAATAAACAAATTATTTTATAATTAGATATGCGTAATTTCCTGCCCCGTTCCGTTTCGGGAATCGGGGTGGATTCAGGTTGGTTATGGGAATATTTGAAAAAACGGGATGGTTTGGCAGGAAATGTGCTATCGTACGCTCCGGACACTCCTCCCGTGCCGAAAAATCCCATGCCAGAACAGCGTTTTGATCAATTTCAGTCGCTGCAGCAACAGCAGACGATTGCTCCCCAGATGCAGCAAAGTTTGCAAATGCTGCAGGCTCCGACTATGGAGCTGCGACACCTTGTTCAGCAGGAGCTTGTTGCCAATCCTACCCTCGAAGAAGAGTCCACCGAGGTTTCCCTGGAGGAGGTAACAAGTCCCGATGAGGATGAAGAGTTTGAGAAGGAATTCGCCGAGCTCTCCCAGCTTGATGAGGAGTGGAGAGAATATATGGCGCAGTCACGGACCGCCGCTCCGAAGCGGGATGACGCTGATGAGAAACACCAGTTTGTTCTCGATTCAATTGTAGAGCCGGTGACCTTGCAGGAGCACTTGCTGAATCAGCTCAGCCTTTCCGGTCATTCCGGTGAGCTGCGGGAAGTGACCGCAAATCTGATCGGCAATATTGATGAGAATGGATTTCTCCAGGCCGATCTCGAGGAAATGAGTTTCGACCTCGGAATTTCCTACGATCTTCTCGAGGAGGCGCGTTCATTGATCCAGTCGTTTGATCCGGTGGGCATCGGGGCGGAGGATTTGCGGGATTGTCTTCTCATTCAACTGGAACGTCTCGGCAAGCATCACAGTCTTGAATACCGGATCGTGGACCATCACCTCGACGATCTTGCGAGAAAGAGATATCCGCAAATTGCGAAAAAGCTCAGTGTAACTCCTGAGCAGATTACCGAAGCCGCTTCGCACATTGCCCGGCTCGATCCGAGACCGGGGAGTCGTTTCGGCACAGACAACAATACCTACGTGACACCTGATCTGACCATCGAGAAAGTGGGTGATGAATGGGTTGTGGCGATGAACAACGAGCAGATTCCCCGCCTGCGAATCAGCAATTCCTACAAAGACTTGATGGCGAGTGGCAGTGGCAAAGACGCCAGGGCCTACATTCGTGATAAAATTCGTGCAGGGAAATTCCTTATCAAGAGCATTCACCAGCGACAGGATACGATCCGGGCCATCGCAGAGGAAATTCTAAAACGGCAGCAGGACTTCTTTGCTCACGGAACATCCCATCTCAAGCCGATGAACATGGCTCAAGTGGCCGAGGTCGTGGGAGTGCACGAGACAACAGTGAGTCGGGCTGTGTCCGGGAAATACATGTCAACACCACACGGGGTGTTCGAGATGAAGTATTTCTTCACAACGGGTTACGCCACCGCAGACGGTGGGGAAGTTAGCAATACAAGTGTGAAGCAGGCGCTCGCCGATCTAATTGCCTCCGAAGATACGAAGAAGCCCTACAGCGACGAGGCAATCATGAAGGAGCTGGACAAGCAGGGGATCAAAATTGCCCGCAGAACTGTCGCGAAATACCGCGAAGCTCTCCATATTCTCCCCAGTCACATGCGGCGCAGCTATTGAGCGGTGTGCAGCGTGAAGATCCCCATTCTCAGAGTCATGCAAATTGCAGTCTGTGCCGACTGACATAGCGCAATTTCGGGTTTGAATAAACGGTGGTGACTGGCATCATTTCCCCGATGAAAAACCTGCTACTTCCTGTCTCGGTCTCGATCGCTTTTACTGCTGCTCTTTCGGCTGAAGACTGGCCCCATTTTCAAGGCCCGCATGGAACGGGTATTTCCACTGAAACGGGATTGAATCTGAAGTGGGGGGACAAAGAGCCAGCCATTCTCTGGGAAAAAGAGCTGAATGAGGGGTTCGGAGGTGCCGCGATTGTGGGTGACGAAGTTTTCCTCGTTGATCGTGATATCGGAGAGCGCGACAAGCTGCTCAGCCTTTCCCTCAAAGATGGCTCGGAGAACTGGAGCTTCTCATTTGATTTCCCCGGCAAACTTTCCTTCCACGGCAGCCGCGGCGTCCCGCTCGTCGAAGACGATGCCGTCTACTTCATTTCCGGTTTCGGCCAGGTCTTCCGAATCAACCGGGAAACGCACAAGCAGGACTGGATGGTTCCTTTTCGAGAGAAATACGGTGTTGAGGAAGGCACCCCGAAGTGGGGATGGGCGCAGAGTCCCGTTATTGTCGGGGATATTCTCATCGTTCCTGCCCATGGAGAAAATGCCGGCCTCGTCGGGTTGGACAAGAAAACCGGAGAGGTGAAATGGGAAACGGAAGGTTTCGGCAACTCACACTCCAATCCTGCGGTACTGAATCTTCAGGGCGTCGAGCAGGTCGTATATGTTGCCGTGAACAATGTCGACGGCGAGAAAATCGGAACCACCATCAGCGTTCGTCCGACCGACGGAGAGGTGCTGTGGAAAACCGATCTCTACATGAACAGCATCCCGATTCCGTTTCCGACGAAAGTAACCGAGGAACTGGTTTTCCTGACAGGGGGATACGACTGCGGCAGTGCCATGGTCAAGGTAACGAAAAAAGACGACGGCCTCTGGGGGGTTGAAAAAGTTTTCGACATGGTTCAGGGAACTCAGGTTCATCCTCCCTTTGTCATCGACGAGCATATTTACTTTCTTGCTAACGAGAACTCCAATCACAAGGGCGAGAAGCGTGAGAACGGCGGGCTGATGTGCATGGATTTTGGCGGGGAGATTCTCTGGCATACGGGGGATGATCCGTTCATGGGTCGTGGAAACATGATTCTCGCAGACGGGCATCTTCTCATTCAGGACGGCGAGGTCGGATTTCTCCGCGTCGTTGAGCCATCTCCGGAGGGATACAAAGAAGTCGCCTTTGCCGACCCCTTCGGGAAAAAGGAGGAAGCCGAAGAGCGGAAAGGCAAGTTGAAGGACTACAAAATGTGGTCCCCGATGGCTCTCAGCAACGGGCGGCTTATCGTGCGCGGTCAGAACCAACTCAAGTGTCTCGATCTGCGTAAGTAGGACCCGATTGAACAGGGTAAGACGGGTGACCCAACCCTGTTGGGCCTCCGACTTGACCCTGTTTTCTGCGAAGGTCGATTTGTCCGATTGGAAAATTTTCCCGATCGGGTATCTTCGAACTGATGTTCGGCCTTCGTGTGCTTTTCTACCTTTCGCCTCTGGCGTTGGTATTTGCTGCGGTGACGCTCTTCCTGCAGGTGGGGCGCCTCCAGTTGCCCGATATCGGGGATGCGATGACCGGTTCGATACGGGAGTCGATCGGGCCGTTGAATCCGATTGTTCCCGTAACGGGGGTGACGCGTGAAGTTCGCGATCTGATTTTTGATCCGCTTTTGATTCGCGATGATGACCTGCGACTGCGGTCTCATTTGATCGATACCTGGCAGAAGCAGACGGTCGTCACGATCCGCTGCTCCAGTGAAGAGGCCGCGGGGGAGACGGAGGCAAGGTTCCGGTCCGGCGAATGGCTTGCGGAAGGGCAGAAGCTCATCGGGGTGGACCGTCTCGACAGTGTTGTTTCGGTCGCGCTGGACGGTTTCGAAAAGGGAGGGGTGAAAAAACTGATGCGTCAGGTGAGGCCGGAGTATCAGGGTGACTACCTGCTGGTTCGTTTGACGCTGAATCATTCGATACGGGAATCCTTTGCCACCTTTCTCGGAGGTTCAGTGGAGAAAACGCAGATCAAGATGCTCGACTATGAAGGAGACCGGATCGCTTACCTGTTCCTGAAGGGGGAAACAGATCTCTTTCTCCGCGAGCTGCAACTCTACTACGAGTCGAATATGGTGCTCGATCCGCAGATTGATGTGATGGGTCAGCAGTGCCACACCAGTTCTCAGGAGCTGATTCTCCATTTGAAGGAAACGGCAAAATGGCACGACGGGGAACCGGTGACTGCAGATGATCTGGTCTTCAGCTACAACGTGATGACGCGCCCCGGATCCCCCTTGCCGCTGGCGTCCTCCTTTCAGTTCGTGGAATCCATATTTGTCGTCGATAAACGCCACCTGCGAGTTACCTGTCAATCGACGCCGGCAACGATGATGGAGAGTTGGGAAAAGCTTCCGGTGCTTCCTTCTCACCGGTTTTCAGATGGATACACGGATGAAACGCTGAAAGCGTTTTTTGACAATCCAGTTGGAACGGGGCCCTATCGATTGCAACGGAGACTGCCCGATGGAGGTGTCGTACTCGAAGCTTTCCCGGATTACATCGGCGGGCTTCCGAAGCAGCAGCGAATCGTCTATCGAAAATTTGAATCGCTGGAATCCAAGCTGCTTGCGCTGCGGTCCGGCGTGATCGACATGCTGGAGCCGGACTCACGTTTTCAGGACTGGGCTCTGAGAAACCCCGGCACGGTCAGGCAAATTCGATGCCTACCGAGGATTCAGCATCTCGTTGCCTGGAATTTGCAGGCCGCACCGCTCAATGATGTGGAGGTGAGACTGGCGCTCGCAGAGGCGGTTGATCTCAAGGCGGTGCTGCGCGACTCAGCTACTTCATTTCAGCAGCCCGTAGACAGTCTTTTTTTCCCGGGAAGTCCTTTTGTTTCGGGCTCGATGCCCCTGCCACTCTATGATCCCAGGTCGGCGGAACGGCGCCTCGACGAAGCCGGTTTTCGCTTTAATGAAGAGAAGGGGGCGCGGGTCGATGAGCAGGGGGAGACGCTGGCTTTTGACCTCGTTGTGAATGAGGCAAACGGGGAACAGGTTCGTCTTGCCGAAGCACTTGCCGAGCAATGGTCCGGGGTGGGGGTCGTTGTGGCGGTGAAGGAATTGTCGTGGAAGGAGATCTTAACAGACCGGCTCGCTACCCGGAACTTCGACGGCATTCTGTTGAGTTGGGAAGTGCCAAAGGAAAGAGACCGCTACTCAACTTTGCACTCCGATGCGATCAACGAGGGGGGAGGCAACCTTTTTGGACTCCGGAATCAGATCGTTGACGAATTGCTCACAAAGCTGCGGGACGAAACTGATGAAGCCTCTGTTGCCGCTGCTGCGGATCAACTGCAGGAGGAGGTGGCGGAGCTGCAGCCTTGCTTCTTTGTTTGTGAAAGCGGCCGGATTCTCTGGATTCGGAGCCGTTCCGTCGAAGTCGCGAGACCAAAGGGCGATGGCACCTACTCCGTCGCGGAACCGGGTATCGGAAAAGCGGGATTGGAAAGTGTCAGACCATGGTGGGTGCGACGGGCGCCTGAATGGACGGATGAGGAAAGGCAGTTGCTGGGGGAATGATCCGTTTTTTTCTACAGCGTCTTCTTGTTCTCAGTCTACGACTGACGATAACAGCGCTACTGCTGGTCGCTATGATTGAGATCGGATTCTGTGTGTTTGGCAGGGGGAATCCTCATGTCTGGGAAATCGCGCTGGCTGAGGATCTCACTCGTGTTTTTCCTGATGGCAGAGTTTGGGAGGGGTTGGTGTCCCGCATTCTGCAGTCTTCGTATGTCCTGCTGATTGCCTACGGCGGGGCCGTGTTGGTTGGCTATTCGTGGGGGATTCTCGCAGCGAGAACCCGGCGATGGAAAGGGAGCTATCTACTTTCTCTGCCCTGGTCCGTTCTGGCCTGCGCCCCCGCGTTCTGGCTGGTTGTCGGAGTTGCGATTTTCTCGTTCTTTCACTGGAAACGTCCGGGCTTTGCCGATGACCTCGTGGTTGCGACGGGACCCAATATTCTCCAGTGGTGGAACGC
>JAKSBG010000435.1 GCA_022361255.1 Verrucomicrobiales bacterium
AGAGTGAGGCAATTCGTTTTCCAATCCATGCAGGATTAGTGGTAGCGACCAAAATCGATGCGGGCAATTCCCGATTCGGGATAATTGCGGAAGTGATCTTTCCGAAGTAGTGTAGTTTTTCGAACGATGTCTCAAACCTCCCCTGATCTGGAATCACTCCTTGAGGATTGCGCCCAAAACGGGCTGCGCCGCACGTCAGCACTCCGTGCCTGCCTCAAAGTGCTGCTGTCTTCAGATCAGCCCCTGACCTTGCAGGAGATCGGGGCGAAGCTCAATCAGGAGGTCGAATGTGATCCCGCCACCGTTTACCGGCTGGTGACAAGACTTGAGGAAAAGCGAATCGTGCGCCGAATTGGTTTTCACAGCCGGGCCGCCCATTACTGCCTCCGTATCAGTGCTCATCAGGATTACCTGGTTTGCCGGGACTGCGGGTCGGTTGAAGTTCTCGATATCGCCTGTCCTGTGGAGCATCTCGAAAAGCAAATTGCAACGGAGAGCGGTTTTCGCGATCTCGATCACGAACTGGAGTTCTATGGCCAGTGTGCGGCCTGCCAGGTGTGATCCCCCCCTCGGCACTCCCTTTTCCCTCCCGAAAGTGCCTTTCGAGCGTCAATTTCTCTCTAATTTGAGAATACTTTGCCCAATTTCGGGGAAAATGGCATTTACGGTTTGTCCGCTCCATCAGATTTGATATACTTCGCCCGCACGAGGCGCATTTTTGCGAATTGTGCGACACGGAACCAGACCTATGAAGTTTTCAGCGAATCGTCTTGTCTTTATTTTCGGAGCCTTCATTCTCGCGCTCATGGCAATCGATGGACTGGTTCGACTCAACAGCAGCGCACTTTCAGCATACGGCTTCGGGGAAAGCGCCTGGGTGAATGCTGACAGCTCTCTGGCTTTGTTTCTCGTCGGCCTCGTTGCAGGCATGGTTTTGGGAATTGGCATCTTTTTCGGCTACATCGTGTGGCGCGAAAAGAAATACTCAGAAGAGAACGACGAAGTGGCAGCCCTTCTGGAAGAGATTGCCCGCGAAGAAGCCGCCTCGGAAAATCCACTGTTTGTCGAAGACAACCGCCAGATGGAGGAGCCATCCGAGACTCTTGATCCCTGGGAACGCCCCGCGGACTGGTGGAAACAGGACGAGGACTGAGGTTCTTTTTCCTTGGCACTCCCGCCATTTCAGGGACAAGCGGGCCCAACTCAAAGGTAGGCCCCGCATTTCTCTCCCCCCGCCTGCACCTCGAGACTATCCTCTCGGGTGAAACTTCCGGTGCACGTCACGGAGATGCTTTTGATCTACGTGGGTATAGATCTGGGTCGTTGAAATGTCGGCGTGCCCGAGCAGTTCCTGAATCACGCGGAGGTCGGCTCCGTTCCCCAGCAGATGAGTGGCGAAAGAGTGGCGCAGCAGGTGGGGATACACATTTGTATCAATGCCCGCCAGCCTGGCCCTCTCCTTCACAATCTGCCAAATCCGGGTCGTCGTAAGTTTTTTCCCCCATTTCGAGAGAAAGATTTCACTACCTGTCTGGCGACTCACGAGCCGGGGGCGCTCCCCGTTGAGGTAGGCCTCGAGAGCATTCCGGGCAGCGCCCCCGACCGGTACGATTCTCGTCTTGTTGCCCTTTCCCGTCACCCGGATCGCACCTTCGTCGAGAAAGAGATTTTCCAACCTCGCATTGGTCAGCTCGGAAACACGAAGACCACTCGCGTAGAGAAGCTCGAGGATGGCGCGGTCTCTCCGCGCAAGCGGGCGGGTGTCATTGATCGACTCCAGCAGTTTTCTTACGGTCGGTTCGTTAAGAGTTTCCGGCAGGTATTTCTCGAGCTTGGGAGAATCAACCTGAGCGGCGACATCTTCACTGATCTTTCCGCGACCGGCGAGATGACGAAAGAAAATCTTGAGGGCAATGAGTTCGACCCGCAGACTCGAGGCAGCCAGCCGGTTATCGAGCTTCCGTGAAGCCAGATAGCCCGTCAGGTGGTTGAGCTTCACCCCGGACGCGTCTTCGACACCATGCTCTTTCTCCAGCCAGCCGGCAAAGGTCTCCAGGGACCGGCGAACAGACAATTGGTAGTTGTCCGACAAACCTTTCTCGACCGCGAGGAAACGAACGAAGCGATCTATTTCACGTTCCATTTTCTCCGGGTTCCGCCCGGGTTAGCGGAACCAGCCCTCCGTCACGTAATCCGTAATAACGAGATGCTTCACTCCGTGCGAAAACGCTTCCTGGGAAAGCGTGACGATCACGGCAAGAGGCTGATCGCCAAGCCCTACCACTTTGTCGAGCTCCTTCGCAATTTCTGAATCGGCCTTCACAAAAGCGTAATCGGAGAATTCATTCAGATCACCGTAGGGCGGATTCACCTGATAGACATAGTAGTCGTCGAGGTTCTCAAACCCGTCCCGGTCAGAACCGTAGTAATCGGAGACACGCTCAACCACCAGTCGCACCGTTGCCGGACTCGCGATCGAACCCCGCTGAAACTTCACGAAGTGCCTGTCCTCGAACTCGGCATAGATCTCCCAGTCAACTTTCAACAAGCCGTCTTCGACCCGGATGATGAGAGGATAGCCCTGGTCATCATCCTGAGTGGAAATCAAATATACCCAATAGGGGCCGCCCAGTTCCTTATCCGCCTCAAACTGAAAGAGCTGCTTGGAAAACCGGTCGTAGCTCTTCATTTCGTATTTCTTGTAGTATTCCTCCATCGCGGGACGAAGGCTCTCGCCACGGTATACGTATTTCAGACGGGTCTCCCAGTCGGGAGCACGAAGGAATGCATCAAGCAGATTGTGCGTTTCGCCAAGCCGGTCATCGGACCCTTCTTCCGGTGCCGGAAAACTGGCAGGCGGGTTGTAGTTCTTTGAAGTAGCCGCAGCAGCCTGTTCACCACCGGGCTTTTCTCCGCCCAGCTTCGCTGTCACGTCGTTGGATAGAGAATCAATCGTATCACGCGCCTGCTGTTCCACATTGCTCCCGAAATCCTGAAGCGCACTTTCGATCGGGTCAGCGGGCGCCGTCCCGGCTCCACCGATCACCAGAGCATCCTGCCCTACACCGTCCCCTTCCATGATCTGCTGAACCCGCTCATCGATGGAGAGAGCCGGCGGATCAGACGGGCCGGAAGTTCCCGCTCCAGAATTTTGATCTGCCGGTTGAGATGCCGAAGCATCAACGATCCGGACAGGCTGGTCCATTGCCCCGGGAAGCGTGACAGTACTCGCGGAACTTTGGGCTTCTTCGGCGCGTGGTTGCGCCACAGGATCAATCACTGCAGGGGCATCATCGATAGAAGGTTCCGGGATGGCAGCTGCATCGGCGGTTTCAGGATTGGCCCCGTTCACGTCGGCTCCGTTCTGGGAAGACGCTGCGGCAGGCGCTGCAGGGGGCTCCTCCATTCCATGCTGGGGAGAGAACCCGCCAAGCATCTTAATTCCTACCGCGACCACAACGATAGCGATCAAAGCCGTCGCACCAAGAATCGACAACATCACAACAGTCGACTTGCTCGTCCCTTTCTCACTCGGAGCACCACCGAACATTTCATCCAGAATGTCCCGTTCTGATTTGACCGGCTCTGTCTGCGCATGCGGTGCCCCGGCTTGCTGAGCTGACTGCGCGGGAAGTTTTGTCATTCCGGGAGCGCTCTCATGAAGGCTTTCCTGAGTTACCCCGCCCGGAGCTTCCGGCACTCCGGAATCCGGCGCGGACGGTTGCGGAGACAGCATGTTCTCCATGCTCCCCTCACTGAGCCCTCCAGGATGGCTTTCCGCCACCGGCGCGGCAGCAGAGTTCGCCAGAACCGGATTTTCCCGTTCCTGTGCAGATGCCGCCTCTGCGATGAAATTCTGCCCGGGTTGTGAATCGTCGCTCCATTCCGAAGTTGCCACGGGCTGCGCGGGTTCCTGCATCGGGGGCAGTTCCAGAGGCACATACTCTCCCGTTCCCTGAGAGAAATCCGGCTCACCTTCCAATTGGGCTGCCTCGTTTTCTCCCGGAACATCAATTTCATCCAGAGGCACTCCTCCGGACGGAGGAAATTCTTCCGGCGCTCCGTAAGCCGGGGCCGCAAACTCTTCGACAGGAGTTTCTTCGACCTGCGGTTGCAACGGGGGTTGCGCCACTTCCTCTGCAGTGTCCGCTGATGCAGGGACAATAAAATCGTCAGGCGAAAAAGATTCCGTCTCCGCCCCGGGCTGTGGCAACTGGACACGGGTCGGTCCTCCCTGCGAAGCGGGGTTGCGCACCAACGAATCCGGTCCCGGATCTGCATTTTCAGCTAGATTGATATCCAATCGGGGAAGCTCCCCCTCTGCCTCAACATTCTCACCGCGAACCGGGGGAAGATGGGACGGCTGGTGATTGACCCGAATCGGTTGTGTCTCGGGAACAGCGGGAGGTGCCTCCAGCTCCGTCTCTAATGAACTTTCATCTGCATAAGGTGGTGAAACCGCAGGCGGCGGAGTGATGGATACGGGAGTCGGAGGAGTCGGCGCAGTTGGCTCCGCAAGGCTTTCCTCAGAGCCAACATCAGGGAATTCCGGAGCCGGGGGATCGATCAAAATGGTTTCTTCAACGACAGGGACATCCTCTACAGCAGGCGGGGCCGGTTCCGGTGTCGGCACAGGGGGAACTGCCGGTAGTTCCTGTTCTGCCGGCCTCGAAAGAGGCTGACCGGCGGGATCCACTGAAGGCGTTGCCTCGTTTGTCGGCGTCTGAACCACCTTTCCAACTACGACACTCCCTCCAGACGCGCTTACCGAGACAGTTGGCTCCTTCACGGGTGCAACTCCGGCTCCGCTTTCGGCCGGGTCGTGAGAAGAGACTGCGACCCCTGCCATTTCCGGTTGGGGCGAAGAAGGAGCAGGTGCGGGGTTTTTTACCGGAGAATCGTCGACAACATTTTCCAGATCAGTTGGAGCCGTAATCGTGCTTCCGCATTTCGGACAGGGCGCGGAAACGCCAGCCAAATGAGTCGGGACCCGTAGCTTCGCTTCGCAGTTTGAACAGGTGAATTTGATTTTTTTCACGTCGTATCGCCAGGTTAAGTTGGACGGAGCCGGATCGATTCTCCGACGGGGAGGAATCTGTGCGAATCCGTTTTTCACCATTTCCAAAATAGGACGGGGTGAAAAACAGGACTTCAGGATTTCCTGCCCACCGAACGAACGTGTCACCGGGTTCAGTGATTAGATTGAATTGGGGATAAAGTTTGGAGGGGATACCCACCTAACTGGCAAAATCTTAACATTGATACGCACGAACGCAAATTTTTGTTAAGTTATTTTAAAAATAAGGGGAAATTAGCTCTCAATTTTGCGAAACCATTTCACAAACGACCTGAATTTTATAAAAAACATGACTGTACATGAAAAAGGGAAACGCCATGCGCCTCCCCCTTTGCATTTCAAATCGAATCGCGAACCTATTGTTCGACCGAGCACGGAACGAGAATGGCGTCCCTCATCCCGTGAAGCACTTTCTTATCGGAGGGACAAATCGTGGCGAGGACTCCTCCCAGAGTGACATTTTTTCCGTCCGGCGCGACAAAGTAGTAAGGACAAAGACGGACCCTGCCTTCCATTACCTCTATTTCCCCGGTCTCCGGATTCAGCCAGGGATGCTCCACCAGCTTCCCGCCGTGGAATCGCTGCAGGACAAAGGGGGAGTGATCAAAAGACTCAATCGCTTCGTCAACCGCGTTGCCCCACTCCTCCTGAGAGGCATCCTGTCCAATCGTCACACTGCGACTGCCCCACGCGCGCTCATTGAATCCGCTGAGCTTGAGAACCAGGTCGCGCTCCGTTTGGGAGAATTGCTTCATTTCAGAGAAATGCTGAATCCCCAGTTCAGGAATTACCGCATGATGCGGAACTTCGGCAGGGTCGACGACCCAGCTCATCGGGAACAGGGACTGCAGACGTTTCCAGTTTCCATCCCGGAGCTCGCGTCTCCAAACCTCTTTCAGTGGGTGGGACCAAAAAAGAGCCGCCCACATTTTTTCCTCCATCCATGGCTTAAAAGGGCTCGCAATGTCCACTTCACCCGCGGCCACCGCCTTTCCCACTTCCATCGCCCCCGGGATGTTGGGCAGGTCAAAAAGTTCAAAAAAGCGATACACATCCCTGCCCGAAGGCGCGTAGGACTCCGCATCAAAAACCGGAAAATTGCCATCCAGTTTCGATGAAAGCCACTCCATCTCCGGTCGATAGTCAGCTGATTCCTCCGACACGAGGATGTCGGCACCGTCCCCGGGGAACAGAGAGGAAAATCCTCTCAGCATCCCGCGCTCCCCTCCGATCAACTCTGCCGAGGGGTTCTCACGCAAATAAATCTCCTCCAGCCACGCGGTCAGACCGATTCCGCCGGGCACAGAGTCAAGCTCAGTCGCTGTGAATCCCTGCTCCGTGAGAATCAAATCGGGTCGGATGACGCGGGGAACAGATTCAATCACCGGACTGGCCAGCCCAAGATCGAGAAGCTCCTGCGGTTTCCCCCTGTCCAGATAATCCGCGATCCAACCGGGCAGAGACCCGTTCCGGCTGCGCCGGTAGATCAGATCACACGCCCGCTGGAAGCGAAGCAGGAGCGGACCGAGACGTTCCAGGGTCTTCACCTCCCCACGACTCAGTCGAAAGGGCTCCGGTGAAATGCGCCATGCCTTTTCGGCAAAAAGCCCTCCCTCAGGTAGAGAATCCTGAATCCGCTGTGCGGTTGCGACGGAATCGTTGGCTACGGAAGAAGACATCGGTCGGCTCAAAGTGGCATTCATCCCTGCAATAGACGCAGAGCAGCCCGTAACATTTCATCCGATTTGGTAAGATCACCCGGCAGCTTGTCGACGGCTTTCTGTGCTTCCGTCTGCTTGTAACCCAGAGAAATCAGCGCGAGCAGCGTATCATTTCGCGCCGCACTTTCCGGAGTCTGGGTTGCCTGAGCGGACTGGGCCTGCCATGCCTCTTTCACGCCCACCTTGTCTCCCAGCTCCAGAACGATACGCTCAGCCGTCTTTTTACCGAGGCCTTTGATCTTTGCGATCGTCGTGATATCCCCGGAAACGACCGCCTGTTTGAAATCATCCGTTGCCATTCCGCTCAGCACCGACATCGCCACTTTCGGCCCAACCCCGGTCACCCGGTTTATCAACAGACGAAACAAATCTCTGTCCCCGTCTGTCGCGAATCCGTAGAGAGTCTGTTCCTGCTCGCGAATATGATGGTGAGTCAAAACTTTGGTCTTCTCCCCGATTTGGCCGAATGACTCCTCTCCCAACATCGGAATCGTGACCTCGTAACCCACGCCACCGGCATTGATAACAAGACGTCCGGGCCAGCTTTCTTCGAGGGTTCCTTGTAAAAATGTAATCATCGGTCTTTATTTCAGGAAACTACAATCCAACCCCTTCCCCGCCGTATGGCAACCGGATTTACCAGACAGATGCCTCGTCACGCCTTTCTCGCAGTCGCTTTGTGCATCGCGGCACTTCACTTTTCCGCCCAATCTGAAGAGGAGGAAAAAGCGAAGAGGATCGGCTTCATTCTCGAAGGTTCCTTCGAATCACCCGAAATCTACCGTCTGCCCGAGGGCGCAGCCAAAACGATTCTCGTTCCCTTCTACGAGTGGGATTACGGCGTCAGGAATTTTACACAGAAAACCTGGGATGAGAAAAAGATGAACTGGGAGCGGTTCGATAAGACTGCCACCGCTCTCGCAGACAAACTGGCCGAAGGCGTCGAACTGGATGTCGTCCGAAATGACAACGAAGTCGTGGAATACATCCTCATCGAGAACGAGGACCCGTTTCTCAGCAGCATACTTACCTCGGGCAAACTGCTTCCCCGTGTCAAAGACATGCTCGGCGACCGCGTTCATGCGCTCGTTGTCGATCGAAATATCGTTTACCTCTTCCCTGCTGCGGGCAACCCCATCCAGTCGTACGGGGCCTCTCTCGTTGAGGATTTTCTCGCTGCAGATTTGCCTGTGAGTCTCGAAGTTTTCCAACTGGACCGGACAGGACTCCGGGCCATTGGCGAACTGAGCCGGAACCGGGCTGTTGGAAAAGAGTAGATTTACCTCCCAATCGTTCTTACAGACTAGCCAAAGCCGGAAAAGGGCCATCCGAATCCCCGTTGACAATTTTTCCACCGGACGTAAAGTGGCGGCCCTCCACTCGGAAACCGATCACCAACCGATACGGCACGCCGGATGGAGGCTTCCTTTTCCGCTGTAAAATGCGGAATCATGCGGAAAACGAACATTTTACTACCGGAAAGAGATGAAACGGACGTATCAACCCTCAAAACGCTCACGGAAAAACCAACACGGTTTCCGCGCTCGCATGTCTACCAAAGCTGGTCGTGACCTTATCAAGCGTCGCCGCCAGAAAGGACGCAAGCGTCTTATTCCCAAGGGAGCAGAGCTGAAGTACAAGCGTCACACCGTCCAGCACGGTCGCTAAGTATTTCCCTGCGGCACTGACCGACGATACGCCGAATTTCGCCGTCTTCGCCGCATCCCGGTGTAACGGATGAAATTTCCCCGCAGCAGACGAATTGTCAGTCGCGGCGACTTCCAGCGCGTTCGCAAAGAGGGCAAATCGTTCGCCGGGAAATTCCTCGTTCTCGGCTTTCTCTCCGACGAGACTTTGGGTGAAGAAATCCGCCTCGGACTGATCACCACAAAAAAAATCGGAAACGCAGTAACCCGAAACCGGGTTCGCCGTCGCCTCCGCGGAATCGCGCAGCGCATTGGTGACCGAATCAAACCCGGTCATTTTCTTGTGTTGATTGCACGGAACCGGGCCGCCGACGCCACCAGCGAACAACTGGAAAAAGAATGGAAGTGGATGCTGCACCGCAACGACCTGATGCATCCAAAGCCGGAGAAAGGTCCCGGTACTGGCCGGGACTGAGATATGAAAAAAATTCTCAATCCGGTCCTGATCTTCTTTGTCCGCATCTACCAGGTGGTCATTTCGCCCCCTTTGCATTTCATCTGTGGCCCCATGAGCGGGTGCCGATTCTATCCCTCCTGTTCCCAGTATTATATCGATGCCGTCACCGTGAACGGACCGATCAAAGGCTCCTTTCAGGGACTGTATCGCATTCTTCGGTGCAACCCCTGGGGCGGAATGGGCTACGATCCTCCTCCCGGATGGGAAGAATATCTGGCAAAACACCCGGAGGCCGCTTATGTAGGCCGTCGCTGTTGCGACATGCCGGAAAACGACCCCCGAAAATCCTCACCCGACTCTGATTAATCTTTCTCTTTATTGCCCATGAAAAACATGGATCGCACATCCTGGATTGCCGTCGTCATCTGCCTTGGCCTGCTTTTTTGGTGGGGCACATGGAACGCCAAAGAAACCGCCAAACAAATGGAGGCGGAACGCATCGCTGCGGAAGAGGCAAAGAAAAATGCCCCGCCGGAAGCAGAAACAGCGGAAAACAAAGCGCCGTCTGCAGAAGCATCGCCTGACCAGGCGGCGTCCGAGTCCTCTGTTGCGGCAGCGACTCACGTGCTCGAAAATGAGTTTGTAACATTTGAAATGACGAACCGGGGTGCCGGTGTTCGCGTGGCAAAACTCAAAACCCAGGCCAAAACACTGAACGGCCCTGAACCGATCGGCATCAACGAAACGGCAAAGAATCCGGTCGGGGCACTGTCGACCGGACCGAAAGAAATCGATGGAACCAACTGGACTGTCGATTCCTCTTCCGACACCGGAATCACCTATTCCACAAAAACAAAGGAGGGATTCGAGCTCTCCAAAACCTACACCCTTTCCGCTGGAGAAGACTCCGACCCCCATGAAATCGAATTGGCTCTGACCGTAAAAAACGCCGCGCAGACCCCACTCGTCTTCGAAAACCGTTATCTCTATTCCGGATCAGCCGCCCCTCTCCATCTCAATGAGTGGTCCATGCAGATCGGCATGTTCTGGTTCCGGACGAACGAGAAATTCAAATACGAGACCGTCGACCACTACGGTGGAAAGAAAGTATTGGGAATATTCGGAAAAAACGAAATTCCGCATGACACCTTCGACGTCGACTCGCTCGAGTGGGCCGGGGTGAACGACCAGTTCTTCGCCACCATCGTCAAACCGGAGGAAGCCTACCCCGCAACTCTCTGGGGCAGCCGTTTTCCAGTCGTCGTTGAGAACGACAAAGAGGCTTCCGAGAAAAAGCGCATGTTCGCCTCCGAAGCAGGCGTGGGCCTTCCCGCCCAAACCATGAACCCGGGTGATCAACAAACCCTTCGTTTCAAAATCTACCTCGGCCCCAAAGAATATTCCCGTCTCAAAGGACTCGGCGACGAGAGCCAGCGCGTCATGCACTACGACGAAATTCCGATTTTCGGATGGCTCTTCGGATGGGCGATCAAACCGCTCGCTGCAGGCCTCATCCTCGGCCTGACATGGTTGCACGGGATCGTCGGGAGCTACGGCTGGGCCATCATCCTGATCACCATCCTGATCCGCCTCGTGATCTGGCCCGTTTACGCAAAGTCCGCTCGCTCGATGAAGCGGATGTCGAAGCTGACCCCGATGATGAAAGAGCTTCGGGAGAAGTATGAAGACGATCAGCAAAAGCTGAACGAGGAAACGATGAAGTTGTATCGCACCTACAACATCAATCCTCTCGGTGGCTGTCTCCCGATGTTTATTCAGCTGCCCGTTTTTCTGGCCTTCTACCGGATGTTGTGGAGCGCCGTGGAGCTCCGCCACGAGTCCTTTCTCTGGGTCGATGACCTCTCGATGCCTGACACCATGTTCATGATTCCGGGGCTGGGGATTCCCTTCAATCTCCTCCCCATCCTGATGGGCCTCACCAGCTTCATTCAGATCGCAATCACTCCGAAGACCGGCGACAAAACTCAGCAGATGATTTTCATGCTGATGCCGTTCATCTTCCTGGTGATCTGTTACAACTTCGCTGCCGCCCTCGCTCTCTACTGGACCACCTCGAACGCATTCTCCATCCTGCAAACCTGGCTCATGAACAAGATGCCGGAGCCGGAACTGCAAAAACGCAAGAATTCCGGGAAGAAGGGTTTCATGGAAAGAATGCAGGAGCAGGCCGCCGCTGCGCAGAAAGCACGCGATGCCGGTCAGTCACCCGGTGGGGCAAGCCGCAAAGACCGCACCAGAATGCCCGGCGAAAAAGGCGACCGCCACACGAAGCCGAAGAAAAAGCGGAAGTAATTTTCATTCTCCCACTCCTTTACTTCTCTACTCCTTTTCTCCTAACATTCTATGCCAATGGACCATCTCGATACCGCCCAGGAAGTTCTCGATTCCATGCTCGGCTATCTCGGCTTTGCTACATCAGTGGAAGTCGACCGGGAAACAGGAGTCGTGAATATTGCCACCACCAGCGACGCAAAGTTGTTGATTGGTCAGCGTGGCGAGCGACTCGAAGAAATAGAGTATCTCGCAAATCGCGTCGTCCAGGACCGTCTGCCCGACGCACCCCGTTTCAAAATCGATATCGACAGTTACCGCGCCGCCCGGGACTATCGAATGATCGAGGAAGCAGAAGCCGCCGCCGCCCGCGTCATTGCCGGGGGAAAAGCCCTCAAATTGTCCCCGATGAACTCCTACCAGCGCCGTCTTGTTCACAATCATTTCAAGGACCACCCCGACGTATCAACCTGGAGCCCTAAAGACTCCGCCCGCCTAAAGCGCATTACCATCAAGCCAAAGGGCGAATAGGAGTAACAATTTGCTGTTTCCGCCGGTAATTCTCGCTAAATAGTTGATATTTATAAATTTTGTGCTAAGCGCAAGGTTCACTATTTAGGTCTGCGCTTGAACCGCAGCACGAACCAACTAAACCACAGCCGCATAATTGCATTCACCCAATGGCCGACGAAGCGTCCAACATAGTAGCGTTTCCCGGCGGAGGAAGTGAACGTAAGGCATCCCCCTCCGGAGGAGGACCGATCACCATGAGAAGCGACCTAGTCGAGAAGGCATCCGAAGTTATCCCGGAACCCCCGAGATTGATCAATCTCGTTTCCGCACGTGTGAAGCAGCTCAATATGGGTCGCACACCACTTGTCGAGACCGACCACCGCATGGGAGCCGCCGACATTGCTCTCACTGAGATCATCGAGAAGAAAATCACCGTCGAAGACACCGACGAAGAGTAATCACGCAGTTCCGGTCGACTCTCGAGTCGGAACCAAACATCACGGCCTCAACGATTCGAGGTATTTCCAGATCGCTGCGGTATCAACCTTCGCAGCTTCATCATCGGGGAACACATCCGGCATCGGCGCGCCGTGGAGCATTTCCGCCGGATTGGCGACGGCTTCCTGAAACCAGGAAAATCTGAGCCGCTCCGGTGCCACCCGCAGATCAATCCCCGGCAGGGTTTGCGCTCCATCCGGTCCCGGCTGATGGCACTGCACACAATTTTTCCCTTCGGCGGAAAATAGTATCTCTCCCCTATCGGCGGTCGCCTCGCGAGACTTCCGCAACTTCGGCAGGGAATCATACTGCTGAAAAGCCGCCGGAAAGGGGGAAATCTCACGCTCTGAATACACCGGCATGCGCGCCACCTGGTAGGATCGAACCCCTTCCCGCTTGCCATTCAGAATCCCTCTGAGCCAGTCATCCGTCAGTTTTGCGCCGACATCGTCCAGCAGGGGAGGCAAATTCCCCCACCTCCCCAGTTCCACTGCTTTCCTGTCGGCAAAGCCGAAATACACCTCCCGCGACGTCTCCGCGCCGCCGACGCCATCCCGCTCGTGGCAGGCATAGCAGTTCAATTTTTTCATCCGCCAATCGAGGAGGTTCGGCAGCGTCATTCCATCCGCTCTGTCGAGACGCTCCAGCGTCGCCCGAATCGCTCGTTTCTGAACCGTATCGAGTCCGAAAAACGGAACCTCGCCGCCCGGCGGTCGCTCCGAAAAACAGCCACCGACGGAGTCCGTTGGAAGCGCAGTGAGGGGAGTCGCGCGGTGCAATGTCCGCCTCTTTTTTCCCGGCACCGTATGGCAAGCCGTACAGTTTTTCTTTTGAAACAGCTCTTTGCCCACACGGGCGAGATTCTCATTCGGAGAAAATGGCTCTTCCCCCTCCAGCGCTTCCGTTACATTTTCCGGCAGCTGCAGGTCCGGGCCTGCCTTCAAATATGCAGCCAGATCTGCCGCCTCCTCTGTCGACAGCTGAAAATCCGGCATTCTTCCTGATGGGCGGTGCTCATTGGGAGACAGGAGAAAATGAGTCATCGCATTGAGATCATACAAGTCAGCGAGATTCATCGGCACACTCGGCAAACCTGCCATTTCGATCTCCGCATTCTCCGGAATTCCGGGCGGGCGGTAACCGACCTCGGGAGCGTGACAGGCCGCGCATCCGATCCGATGATACAGGGAGCGACCTGCGTCAATGTCACCGACCGGATATTCCGGCACGTCGTAGGTCATCGTAGAGAGGTATTGCTTTAATGCCTCAACCTCGTCGAGATCGCGATCCGGCCCCGCAAAAGAGCTGGGCATCACCGTGTCGCGTTTTACAAAACGCGGATTGCGAATCATCAGCTCGAGATTGACGGGATCCAACCGCGTGGCAACACCTTCGAGGTTCGTTG
>JAKSBG010000439.1 GCA_022361255.1 Verrucomicrobiales bacterium
CGGTGATCTTCCGCAGTTTGGAGAGAGAAAAAACCTGATACCGGCCCGAATCAGTCAGGATGGGACGGTCCCATTGCATGAAATTGTGGAGTCCGCCGAATTCATCGAGCACGTCGGTTCCGGGCCGCAGGTAGAGGTGGTAGGTGTTGCCGAGAATGATTCGGCAATCGAGCTCCGGAGTCGTCAGTTCGGCCGGGTGAACTGATTTCACCGTTCCGCGCGTTCCCACCGGCATGAAAGTTGGCGTTTCCACTTCTCCGTGGGCCAGCGTCATGCGTCCGCGACGGGCGGACGTTTCGGTGTCGGTTTTCAGAAGGGTAAACATGGGCGGGCGAATCATCGCCGATTCCCGTGAGATTTCATGCGGGTTTTTCCGATCCTGAAGGCGGGAGCCTACTCTTTGACGGACTCGCGCTTCAGAGCGAAAACTTCGGTGAAATCGGGCGGTGTGCCGGAATGGCAGACGACAATGAGTATATCGCCTTCGTTAAAAAAAGTGTCCATGGGGGGGCTGTGGACTGCTTCCCCGTTGGCCCGGACGATCGCGACGATGAGGAAAGCGCTGCTGCCTGCCGTTTCCAGATCGGCCGGTGTCCGGCCTGCCAGGTTCGAACCGGGTGGAATGGAAAATTCCTCTACATTGAGACCGAGGTCTGCGAGGTCATTCGCGAGGTGGCTGATGACCAGTTCGTCGGTGAGCAGAGAGCTCGCGGTCGGACGCAGGATCAGGCTCGCGATTCTCTCGGCTCCGATATGCTCGGGCAGAACGACACGGTCCGCTCCTGCCTGCATGAGTTTTCCTTCTGTCGACGGGGTCATTCCGCGGGCAACGATAGACAGCTCGGGATTCAGGTTTCGCGCGCTGAGTGTCACAAAGACGTTCGCCGAGTCATCGGGGAGAACCACGGCGATTTCGGAAGCTTTTTCCACCCCGGCCCGAATGAGAGCTTTCTCGCTGGTAGCGTCGGCGCGCAGGTAGTTGTAGCCTTTTTCCTGGATCTCCTCCTCTGCGGTTTCACTTCGTTCGATGATAACGAAAGGATGTTTCGCGGCTTCCAGCTCGGTGGCCAGCATTCTTCCCACGCGACCGAAGCCGCAGATGATGGTGTGATTGGTGAGGTTTTCGATCGATTTGGACATGCGACGTTTTCCCAGTGTGTTTTCAATTTGGCCTTCGACAAGGAACTGAACCAGCGCCCCGCCAATATAAAGATAACCAGTGCATCCGCAGATAATGAATCCCATCGTGAATATCTGCATACCCGGTGTGGTCAGCTCCCGGACTTCGCCGTATCCCACGGTGAATACGGTGACGACCGCCATGTAGGCCGCCTCCACCAGGGTCCAGCCCGCCATCATGTAGCCGATGATGGCAACCAGGCAGACGATCAGAAGGAACGCGATTCCGTAGAAGAGGTGGCGAACCGGCGAGGTCATGAAAAAATGGTATCGCGCAAAGGGGGGCGCGGGAAGGGAGCGGATCTACCGGCGCGTCACGGGTTTTGGTTTCGTTCTTTCCAGCCTCTGATCCATTCTTCCGGGCCGGGGAAGTCATCGGGATTCTCTTTGTGGATCTCTTCTACGCGTTTGAGATCGAGAGTGGAAATTTCGAAGTAGGTTCGATTTTCTTCTGTTCGAGGTTCGAAATTCTCCCAGGTCAAAGTCGCCCGTGAACGATCGCTCGACCAGTTCCAGCCGTTCCGGGGGTGAAACGCAACGAGATCTGTCCTGACGGAGTCGTCAAATGTGACTTCTGCAGTGAGAGTTTCAATAACACCTTTCCACGCGCCGCCGGTTCGGGTTTCGTAGATGAAAAATGCGTTCAGACTGGTGTCGCCGCCGGTAGGGCAGTCATACTCACGCTCCACGACTACTTCTTTGCCCACCGGAAAATCGACCTCGATTACATACCAGGCGTGCTTGCGAATCAGCCCGTCTCCGGGATTCGGTGCGGGAGCTTCGTGTTTTTGATAAAAGATCGATCCGTCGGGTTTTACAATCGCTTCGAAATAGCCTTCGACGAGTTCAGATGGCACTTCCTTTCCATTGACTCTCGTGACGAGATTCTCAATCGGACCGCTGATGTCGCCGTCGGTTTCCGACCGTGCCGCAATCGGGAAACCGAGTTTTTGACGGGCGGGACCCGATTTCTTGTGACTCAGAAAAGTGAAACGGGCAGTGACGTGCGTCATCTCCGTCCCGAAATGAATGTCGAGGTGCTCTGCCTTCATTTGCACGATGCTCTCGACCCCGGGGCGCCATCCGATCGGCTCAGGGCCTTCTGCCCCGTCGTTCAGCGCGGAATCGTTGGCAAGGGCCGGAAAGACCAGAGCGGTAAGGTATACGAAGAGAAAATGTTGCGGTTTCATCTGAATAACATAGCACAAACCCGATCAGGAATGCATCACCTGACCTCCGTCGATATTGATCGTTTGACCGGTGATGTTTCGACCGTGCTCACTGGCGAGATAGACGGCCATGGCGCCGAATTCCTCCGGCTCCTGCCAGCGGGCGAGAGGGGCCGTTTTCTCCACTTTTTCGATTCCCCATTCTTCGTAGCTTCCGGCCTCACTGTCTTTGTTTGCCTCGAAAACCGAACGGCTCAGCGCGGTTCTGACCATGCCCGGGGAAATCGCATTTACCCGGATGCCACGACTCGCGAAGTCCTTCGCGGCGCACTGGGCGAAGTTGATGATCGCTGCCTTGCACGCGCTGTAGGGTGGGTCAGTTTGCGAACCAATCTGTCCTGCGACGGAGGCGAGAATGGCGACAGATTTCCGATCTGTTTCTCCGGATAGAAGAGGCGGGACGAATGCGTGGAGTGTGTTGACGGTCCCCATGAGGGTGACGTCGATTACGCGGCCCCAGTCTGCCGGTGATTGATTCCAGAAAGGAAACCCTCCCACGCCGGATCCGATCGCGGCCGCGCAAATCAGGTGATCGACATTGCGCCCCGCCGCGATTTCTTTCAGGCTGTCAAAATCGGACACATCAGCGGTCGCCGTTTCCAGGTTTCCCGATTGTCCTTTCCGAAACGCAGCAAGCGCGTCGGCATCGGAGTCGAGTGCGAGAACGGAGGATCCGGCATCGAGAAAGGCTTTTGCGATGGCTGCTCCAATTCCGTTGGCGGCGCCGGTGATGACGGCTTGTTGGTTTGTCAGGTCAATCGTCATGGCATTTACGGGAGAAAGAAAATGAGGTAAATCCAGTTCAGAAATATCATCGCGACAGCGAAAGCGACTCCGCGCAGGAAATGCCGGTTCACTTTTTCCGGCGGGGTCGGGCTTTCGCCGCTGCAGTATCGCCGAATACCACGCAGCATCCAGAGCAGTGAGGCGAAAACCCCGATTACGGCGGCAGGGTGAAACCGGAGCGCTGCGCCGATGTTTCCACGGGACAGTGCCTGCATGGATCTGGTCCCGCCGCAGCCGGCACAGGGAATCGCAAAACGTTCGCGAAAGGCGCATTCCGGAGCTCGAACCGGCAGGTCTCCGTAGAAGCGGGCGATGGCAAGTATTCCAATGACGGCAAGAAAGGTGATGCCGGGAGCGATGAGAATTTCAGGATGTCGCAGCGGGGTGCGATCTCGTGATGCCTCACTCACTGGTCACAACAAGTTTGAGTCTGACGGCAGCTGTGCCCCCTTTCTGCTCTGCCTTTCCTGCCGGCAGAAACCGGCTTGAGTCCAGTGACGCGGAAAGCAGTTCCTCCCGGATGGCGGTCAGTTCGCTGTTCTCCGCCCCGGTGGATTCCAACTGGAGCGCCGGACGGGGTAGATTGGAATTTTTGCACACCTCGTCGTAGTCGGAAACGAGGCGGGCGATGCGCTCGGTATGAACCAATTCGCCATCCATGTTGGTTTCGAGAAGATTGGTTGATTCAATATCGGCACGGAGCGAACTGGTTTTCGATGCGGTCAGGTCGACGAGCTCGCTGAAGTCGATTTCGCCTTCGATGATGTATTCGGGCGAATGTTTGACGAAGTTCTCCCGCTGCGGTGCGTAGAGTTCACCCTTTGCCAACCAGTTGCCGCCCTTCCACTCCAGACTGACGGATTTCATGGCCTCGGGAAAGTGTGCCTCCATCAGCAGTTCCGTAATTCGTTCCAGGTCCTGCTCCCGCTTTTTTCGAAGCGATTCGGCAAATTTTCCGACCGATTCGATGAGTTCGCTTCTTAGTTTGTTGAGGTTTGCGTCGGTTTCTTCCTGTCGCTGTTTTGCGTAGGGGGTATTCAGAGAATGGTATTCTGTGAGAACGACATCGGAGGTGTGCGGACCGATATTGTGTTTCAGCAGAATATCCTCCGCTTTGGGAGCGAGCGGATCACGCAACCCGCGGAGCCGTTTCTTGAAAAACCCGACCCGCTCCACACTCAGGATTTCGATTCCCGGTTCGGCCCGTAGTTCGGCCAGCGCCCCGCGCCATTGATAGCCGCGGATCAGCATGAAGACAACGAACCCGAGAATGGCTGCCGCGACGAGGGCGGACGTGACGACGTAAAGGGTCGATTTTGGAGGATCCTTTTCCAGGTCCGAATCGTTGTCGGCGGGGTCGGTCATTTGTCAGGATCCTAAGGCGAAACCGGCGGCGGTGAAAAGCGGAATCTGGTCAGAAAATATCGGGTTCGGGGGCGTCGTCGCCCTGATGAAGAAAACGAAAATCGCACCCCTCGGGCGCCTGTGTGATCTCTTCCGCATAGAGCCGTCCGTAACCTCTCGAGTGCCGGGAAGGCCGGGGCTTCCAGTCTGCTTTTCTGCGTTTGAGTTCATCGTCGGACACGTCGAGATGCAGTTTCCGCTCTTTCACATTTACTTCAATGAAATCGCCGTCCTTTACGAGAGCAAGCGGGCCACCGATGGCGGACTCCGGCGCGACGTGGAGGACACAGGCCCCGTAACTCGTTCCGCTCATGCGGGCGTCGGAAATGCGGAGCATGTCGCGGACCCCTTGTTTGAGAAGGTAGTCAGGAATGGGCAGCATGCCCCATTCAGGAATGCCCGGCGCCCCGATTGGTCCTGCGTGCTGCAGAACGATGACGTGGTCCGGAGTCAGTCCGAGTGATTCATCGTGGATGCGGGCTTTCATATCCGCGTAGTCGGCAAAAACCGCTGCCGGTCCGCGATGGTTGAGCAGTCGCTCTTCAGCGGCAGTCGGTTTGATCACGGCTCCGTCCGGGGCCAGATTTCCCCTTAGAACGAATGTCCCTCCCGCTTTGCCAACCGGTTTATCGACCGGCCGGATCACGTCGTCGTTGAAAACCTCGGCACCTTCCAGATTTTCGCCGAGCGTTTTTCCGGAAACAGTGGGGGCATCGAGCCGGAGAAACTCTTTGATCTGCGAAAGAAGCGCAAGAATGCCTCCCGCGTCGTAAAAGTCTTCCATCACGTATTCGCCGCAGGGACGAATGTTGGCGATGACCTTCACCTGCTCCGAAATCTCGTCGAATTTGTCCAGCGTCAGTTCCACGCCGGCCCGACCAGCCATCGCGATGAGGTGAATGATGGCATTGGTAGATCCTCCCAGTGCCATGTCCGTGACGACAGCGTTGTGAAAGGCTTCTTCGGTGAGGAGACTGCGGGGTGTCACCTTGTCCCAGGCCAGATCCACGATCCTTCGCCCGATCGCGGAGGCCATTCTCGCATGGGTGGAATGCACTGCCGGAATGGAAGTCGAGCCGGGGAGACAAAGCCCTAACACTTCCGCTAAAGCGGTCATTGTCGAGGCCGTTCCCATCGTCATGCAATGACCCGGAGAGCGGGCGATACCGTCTTCCAGCTCAGCCCATCCGTCCTCGCAGAGATTGCCTGCCTGGCGTTCCGCCCAGTATTTCCACATGTCCGTTCCCGATCCGAGGGTTTCCCCGCGCCAGCAGCCTTTCAGCATCGGGCCGGCCGGGAGAAAGATGCTCGGAATATTTGCCGAAGTTGCGCCCATGATTGTTGCCGGGACCGTTTTGTCACAACCTCCCATGAGCACGGCTCCGTCAATGGGGTAGCATCGGAGCGTTTCCTCCACTTCCAGCGCGAGCAGATTGCGGTAGTACATGCTCGTCGGTTTCATGAAGCTCTCCGAGAGCGACATCACCGGAATCTCCAGCGGAAAGCCCCCTGCCTGCCAGACTCCGCGCTTCACTTCTTCGGCACGGTCGCGAAAGTGAGTGTGGCAATTGTTCACTTCGGACCAGGTATTCAGAATCCCGATGGTCGGCTTTCCCTGAAAATCATCGGTATCAAACCCCATTTGCTTGAGACGTGACCGGTGCCCAAAGCTGCGCTGGTCATCAGGAGCCCACCAACGCGCACTGCGGAGCGTGGACGGGTCGCGTTCAGGGGAATTAGACGGGGAATCGGACATACTCAATCAGTAGCGTGGGGTGGGGAAATGGGAAGGGGAAATTCCGGCTGTCGCCACGGCAGGGATCGGGCTCCCATTTCACGCTTTTCCGTGCTTGTTGGGGGAGGGGGAAACGTGGTTTGTTTCCCTTCATGTTACGATACCTCTTTGCCGTCAGTATTCTGGCGGTAGTTCCACTCCAGGCCTTCGACCCGGCGCAGCAGGATGACTCGCTCGCGTTGGTCCGCCATTTCAAGCCACGACCCAACCCTGTTCCGCCTTCGACTCAAGAGGGTTTGGTCAGCGACCAAACAGGTTTAACTGTGAGCCTGATGGGCGGAGCGGATGTGTTCCGGATGCAGGAGTTCGGCGTTTTTGAAGCGATGCTGCAAAAGGCTTTTCCCGATCAAAAGCTGAGAGTGCGAAACCTCGGGTGGTCGGGGGACACGGTCTACCGCCAGCAAAGGCCGATGTTTTTCTACACGGAAAAAGGTGACACGCGAGAGGGCAGCATCCCGGACGGTCGGGAAAAAATCGAACCGGGGGTCTTCGTGCTCAGCTTCGGGAAAATGGAATCGCTCGACGGGTTGGAGCGGTTGGAGGAGTTCGAAGCGGCGTATGACCGACTGATCGGAGAATTGCAGAAATTCACGAAGCGAATTGTCATGGTCGAGCCGGTGCCGTTTGTCAAAACGGGGCCGACAGCTCACTTGGCAGATGAGCGAAATGCTGTCCTGGAGAAGTA
>JAKSBG010000440.1 GCA_022361255.1 Verrucomicrobiales bacterium
AACCCGGCCTGCCTTCCGAAGACCTTCTTACAGAGGAGGCCGAGCTAAACTGGGCACGCAATGATTTCGAGCAAAGATTCGGCTTCCCCGGCGCGCGGTTTACTGCAGTTAACAATGCTGTCAGTTTCCTCATTGCCCTCGCGATGACGGTCCTGTTTTTCGTATTTGTAGTTTATGCCTTAAACCGAATGGAGCCGACTCAAGTTGTTGCGGCGATGTTTTTGCGCGGACTGATCCCGGTCCCTATCGCCTTCCTGTTTTTCTGGTGCATGGCGATTCTCTTTGTAAAAGAGAGAAAACTCAATTTTCAGAGACGTGCACTCGATCTAAAGCCTTTCCCCGAGCAGCCGGATTTTGTGCTCAACTCTGATACCTCAAAAGAAGTCCTGGCGTCGATTCATCATTCCGTGGATGACACCCGACATTTCGTTCTCTTCAACCGCATTGAACGGGCACTCTCGAACTTGCGAAATATCGGTCGTATCAGTGACGTATCTGACATTCTGCAAACCCAGGCGGACTACGATGAGGGCCATCAGGAGTCCAGCTATCGCCTCATCAACGGTTTTATATGGGCCATTCCCGTTCTCGGTTTTATTGGGACCGTTCTCGGCCTGAGCGATGCCATAGGTGGATTCGGCGCGACTCTCGCCGCAGCCGGTGAAGATATGGAAATGCTGAAAGAATCTCTCGGCGGGATTACAGGCGGGCTTTCCACCGCTTTTGAAACAACACTGATTGCTTTGGTTGCTGCTCTTATTGTCCAGGTTCGGATGACATTCCTTCAACAGCGGGAAGCGCTTTTCCTCGACGAGTGCAACGACTATTGTCACGCCCACGTCGTATCCCGCCTCCGGCTAACTTCCTGACAAGATGCCGAAAAGACGCAAATCAGGAGGGGCGAATGTCAGCTTCTTCGCCTTTCAGGACATTATCACCGCCGTCAGTGGGATTCTGATCCTGATCGTAATCTTCCTGATTTTGATGCTCGAACAGCCGGGGCTCATGAATGTCCCCGTCGAGAAACCTAACGATCTCACATTGGAGGAACTGGACGACCTCGTACGCAAGGCCAAAGAGAAAATTCGGGAGTTTGAAATTCTAAAACTCGATCTTGCAGGGGTAACCGATTCCAGACTGCAGGCGGAGATTGGCGAGATCAGGGCATCAATGCTGAAGGAGGAACCCACGGAATCCAAAGCACTTAGAGACCGCCTGGACGCTTTGAAAACGGAACTCGAATCTGTACAGGAAAAAGCAGCCGAGCTGGAGGCTGAGCAGAATCGACTCGCCGGAATTGCCGAACAGCTGAGGGGCCGCGTCAACGCTAAGGCCGACGACCTCGCTCAATCAAAAGCAGCGGAACAGATTTGGCTTCAACCGGGAGACACCAATCGAAATCCTTTCGTGGTAGTTGTCGGGAAGGACGGAGCTACAATTTCAGGATTCAAAAATGGAGAGAAGAAAAAAGAGGTAAACCCCGATCAGTTCAACGCCCTCATTTCAACTGCAGATCAGTCCAGCGACTATTTCCTGTTTTTCATTCGTCCCTCCGGCGTCGAACCTTTTCGCACAATGGCCAACGCCGCTCTTGACGAAGGGTTTCCAATTTCCCATCGCGCACTGGATGAGAAAACCGAGATCCATATTCTGACAACTCCAGGAGAATTTGCCCCGTGAGGAGACGAGAGACAAACGCCGAGGGCAGCCTCGACCTTCTTCTCGACACGATGTGCAACGCGTTCGGCGGGATTGTTCTGATCGCAATTCTCGTCGCTTTACTCATCGACAGTCCCGGTGATTCCAATGAATCCACCTCCGGAAATCGAGAAGATGCAAAGCTCCTCATGGAAAAGCAAAAGGAGTGGGATGAAATCAGCCCGCTGCTGGAGCAAGTCGATGCCGAAATGAAACGGACTGGTGAACTGGTTGAGTTATTACGGGAGCGAAACAAGCTCGCGGCCGCCCTGTCGGAGAAGTCAAAGAACGAGAGCGAAACGATAGATTCTCTCCTCACTGAGATCGGGGAAATGGAAAAGAAAAAGGCGACCTTCGAACAGGCAGCAGCCCGCCTGATCCCGGAAATTGCCTCTCTGAAAGAAGCCGTCGAATCCGGAAAACGGCAGGAGGAAGAACTCGATAATCAGAAAAAGGACCTGATCAACTCTCGAAAAGAAGTCCTGCATCTTCCCACTCAGCAAAGCAATCCCGGAAAGCCGTTCAATATCATTTATCGTCACGGGCTGGTTTACCCCGTGCAGACCTTCTCCCGCAACCGGCAGGGAGGAATTACAGAATCAAAATTCAATGAAGAGGCGATCCGTCTCAGGAATGGCCGGGCCGACCCGATTCCAGGGGAAGGAATTGATCCGATCCGGGAGAGGCAACAAATTCTATCCATCCTCAATGGTCTGCGAAATCTGAATGCTCTGAATCAGGACGATCCCGGAAACCAAATCTATTTATCTCAACTCGTCTATGCAGATTCCTTCGAAGCTTTTCTCGAAGTTGAAAAACTGATAAAAGGTGTCGGAGATCTCGAAGCTGGCTGGGAGCCCTATCTCAGAGAGGAGACCTTGAATTTCGGTGAGGGAGGAAGAAAGCTGGATACCATCAAATGACCGATTACCGAAAAACAGAGAAACGTGCCACGGTCAAAGATTGGGTAAAAGCGTTTGCCTGCTCCATTCTACTCCTTTTGCTTCTCTTTCTGCTGCTATCCCTCAAAGCGGGAGGAGGCTCCGGCACCGGATTCGGAGCCGGTTTCGGTTTGAAGGGAACAGGCCCCGGAGGGGACGGGCACGGATCAGGTGTCGGAAAAGGGGACAAATCCGGCATGGGGGAATCGGGCAGGGCGAGTGGTGGCGAGGATGCCGGAGAAGCAGGTGGTGGTCTCTCTGACAACTCCAATACGGGAGGAGAGAATCAAAACGGTCCCATTTTTACTTTTGGCGCCAATTCAGAATTAGCTGAAGGGCTCCCTCCGGGTCTCATCTCCCAGAATCCGACAAATCCGGAATCCAACGGGGATGCAGGAGGTGGCGAGAAAAATATGGCCCCGGAAACGTCTCCTCAGTTTAAAGGAGACCGGCGATTCGGCGGAAACACCAACAACACCTTTGCTATCATACAACCCAACGCAGCATCTCCGCCTCCACCGGAAACGGGCAATCGATTTGTTGGTGGAAAAGGAACCAGTGGCAATTCAGGAGGAAAGCAAACCGGGCGCAGCATAGGAGGCATGAACGTCAAAGGGGAAACTCTCGGGGTAATACTGGATACGTCCGGAAGCATGGCTCCCTATCTCAAGGATCTCCGGGAGGAAATCGCCCGCAACTTTTCCAATGCCATTTTTCTCGAAGTCAGCGGGTGCTCCCTGCATACGACCAGATTCAATGCCGAAAAGTTCCTCGATTCCAGCCCACCCAAAGACAACAAAAGACGTTCCGTAATGGACGCCATGTTTGAGCTCGTTCAAGTCTACGAGGTGGATTCCGTATACTGGTTCAGTGACCTTCAGGACGGTCAACGCGATGCCGCATTGCAGCAACTACGGAGCCTCGTGTGGGGAAAAGAAATGCCGGCACTTGCACGCGGCGCCCCTGTCCCGTCCCAATCCGAAGTTTCCGCTTCGGCTGTTGATTCGGTATTCCGCCTCTATGTCCGAAGCACCGGCAGAACTCCGGACAGCGGTCTTTCCACCATTATTCTGGAAAGTGGTGGCAGTTCACGAACGAAAAAATAACACCTTTCGAACCGGCCATGTGGGAACTGGAGAACGAACAGAACCGAATCGATCACCCGACCCTGTTCGCTCCCTGGCATTACCCTGTCTAATCCTCCGGAAGCCACTGGACTGCATCGATGATAACGTACCCGTCCGTGTCGCGGTTGGAGATGGTAACCGTGGCGGTTTCCCCTTTCTTGAAGGAATACTCTCCCAGATTGTGAAACGGTTCGTTGGAAGCAGTTTCGCGCTGGTTCAACAGTAGAGTTTTCGTTTCCCCGCCAGCAGTGATCGATACCGGGATGTTCGTGGCCCGGTTGCTGTTTTTCGGGTAGGAAACCCGGACGCTGTAGGTTCCGGACTCAGGAATCTCCGTGGAGAATTTTGCTTCGAATTTCCCTTTGTTCTCATTGTCGTCGTGACGATAACCAAAACCAACAAAAGGACCGTTACTGCCGCTGGGTTTCCACTTCCCGGTCAATTCCGCTTTTTCATCATCGACGACCAGTCCCTCCAATTTGGATACCGGCTTCCCTTTACCTCCGGCAACGGGACCGTCATACTCAAGAATCTGGCCATCAGCGAGGAGCCGCTCGCGAAGTTTCCCGTAGGGCACGTCCTGGACAGAGATGTCACTGTCAATCGCCATAACCGCCGCCGTCGCCGCGCTTTGCGCAAGAATCATAAAGACCGGCTCCATCCGGATCGAACCAAATGCGATGTGTGTGCTGGAAACACACACCGGGACAAGAAGGTTCCCGCACTGTTCTTTTTTCGGAACAAGTGACCCATAGGCAATTTCGTAGGGTCCCCGCGTGCTGACTCCGATGTCCCCTTCATTCTGCACATTCCCGTCCGCGTCGATGTGACGCTGCACATTGTGGGAGTCAATGGTGTAAGAACCCATTCCGACAGAATCAGGTGTCGGATTTACTTTGCGAAGTTCGTTTTCCGTCATCACGAAATCGCCCCGCATCCGGCGTGCTTCGCGGATGTAGAGCTGGTGTGACCAGTTTCCATTTTCGACGAATTCGTCTTTCGGCAATCCCCAGGTCGCCATTTCGTCGCGAATGTCCTCCGGAACGCGTGGATCGGTGAGATGAAACCAAAGCCAGCCTTTCTGATAGGTCTCGTGCTCTTTGATGATCTCACGGCGACGCTCGTAGCTGGCTTCCGGATAATCGTAGTTGTACCCGATATTATCCGTGCTGAACGGACCGTGGTTGTTCGTATCGGTCTTGTGATTCGGAATCGGATCAAACTTTCCAAACGTATCACGCCAGCCTGCCTCATAGACCCGGCCGAGCAATTCATACTGAGAGGCGTCGTAGCCCTCCGGCTCAGTGAAGGGAATGCGGTTTTCCGGATGATTCGTCAGACACATGCGAAAGCAGTATGCCTGAACCCGGTGATCGCCTTCCCCTTTCACGCCGGGATCCGCAGCACTGACGCGCGGCAGAACACCACTATCAGGATCGCCGGGAATCTTATAAGCACTGATCTGATCCTCGCCCAGAACCTGGAAATGGTGGCGGTGGTGATACACCCCGGTCTGCACACCATTCCATTCCTCACCAAACTCCGAATTCGCTTCCCGTCCGACATGATAGTCTACCCCGGCAGCAGCGATCAGGTCACCTTCGTAGGTCGTATCGAGAAACATTTTTCCCGGAAACCGCTTTCCGCTCAGTGTCGTGATGGACACGATACGCCCATCCTTTACTTCGACTCCGTCTTCCCGGTCGAGCCATTCGTCACGATGGACGGTAAGATCGAATTCCTCGACGTATTCTTCAAAAACAGCGCGAGCGATGCTGGGTTCGAAAATCCACATCGTTTTCTGATCTCCGTCGATCGCAGGAGTTCCCTGGCCTTTTCCGCCGTATTCCTCCGGTTTCTGGAACTTCCAGTTTTCCGGCTTCTGGTATTGCTTCCAGATACGATGATAGAAATCGCGGGACAGCCCGCCAATCACGGCTTTGTTTCCTGTATCAGTCCAGCCCAGGCCGCCGCTCGAAAGTCCGCCAAGAATGGTATCCGGACTGACAATGACCACAGATTTCCCCATTTCTTTGGCCTGAACCGCCGCAATGACTGCTGCGCAGGTTCCGCCGTAGACGACGATATCATGTTCGGGCTGGTCTTCCGCGCGGGAAGTATTGCCGACTCCGACCGACAAAGCTGCCAGTCCTGCCAAAATAGAAAGTGCTTTCGTTTTCACGTCGCGATCCTAAAGAAAGGAAAACGAGGTAGCAAGCGGCCAGATTGCGGGGATTTTTTTTGACCGATTTGGAAAGCAGGTGCGTCACGGTTTCTCCACCGGACGGAATTCTTCAGTTGGCTCACGCCAAAATCTCTTTTACCACACTGCCGTGCACGTCAGTAAGTCTGAAGTCCCTTCCGGAATATCGGTAGGTCAGTTTTTCGTGATCAAATCCTAACAAATGCAACATGGTCGCGTGAAGATCATGCACGTGCACGGGATTGCTCGCTACGCTGAGTGCAAAGTCATCCGTTTCGCCGTAGGTCATACCGCCTTTGACTCCTCCACCTGCCATCCAGACGGTAAAGCCGTCCACGTGATGGTCCCGGCCCCATTTTTCCGGATCTTTCTGACCTGTTTTCTGAATCGTGGAAGTTCGTCCCATTTCCCCTCCCCAGACCACAAGCGTATCTTCGAGCATTCCACGCTCATCGAGGTCTTCGAGAAGGGCCGCGATCGGTTGATCGGAGTCGCGGGACAGAGACTTGATTCGCGGGATGAGGCTGCCGTGATTATCCCAGGGCTGCCCCGCTCCATGATAGCACTGGATATATCGAACGCCGCGTTCGGCGAGACGGCGGGCCATGAGGAGGTTTCGCCCCACCGGGGTATTGCCATATGCTTCGCGAATTTTTTCCGGCTCATTTGTGATATCGAATGCGTCTGTCGCAGCACTTTGCATTCGAAACGCGAGTTCCATCGAGTGAATCCTCGAATCAAGGCGTTCATCTCCGGGGCGCAGATTCTTGTGCCGCTGGTTGAGAAAACGAGTCAGGCCCAGCTGGTTGCGCTGCGTACCCGTGCGAACGCCCTCCCGGGTCAGGTGCGGAATCATCTCCCCCCCTTTCGCGTTTGTCTCGATATGAGTTCCCTGAAACACTCCCGGCAGAAAAGAGCTGGTCCAGTTTCGTGACTGAGCAGTCGGCATTCCGCCGGGCATGAGGACCACGTAGCCGGGCAAATCCTCACTCTCGGTTCCGAGCCCATACAATGCCCAGGATCCGATGCTCGGTCGGGGAAGAACCGGATGCCCGCAGTTCATCATGAGAAGCCCGGGCGAATGGTTCGCAATCTCACTTTGCATCGACCGGATCACGCAGAGCTTGTCCGCATGTTTCGCGACATTTGGATAGAGCTCGGAAATTTCGAGGCCGCTTTCCCCGTGTCTCGAAAACTGGAAGGGCGAAGCCCAAACCGTTCCGACCCGGTTCCGCTGGGTACGCTGCAGGGTGTTTTTTACCGAATCGGGAAGTTCTTTCCCATCGAGTTTTTGCAGACTCGGCTTAGGATCAAAGGAATCCATCTGCGACGGCCCACCGTTCATGAAAAGGTGAATGACCCGTTTTGCCTTCGCCGGAAAATGCGGCTGACGCGGAGCGAGCGGAGATTCGAGAGCCGATGGATTTGCCAGCAAATCGGAAGCGGCAATCGCACCGAATCCGAAGCCCATCTTCTGAAGAGCCTCACGACGGGAGAAAAAAGAGGAAGAGTTCATCAGTCCACGTAGAGAAATTCATTCGACATGCAGAGAGCCTGCGCAACAAGGGGCCAGGGGGATACATCCCTGCCTTTTTCAATATCGATAAAGCGATTGAGCCGGGTGATTTCGTTCTCCACCGGATCCCTCCGGTAGACGCGCCGGTAGATTGCATTGAGCCGGTCGACCCGGTTCATGCCTTCCTTGAACTCGAGTGAAGCAATCAATGCTTTCACCCGGTTCGCCATGAAGGGGGAATTCATGAGGAAAAGGGCCTGGGGCGGTACAATATTTTCGGTTCGTTCGCCCTGTGTCTGCATCGGTGTCGGGAAATCAAAATTTCGCAGGGTTGGATCAAGGTTAAACCGGTTCACGTAGCCGTAAATGGAGCGGCGCATCGTGGCCTCATCTCCCCACAGCTCACCGGGTCGTCCTTTCGTCCGGAAATCGATTTCCCCGGAAACAGTCAGTAACGAATCCCGCAACTCCTCGATGGAAAGACGGCGACGATTTGCCCGCCAGAAAAGTTGATTCTCCGGATCAATCTCTGCTCCATCTTCACGAAAAGAACTTCGCTGCCGGTAGGTTTGTGAGGACACGATCAAGCGCACGAGGTGGCGGGTTGACCAACCGTTTTCGATAAAATCAGCGGCAAGAAAATCCAGCAACTCCGGATGACTTGGCTCCGATCCCTGCAGACCAAAATCAGAGGGCGTGTCGACGATGTGATCCCCCATCAACATTCCCCAAACCCGGTTTACATAAACCCGGGCGGTGAGCGGATTCCCGGGCTCAAGAATTTTCTCCGCCAAGTCCAGTCGCCCGCTGTTTTCTTTGGAAAAAGGAGGCTGTTTTTCGTCCAGGATTTTCAAAAAACGGCGAGGCACCCGGTCTCCCCGGTTGGCAGGTTCCCCGCGAATAAAAACGGCGGGCTCCGTGGGCTTTTTCGATTCTGAAACCGTCATCGCCCGAACCGGTGCCCCGTCATGGAAAAGGAGAAGTTCCGCGAGCTCTGTCTGCTCAATCGATTCTTTCAACGAGCGATTATTCGCCTTCTTCTTTTTGTCTCCCGCTTCCGTTAACTTCTTATCAATCTCAGCCCGCTTCTTCTCATACCCGGTGAGATCCGAATCCGACGGACGATAGCCGTCAATGAGCGGATACTGATCCAAATTCCAGGGCGCCGGCCGCTCAACCGAATTAAAAATCCCGTAGAGCGAGTAGTAGTCTGCTGTCGGGACCGGTTCGAATTTGTGATCGTGACAACGCGCACAGGACACCGTCATTCCGAGAAGGCCCCGCGTCGTGGTATCGATAACATCGTCGACAAAATCGTGCGACATACTGCGGTGGGGGGAGACGCCGATAAAACCGAGAGCGGCAATCTCCGGCGAATTCTTCTTCACTCCAATCAGGTCGGCAGCCAGCTGCTCCCTGACAAATGCGTCATAGGGCTTGTCCGCATTAAACGCATCAATGACGTAGTCCCGATAAGTGAACGCATAGGGATAGTAGTGCGGCGTCTTTGTGTCGGGGCGATAGGTTCCGGCGGTATCGGCGTAGCGGGCAACATCGAGCCACATGCGGGCGATATGCTCTCCGTAGCGTGGTGAATCGAGCAGCTTTTCAATGACATCCCCGATGGGAAGTTCTGACAACTCCGGATCGACAGGTGGCAACCCCGTGAGAGAATAACTGACGCGGCGAAGCAGGACTTCTTTCGGGGCTGCAGGCGAGGGTTTGAGCCCCGCTCTCTCCAGCTTCGCGAAAATAAAGCGGTCGATCGGATTGTGGTTCCATGCAGGATTACTGACCGGTTTCGGCTCCCCCTTTGTCACCGGCTGAAATGCCCAGTGATTTTTCGCTTTTTCAAAAATCACATCCTGATCTCCCAACTGCGAGAATTCCGTCTCCCCCATGTCCTCGGCAGGACCGGGCGCCCCTTCTTTCACCCATCGCGTCAGAATCGCAATCTCGCTCTCCTCGAGGGCATATTTCGGCGGCATCGCAGAATCCTCATCAACTCGATTTACCGCTTCGATGAGAAGAGATGCCCCAAGCTGCCCGGGGACAACGGCCTTCCCGGTATCCCCTCCCTCCAGCCAGCCGCTTTCACGATCAAGGAGGAGACTCCCCTTTTGCTTCCCGGCCTCTTCGGAATGGCATTCATAGCAATGCTTCACCAGAAGAGGACGAACCTTGCTCTCAAAGTACTCGGTGCCGCTCATCTTGCCAATCGGCATCGACAAAGCAGTAGAACCGCAGGCCCCGACGAGGATAGCGGAATAGAAAAGAAAGATGCCGACGGGTACCGTTTTCACATTTCCAATCTAGCCTACAGGCACGACAATTCAGTGAGCACTTGCTGCGCGATAACGTGACGAAGCCTCAGGAGTGGGAGCCTCCCATCCGCCCCCGAGTGCCTGCACTAGCTGGACCGTTTGCAAAAGCCGGGCACTTCGGGCTCGAACCAACTCTCGTTTTTCATTCAATGCGGTTCGCTCCGCATCGACAACTTCCAGAAAGCTGACCAGTCCGCCCTCGTATCTCTTCCGGGATAAGTTTGCAGCCCGCACAGCGGATGAGGAAGCGGATCGATGAGCCGCAATCTCCCGGTCGAGAAAACGAATCCCTGACAAAGCATCCTCCACCTCGCGAAATGCGGTGAGAACGGTTTCGCGATACAGGGCGACGGTCTCATCAGATTCGGCAAAGGCTCGATCTTCGTCCAGTCCCGAGCGGCCCGCGTTGTAGAGTGGGATATCGATTTCCGGCCCAATGCTCCCGAAGAGGCTTGCAGGAGAAAACAGATCGCCGAGATCAAGGTTCGAAAATCCGCCACTTCCGACGAGATTGATTCTGGGAAGATACGTCGCGCGCACCGCACCAATTCGGGAAGCTGCCGCATCCATGCGACGGTCCGCTGCATAGACATCAGGACGGCGGCTCAGCAATTCGGAAGGAATACCGGAAGGAATTCCCGGCGGCGATTTCAGTGATCCGCCCGGAAGCGAGAAGGTTGCAGGAGCCTCTCCCACAAGGGCCGCGATGGCATGAAGGTAGGTTGCCCGGTTTCGCTCCAGCTCAAGAAGCTCCGCGCGGGTCGACTCCCGTTCTGACTCTGCCCGGGCCAGGTCGAGATCGGTGGTTTCACCTCCTTCGACCCGGGCCGAAACAAGCTTCCGGTTCTCCTCACGAAGCCTCAGGCTTTCTTTGACCACTGCGATTTCGGAATCGAGAAAACGAAGCTGAAAATAGTTTCGTGCCAGCTCAGCACGCAGCGAAAGTCGCGCCGCAGCAAGGTCGGCTGCAGTGGCATCCGCTTCGGCCCGCGCCGCGTCAACGAGGCTCCTGACCCGGCCCCAGAGATCGATTTCGTATTCCAGATTCAGCGCAGCCCGGTAATCGGTGTAGGTCCGCTCCGGAGGAACAAAAACGCCTCCCGCAGAGTCGCGGGTCCGCTTTACCATACTGTTGGATCGCACGCGGGGAAACCGGTCCGCTTTCGCCAGTCCCAGTTCAGCACGAGCCCGGTCGTAGCGCGCCATTGCCACAGCCAACGACGGACTGTCCCGGTCCAGCTTCGAAACCAACCGGTTCAACCCGGAGTCTCCGAAACAATCCCACCAACGCCCTGCCGGGAGCAGCTTGTGCTTCACCGATCCGTTCCGGTAGGAAGCTCCCTCATTCACATCTGAATTCGCAAGCTCCTCCGGATCGACGACACAGCTCGACAGGAAAATCGCGGCAGCGATCATCGGCAGATAGAACCATTGGATTTCCCGGTTAAACATGACAGCTGAAAAAATACACCTGATCAGGCGGGAGCGACTTCTCCGGAGTGTTTCGTGGATTCGTCCCCTGTCGGAGACCCGTCCACTATGGCGTCGTCTTTGCGAATCGCAAACATCGCGCTGAGGACAGTGGGAACGAGAAAAAGCGTGAACACCGTCGAAACCACGAGCCCTCCCACAACAACGGCACCGAGGCCGCGATACAGCTCCGAC
Source organism: Verrucomicrobiales bacterium (assembly GCA_022361255.1). Lineage (GTDB taxonomy): Bacteria > Verrucomicrobiota > Verrucomicrobiia > Verrucomicrobiales > DEV007 > Arctic95D-9. The sequence continues at coordinate 11,475 of JAKSBG010000440.1, forward strand.
CCGGCACCGGGGAGAATCACGAGAGGCAACATCCCGCCGACACTTGTGAGCGTGCTCATCAGGATCGGGCGAACCCGGCTTTCGACCGACTGGCGAATCGCGAGTTGCGGATCAAGCGAGGAATCATCGCGAAGAAAGTTCAAGGTCTGATGAACAATCAGAATCGCATTGTTCACGACAACGCCGGCAAGGATGACAAATCCGAGAATGCTGAGCATATCAAGATTTTGCACCGGCGAATAAGGATCAATGACACTCCATTTATGAACCAGGGCGAGTCCGATGAAGCCTCCAAAAGTCGCCAGCGGAACACTGATCATGATCACGAGCGGATACGTCCAGCTCTGAAACAGCACCACCAGCAATAAATAGATCACCAGAAAAGCGAGAACGAGGGTGCTCGAAATTGTCCCCAGCAAAGTACCGTCACCAAGCAGAACCGTCTTGATTTCATTCAGCTTACCGGCCGAACCGGAAAGGTTGACACCGACTGACGCAGGAATCGCGCCGCCCTGACGAAGTCCGGCAATCGTTTCGTCAACTTGACCGATTGCTTCTTCCAAAGGCATTCCCTGGGGTGGTGTCAGCTCGATCGTAACAGCCCGCAACCGGTCCACATGGCGAATCTCGTCAGGCCCCCGCACCCGCTGTAAGGAAGCAATGCTTCCGAAATCAACCACCGCACCACCCGGAGTCGCAACCGGTGCGTCGAGCAGTTGCTCCATTGCGTCACTTCCCCTCGAGTAACGACTGAGGATTTTCATGTCCTTCAACTCTCCGTTTTCCTCGTAGTCCCGGAAGAGGAGAATCCCGTCCCCGTTTGCCTGCACCGCGAGGCCGAGATCCGCACGCGTCATGCCAAGCTCACGAAGCCGCTCGTCATTTGGGACAATGCGAAGTTCAGCAAGTGGAAGAGAAAAATTGGGAGGCTCCGGTTTTAGGGAAGTTGGTCCGAACTGCCCCATCAGCGTCCCGAAAACAGCTCCGGCAGCAGCGCTGACCTGATCAAGCTCATTGCCGGTAAGATCAATTTTAATCGCCGATCCCGTCGTTCCACCGACCCGGAAAAGGGGCATTTGAAATGCGAAAGCAATCGTGTCCGGAGCGGCAACTCCCGAAGTGGCATGATTGAGGAAAGGCACGGCGTCAACTGCCCGCTTTTTGTCTTCCGAGATTGCCCCATGAAACATGCGCCCCTCAAAGCTCACCAGAAAGTAGTGCCGGAGCGGAGGGGGCATCACCATTTCCTCACGTCTACCCATTCCTGCCGGAACGGGTTCCCGGACATCGTAGGGTTCCGTCTTTTCCCCGGCCCGTTCCTCCATCACCGTCTCGATGCCGAATTTGTTCTCCGTCACCTCCCAGGCCGGCTGGACGTGATCTTCGATCCGACGCCCCATCTCAGAAAGCTGATCGAGGTTGTATCCGGGCGGCGGGAAAAGCAGGCCGAAAACGATGTTCCGGTTGCCGCTCGGAAGATAGTCGAGCGGCGGAAGCAATACCCGGGTCCCCAGAATCGTCACCGCAGAGAAAGCCGTGATCAGTACAATTCGACGCGGCCAGGTTTTCGTTCCGACGGCAACCAGGGCAGCAACCCGCTTCGGTAGAATTTCCACCAGATGCATGACCGGAGACAGCAATTGGGTAAAAAGGCGCCCGATTGCCGTCTTCGCCCCCGCCTCGTTCACATCACTGCGATGCAGAAATCGCGCCGCAGCAGCCGGAATCACCGTAATCGAAACGATCATGCTCAGACCAACCGCAGCCATGATCGCCAGCGCAATGTCCCGGAACAGTTGTCCCGCCGTTTCCTGGATCAGGAGAATGGGAAAGAATACCGCCAAAGTAGTCAGCGTGGAAGCGACCACCGCTCCCGCGACTTCTTTCGCTCCGTCAAGAGCCGCCTGGCGCGCCCGTTTTCCCATTTCAAGATGGCGGTAGATGTTTTCAATCACGACAATGGCATTGTCGACCACCATCCCCACCGCAAAGGCGAGCCCCGCCAGAGAGATAATGTTGATCGAACGCCCTAACGCGACCAGAACGACAAAAGAGGCAATCACTGAAACCGGGATCGCGATGGCAATAATGCCAACACTTCGAAAACTGCGGAGGAAGAACAGGAGAGTTGCTGTCGCGAGAACCGCTCCGAGCAGGAGATTCGACCGGACCAGTTTGACCGCATCCCGAACATAGGTCGTTGAATCGTAGGTAATGATCAGCTCCAGCGTGCCATCGAGGCCAAGTTGTTGCGCCTTTTGTTCCAACAAACCGCCGGGCGCATTGAGAGCATCCACTTCAGCCGTTAGTGCCCCCATCGTTTCCAACAGATTTGCCCCGCGTTCGAGTTGAAAGTTGAAGAAAGGCATCTTGTAGCCACGCGCCCGCGCCCAGCTCGAAGGCTCTTTGTAACTTTCCTCCACCTTCGCTATATCGCGGAGGTAGACCGGTCCCGACTGATCGCGCAGAAGGACCATATCCCCGACTTCCTCAGGACTTTGAAAGCGTCCCGTGCTTCGCACGCGAATGTCACGTTTTCCCTCCTCGATTCGGCCGGCCGAAACATCGACATTCGCATTGCGAATCGCCGACTGAAGCTGTGAGTATGTAATGCGGCGGTTCGCCATCGCAACCGGGTCCACAATGATATGGAGCTCTGACTGAACCGCGCCACGTATCCCCACCTGAGACACACCGGTCACCCTGTCAAACCGGGGACGCAATCGTCTCTCCATGAAATCGTAAAGCCGCGCGGAATCAAACTCCGGATCGGTTGAGGCAAGCCCGATCCACGAAATGTAGTCCACCGACTCCGGATCCACCCCTTCCACGACCGGCTGCAGAACCCCGTCCGGATACCCCGGAACCTCGTCAAGCTTCTGCAACACTTCGGACAGCGCGGAGTCGATATCCGTCCCAGTTTCAAATTCAAGACGAACCGTTCCCTGCCCGGCTGCACTGGTTGAAGTCATGGACTTCAATCCGGTCACTTCGCCGAGAACTTTTTCCTGCTCCTCAACGATGTCGCTCTCGATCTCTTCTGCAGAGGCGCTCTCCCAGTTGGTCAGCACCGATACCACGACAGACTCCACCTCGGGAGTCATCCGGATCGGCACACGGGTCACTGCGAGGAGTCCTGCAAAAACACTCAGGAGGACCGCCACCGCCACCGTGATCGGTTCTTTGATCGCTTTGTCGATCATGGCGCCCTACGGTTTGACCTCCTCTTTCATCTCCACCGGCCCGTTTCCATCCGGCAAATCCCCGAGAATCAGCGGTGTTCCGGGGAACAAACGCTCATTTCCCTCGACTACTACCTTGTCGCCGGGACGGAGAGATCCCGCTTTCAGAAAAACCATTCCATTCTCCCGAAACTGAACCTCAACCGGAACACGCTCAGCAACCGGCATATCCTGATCCGGACTCGTCGCAGCACGGAAAACGGAAGCCCCCTGAAATGTCTCAATGAGGGCATCAACAGGGACACCGGGTAATTCCTGTCGTTCGCCCACCGGCATGTCCGCGTGAACCGACAAACCGGGAAGGAGCTTCCCCCCCTGGTCATCGAGATCGACCACCACCGGGAAAAGCCGGGTCACCGGATCGATGTCCGCAACCCGCCGGATCGCACCGGCCGGAACTTTCATCCCGTTCCCGTCCACCACGATTTCGAGTCCTTCCGCCTCTCCGGAGATTCCGGTAACAAATCGCTCCGGCATGTTCATCCAGGCCTCGATCGTTCCGGTTGATATCAAGGTGACAACTGCGCTTCCCGGGGAAAGCCATTCTCCGGGATCGACATGCCTCTCCACCACCTGACCGTCAAAGGGTGCCACCACCTCCAAATCAGCAATCCTGACAGAAAGCAAATCGCGCACGCTCTCGGCAGCACCTTTTTCCTCCTCCGCCGCACCAAACCTTGCCGCTGCGACCGATGCTTCCCGTTGTGAGTCGAGATACTCGCGCTCCGATACGGCGCGCTGACGGAAAAGCTTTTCCTTCATCGTAAGGTCACGGTCCGCGCGCTCCTGCTCCGCCTTTCGTTCGGCCACCACCGCAGTTGCTGCTGTGATCCTGGCATTCGCCTCTGCCAGAGACGCAACAAGCCGCCGATCATCTAACAAAACAAGAACATCACCTGCTTTGACCACGTCGCCGACATCCACCTTCACGTCTTTCACGGCACCGGTTTCCTGCGACGCAACTTCAGCCCTCTGTTTCGCACGCAGCGTCCCAACGATCTGACGACGCTCCTGGACCGGCTTCTGAACCACAGGCTTTGCGATCACCGTTGCCGGCGGAAACCCTTGTGGCGCACCACCTCCCGCCTCCTGATCCGCTCCGGCAGGCTTCGCGTTCCGCAAGGCCTGAATCCCGAACCAGAGCCCGATCACAAGTGCAATTGCCAGAATCACCCAGCGAAGTGCACCGCCGGATGACTGGTTGGAAGTTGGGGAATCGTCACTCATGAAAAAGAACGCGGAACAATACGATACTTGAGAAATGAGCAAGCCTCTGTTTTATGTAAATTAGAACTGTCCGGATCGGTCAACCGGGTGCACTCACAGACCTAACAGGGTACAATTTGTCATCAAACCCTGTCAGGTCCAGACGATTGAGGCTGGAAATTCTTACCAAATGCTAACAGATTATCGACATGGCTCCGGAAAACAAAAACGTCCTCGGTGGAGAATTGATCCCCTGCAGCACGGAACCCCTCACGGGTTTCTACCGCGATGGTCATTGCAACGTCGGGCCGGATGACCACGGCTGCCACGCAATCTGTTGCGACCTCACGGAGGAGTTTCTGGCATTCAGCAAAGCCTCCGGCAACGATCTTTCCACCCCGATGCCCATGTATGGCTTTCCCGGACTGAAACCGGGGGACCGCTGGTGCGTCTGCGCAGGACGCTGGAAAGAGGCTCTCGATGCCGGTTACGCCTGTCCCGTATTCCTCGAAGCAACTTCGGAAGCTGCACTGCAGTATGTCTCCCGAAGTATATTGGAAGAATATGCAGTCGTGGAGGAGGACTGATTTACCTGGAGTCGAAAGAGAAACGCAACGGAGCCATCCCCTCCTCTACCAAAACCTCGATCGCTTCATCTGAACCGGCCGAAAGACTGGAGAGCGTGACCGCCCGATCGGAATCATTACCGGTTTGCTCCCAGATACTTCCTTCAAAAGTGACTGTGGAAGGCCCGACCACGGGACCCACTTCGTTCGCTGCAGAAAATTTGCCCCTCCGCACACGCACAGAAGTTGTTGGCAGATTTTTGTCCTCCGGGTGAAATGTCAGAACGCCCCAACTGACCGGTATGCCGTCGAGAGTTGCTTCACCTTTCAGAGCTGCCCGGGGTTTCGTCTGAGCGTAGAAAAAATGAGAGCGCAGCCAGTCGCGCAGATGTTCTGACCAGGTCCCGAGGACGGGATCTCCGCGATAGAGACCTACTCCATGAGGCCCGTCCTGATAGATATGCATCTCGGCAGGAACACCGTGCTTTCTCAGAGCAAGATAGAATCGGACCGGATTTTCAGCCGGGACAGCCGTATCTGCATCGGTCTGAAACAGGAAAGTTGGCGGCGTATCTCCCGTCACATTGAGTTCCGAGGAAACCTTTTCGGCCCATTCTTTCGATTTGGCTCGCTCCGGACCAAGCAGATTTTTGCGCGATCCTCCATGAGCATACTCCGATGCCATGCTGATCACGGGATAACACAGGATCGCGAAGTCAGGCCGTGCGCTGACCTTATCAATTCCGTCGGACGGTTCGTAGGCTTTCTCGTCAAAAAGTGTAGCGGCCATGCTGGCAAGATGCCCACCGGCGGAGTGACCCATCACCGCAATACGGTTTGGGTCGACGCCATTTTTTTCCGCATTCGCTCTCACGTAACGAATCGCCCGCTGCACGTCGGCAAGTTGTGTCGGGTAGTGATGTCCCTCCGGGCCGAGCCGGTAATGGAGCACGAAAGCAGACACACCCTGCTCCTGAAACCAAAGGGCTGGCTGATGCCCCTCGTGATCTCTGGCGAGCCCTCCGTAACCGCCACCGGGGCAAATCACGACGGCTGCTCCGGTATGATTGTCCGAATCTTTCGTCAGATAGGGATGAATCGATGGCGATCCCGTTTCTGCGTCGACAGGTTTCGCATAGGGCACCCTGCCCTCCGGCCACAACGGATCAGCATTCGAAAATGTGAAGGTCAGACCAATACAGGAAGCGATGAGAGTAAGGGGGAAATTTTTCATGGTCGGAAAGGAGATGCGTCTGGACTATACGCCCAAATTCGTTTTCAACTCATCCATTTCCCCGCGCAGACTCGCCACTTCCGCCCGCAACCCGGCAATCTCTTCTTCCAGCTCTTCACGCCAGGAGGCAGCAGGGACTGACTCTGCCGGAGCTTCTCCCACCGGGGAAGCCGGCGCATCAGAAACAGCGCCGCCGCAAAGCAGGTGAACGTATGTCACGACCCGCCTCCCGCCACCGGCGGGAACCAGCTTTACGAGAGGATCAGGTTGGTAGTGGATCATTTCGTCGAGAACTTCCTGCACTTTCGCTACATCAACAAAGGGATGCAGGCGCTCGGTCCGCTGTCGCAACTCGCCGGCAGTCTGTTGCCCACGCAACATCAGCACGCAGAGCAGGGCCTGCTGCCCCTTCGTGAGGTAGGGGAATTTGTTCTCGAGCGTATGTTTGCACTTCGGAACGCGCGCTCCTGCCTGGTGAACCAGAACACCGAGCTGCTTGTAACGCAACCCTTCCATCGCCTCTTCGACCTCATCCGTTCCCAAATCAGTAACCGGGTCGCGATTGCTGGACTGGTTGCATGCGGAATGAAGGCTGTTCAACGTAAGCGGATAATGATCCGGTGTTGTCGCCTCCTTTTCTAACAGACACCCCAGAACGCGGGATTCGGTAAAAGTGAGCTGTATCAGCCCGCTTTCTCCGGATTCACCGGTTTCACTCGCGACGGCATCTTCGTCGTTTTCCTGTTCTGCAAATTCGTCTTCGTTCATACAATGAATTTTCCGGGATTGAGAATCCCTTTGGGATCAAGGGTATTCTTCAGGCCTCGATGAATCTGCATCGAGACCGGTCCGACAGCATCCGGAAACCAGCGCTTTTTGGCGATACCGACTCCGTGCTCCCCTGTGATTTGACCGTTGTTTTCAATAATCCAACGGAACAGAATGTCGAGAGCCTCGTCTGCTTTCTCCCGGGCAACGGGATCGGTATCGTAGTCCGCCACCATGAGATTGGTGTGAATATTCCCGTCACCGGCATGACCGAAGCAGGCGACGGGAATTCCGGTTTCATCCTGAAGGGACCGGGCAAAGCGAACGAGTTCGACGAGCTTGGAGCGCGGAACAACGATGTCTTCGTTCAGCTTAATGAGCCCGGTGTCCCGCAGGGAATAGGAAAATTCGCGTCGGAGGGTCCAAATCGCTTCGCAGGATTCCTGGTCGGTCGCTTCCTCCAGGTTCTCTGCGCCGACACTTTCGAGAAGCTCGCGAAGCTTTGCGAGATCCTGAAGAAGTGTTTGTTTTCTCCCGTCCAACTCAACGATGAGGTGGGCATCTCCATCCGGAAGCATCTCCGGACCGAGTCGGCTTCGCGCGGCCTGCAAGGTGAACCCGTCTGTGATCTCGAGACCGGAAGGTTGCCACCCCGAATCGAGAATCGATTGCACAGCCGATGCTGCCGTTTCAAACCGGGGAAACGTAGCTGTCAACATGGCCCGGGCCTCGGGATGAGGAATGAGACGCAGGGTCGCTTTGGTTATCACTCCGAGCATTCCTTCGGATCCCACAAACATCCCGATGAGGTCGAGCCCGGTCTTGTTTTTGTGGCAGCGCCCGCCGGTTTCGAGAACCTCTCCGTTTGGCAGAACCACCTCCAGTCCAAGAACGTAGTGCCGTGTCACCCCGTATTTCACACATCGGGGGCCACCGGCATTATTGGCGATCGTTCCGCCGACAGAGCATTCCTTCAGGCTTGCCGGATCAGGCGGATAGTACCAGCCCTTCTCCCTCGCTGCCTCCTGGAGATCATTGAGGATCACTCCCGGCTCGACCACCGCAACACCATCGGCAGGGTTGACTTCGATAATTTGATCCATCTCCCGAACGGATAGGAGGATGCCGCCTTCTACCGGAACACACCCGCCAACGTAGCCGACGCCGGCCCCACGCGTGGTTACGGGGATTTCTTTCTCGTTCGCGAAACGTAACACAGCAACGACGTCTTCCCGCGATTTTGCCCGGACAACAGCATCCGGCATCGCAGCCGCATGCCACCGGTCCGTTCCAAACTCTCTGCGGATTTCCTCCGCGGTTGAGACTTTACCACTACCGACCGAATTGATCAGCTCGTCGACCCAGTTCCCGACTCCAGTTGTTTCGCAATCTCCCATAGTTTTGGCAGGAAGATGATAACGCCGACGACCACAGCTGCAAGCACCGCAATCAGTACCGCTCCGGCAGCGACATCTTTGGCATTTCGAATTCCGGCATCCATCTCCGGGTGAACGGTATCGGCCAGGTACTCCAAAGCGGAGTTCAACATCTCGACCGTGATGACAAGCCCGATACAGAAAACCAGAGCCACCCACTCTAACGATGAAACATCCAAAACGAAGCCTGACACAACTACAATCGCAGCAACACAGAGATGGATGCGAAGGTTTCTTTCCGACCGGATTGCGATGCAGAATCCCCGCCCGGCGTCAGCAAAAGCCAGCCACAGTTTCCGCGCTTGGCGCATGTCACTCATAAATTTGCTTGGCGATGGTTAAATATTCGTTACATCTGTAGCCACGCTTCACTCTATCACCAAACGATCATGAGCAAAAAAACTGCGAAAAAGAAATCCGCCCGTCGTCCCAGCGCCAAGAAAATTGGTTTTGTTGGAGTTGGAAGAATGGGAGCCAACATGGCCCGTCATTTAAAAGACCTCAATTACAACGTCACCGCCGTCTACGACGTCTATCGCCCGGTGGCTGAAGAGCTCGCAGAGGAGATCGGAGCGACTGCCTACACGAAACTGGCCGACGTTACCGCGAATGCCGATATCATTTTCACCGTGGTCACGAACGACGCAGCCATGAAGAAAATCTTTCTCGGCAAAAAGGACAGCCTCCTCACCGACGCAGCAGGCACGACCTTTATCAACTGCGCGACTCTGAGCCCGGAGATCCAGAAGACCGTCGCCACCGCCGCAAAACGTCGCAAGGCCTCCAGCATTGAAGCTTGCATGGCCTCCAGCATCAGCCACGCCCGGACCGGGCAACTCTACCTGATGGTTGGAGCCGACGATGACGTCTTCAAAAAGAACAAGAAACTCCTCGAAGACATCAGCATCAATCTTCGCCACATCGGAAAAATCGGAAAAGCGGCCGAGGTAAAAGCGCTCGTCAACATGGTGATGAACATCAACACTGCGGGGCTCGCCGAAGGCCTTGGACTCGCCAAGGCGCTCGGGCACGATCTCAATATGATCTGCGAAGTATTTTCTCAAACCGGCGCCAATTCACGGGTTCTCGAAACTGACGCCGAGGACATGATCGACCGGGATCACGAATGCTGGTTTTCCGCTTCCCACGCAGCCAAAGACTCCGGTATTGCCGGGGGACTTGCCAGATCGAAGAAGCTCAACCTGCCACTGAATGCAGCAACCAAAGCGCAGTATGATCGCATGGTCGAACTGGGTATTGGAGAGCTCGATAAATCAGGCGTTGCGGAATTAACCTTCCCGAACCGGACCGGAACAAAGAAAAAGACGGCCCGCAAACGCAAGACGGCTGCGAAAAAGAAGACTGCCGCGAAAAAGGCAGCTTCCAGGAAAAAATGAGTTTCCGGCTCTCAGGAGAGAGTTGAAATCATAAAGTCTTTTCAAAAATGAGCGCACAGCAGTGCGCTCATTTTTTTTGCAACATCTCGTCCGCCATCCCCATTATGATCTTGCCGCGTTCCTCGCGTGGCATGTCGGGGTTCTTCTCGCGGAGTTCCATCATCTTGCGAAACAACTGCCCCCGCTGTTCTTCGCTAAGTTTCATCATTTTTTCGCGCATCTCCGGCGGCGGACCGCGTCGACCTTCCCCTCTTTCCCTGTCGCCAAAGCGACCCTTCCGGCCGTCACCGTCCTCACCGCCCGGTCCGGCTCCCGGTTTTGCCTCACCGGGCTTCAACTGCCATTCCCCGTATCGCACCGTCACCACTTCGCCCCCTTCCACGGATACTTTAGCAGCGACCTTCTCGAGGTCCTCGTTGTCTTTCAACTCAACCATTTTCCATCCTTGCGGGTTCGCCCGGCTGGACACAACAAAGGTTTCCCGGGTTTCTTTATTCAACAATGTCGCAACCCGTTCCTCGTCAAAAGTGGCAACTCCGGTCAGGATCAGCGAATCGCTCAAATTAATCGACCGTGTAAAGGGGGATTGCTGCGTCAGCGACTGAAAATCCGACGCATCCATAGAGGAAGGAGCATAAGCATTTTCTTCCTGCTCCGTCTGCGCGAGCGAGCAAGTGAAAAGAAAGAATAAGAAAACCGGAAGGCGCATGTCTTTTGATACAACTCCCGTTTTTCCCGGAGGTTTCGCAATCAGCTCATTTCTTTCCGAAATACATCCGGAACAAAATCGAGATCACTCGCCTCGCGCACCGCAATGCTGATCTGGAAATCCATGATATCCTCAGGCACGGGATTCTGGTATTCGTCCAGGCAATCACGAAGTGCCTCCACCGGTGTGACATGATCCGTCTTCACGAGGCGGTAGACTTTGATAGCGATCGACTCTGCAGCCCCCGGGGTAACGAGCCCGGGCACGAGCTTAAGGAGATCTTCCGGGCATTCTTTGGGTAGATCGAGATCGTGCTTCTTCCCGAGGGCACGAATCAGCCGATAGCCGTCTTTCGGCTCATGCGCCGGGAAAAGCGGGATTTTCACGTCGACGCGACCGGGACGCTTCAGGTCGACTTCGATCAAATCGGGCCGGCTCGATGCAAGAATCCAGAGAATGCGCCCGCGATTTTCTGTATTGCTCATCTCCTTCGCCATCATCGAGTAAACTCTCCCGGAAACACCGGAGTCGCCCGAACCGGCATCGCGACTCCCGAGAGCCTGATCTGCTTCGTCGATAAAGACTACACAACGCCCCAGGGCATGGAGCAGAGCAAAAATTTTCTCCAGATTTCCTTCTGTACTCCCCACCCACCGGTCACGGAAATTTTTCATCTTCACAACCGGCACCCCCGCTTCACCGGCGAGACACTCCACCAGGTACGTTTTACCCGTCCCGACCGGTCCACACAGCAAGTATCCCATCGGCATAGCCGCGAGATCGTTTTGCTTCCACAAGGCGATATCCTGACGGACCCACTTTTTCACCGCGTCGTGACCGTAGACATCATCAAGCGTCCGCGTCGGCTCGAGAAACTCGATCAAGCCCTGCGAATCCTGCTCAACGAGATCCTTCTTCAGCTCCGCCAGGTCGGATTCTTTCAACGAGACATTTTCGTATTCACGGCGCTTCAACAGGGACTCAATCGAACTCACCGTCGCCCCCGCCAGCCTTCCTGCCGGCAAGTCCGGGTTCCCTGCAAAATTTTCCAGTGCCCGGGGATAAACCGTTTCAAAATAGCGAAACGCCGGACCCAATTCTTCCGGCCCGGGGGTCGGGATTTCTATCCGCGCTGCCCGCTGATTCCGGGAAAGCAGATGATTTAAATCGTTCAGATTTTCAGTAACCAGAAAGACTGCCAGATTCTGCTCCAAAAAATGCGATTCATGAGACCATGATCTGACTACCGATGCCATTGAATTAAGCTGGTAGTCACGAGTCTGTTTGGATATGGGAAAAACCAGCTCCGCCGATTTAATGACAACCGCTACATGGTAATTTCTCCCGGCGAATCGACGCCCCTCTTCACTGGTCGGCTCAATCCCGCGGAGATTTACGAGGTAACGGAGAAACTGATCGATGTATCCAATCGCATTGGGCGGATCATTCGGCAGCTCACCATCGTGAAAACGGAGCTGTTGGAACAGGTCCTCACCCGACTCAACCACAAGCCCACCTCCCAACTCGTAGCTCAGAACGAGGTCAAATTTCTTCAGTTGAACTGCAGTCAGATAATCGATCAAATTGCCGATTTGGAAGCCACCTTTTCCGCTTTCTCCGGGCAACAGCAATCGGTCGTGAACATTGCCATGAACGACAAACTGATTGGCCGCCCCGGAAAGGTAGAGGCGGCGGATTTCCTGCGACCACGGAGACTGAATCTTTTCTTCCATTGATTAAACTGAAGAAGCCTACGGTATCAGCCCCGTTTCGTAAATGATTTCACGAACTCTTCAAAATCGGCCTGCTCCTCTGCTGCGTCTTCCATCAGTTGATCCAGTTCCCGGCGTTCCCGCTTGGTAGGACGACCTGAACCCGCCTCGCGCTGAGGTATCGTATTTCGTGCGAGCTGGCGGGCTTCCTCTGCCGCTTCGTAGACTTCCGGTGGTGTCCGGTCGATTGCAAATTCCGGAACCCGCTTCGCCCCGACACGCTTTGAGAGAATCTCTTTCACCTCAACTGTCAAGTTAAGCGGCCCCCTCCGGGCCTCAATCAAATCCCCCACTCTGACCTGCCTCGAAGGTTTGCATCTCGCCCCGTTCACAAGTAGCTGCTCCCTCTTGCAGGCATTTGCGGAGAGAGTCCGGGTTTTGTACAGCCGAACTGCCCAGGCCCATACATCGACCCGGACGGATTCAGCCTCACTGGCAGCGTCTTCTCCCACGTCACTGTAATCTCATAAGGTTCGGCCGATAAAGGTCCATGTATTGTCCCCGTAGCGCTCCTTCACACGCTTGTTCAACTCATATCCCGACGCGTCCTCATGCAATAGAGCAAGCGTTGTTGAACCGGATCCTGACATCAATGCGGCATCCACTTCCGGTTGTTCCAGTAGCCACATTTTGATGTCCCCGAGAACGGGATACTTCTCAAAAACGGGACGCTCCAGATCGTTGATCATCTCACCCCAAGGACGACGCTGCCCTTCATAGTTAAACCCCTCGTATTCAGCCGATTCCGACCACCTTTTGTAGGCCCATACGGTGTCGATTCCAAATTCCGGCTTCGCGAGAAAAACCGGCATCGATGCGACGTCCTCCCGGAGAGGCTCGACGATTTCCCCGCGACCACGGCAATCGCAGGGACGCTGATAGATAAAAAACGGAATATCTGATCCAATCGATGCCCCGATCTCCGCCAATTCGCTTTCCGGAAGGTAGAGACTCGCCATTTCATTCAGCGCCAGAAGCACGGAAGCCGCATCGCTACTGCCACCGCCCAGTCCCGCTCCGGAAGGCACGTGCTTTACCAAATCGATGCTGACCGCAAAAGTCTTCCCGGTATGCGCCTCCAAAGCTCGCACAGCTTTTACGACAAGATTATCCTGCCCGGTTGGCAACGAATCATCTGAGCAGCGAAGAACCAATTCGTTATCTTCCCTCCATCTCAGCTTTAATCGGTCAACCAGGGAAAGAGCGACCATGCGAGTTTCCAATTCATGAAAACCGTCCTTACGTTTTCCCAGAATCCTGAGCCAGAGATTTGTCTTGGCAGGGGCCTCGATTTCGAAGGCATCAGACATGTCGGGAAAATCGCTCATGATGCCCAACCTACCACTGCAAAAAGGCGCCCGGTTTTTCCCTTCTCCACCCGGTAGCTGTAATAGCGTTCCAGGTCGCTACTCGTACAGGTTCCACAATCGTGAACCCGCTCCTCCGGAACTCCTGCTGCGATACAATCCGAAATAATTTGCGCCGCAAAATCGATCTCATACACTGGAGGCCGGACACACGGAGCTAGCTGCACCACCATATCCGCAGGATCTGACCCGAACTCCTCTTGCAAAACCCGTATTGCTTCCGGTGCGATTTTCTGAGCCGTTCCGTTTTTTCCCGAGTGCACCGCAGCACACGCTCGCTTCACCGGATCAACGATCAAAACCGCGCCACAGTCGGCGACAAAAATTCCGAGATACTGCCCCGAAGTAGCGGTCGCGAGCCCGTCCGTCTCCGGAAAATGAGGTCGTCCCGGTCCCGAAGCGGAGGAGACTACGGCTACGTGGTTCCCGTGCACCTGTTCACCGGTAGCGACATGGTCTCTCGAAATTCCAAGAGATTCGAGACGGTCAACAAAATGTTGTTCCAGTCGGCATATCGCAATCTCCCGGTCCGTTTGCACATCAATCTCCGGATGCCGCAGAGTGAATCCGTGAACCAGGCCATCGATTGCAGTGAGAGCCGGAAAAGTTTCAATGAGTGCGTCTTCAACCATCTTCACTAATCCAGCAGTCTTCCGGCTATCCGTCAATCACGTTGGATGGACATCGCCCGGGCTGGTCCCCGCAATGAGGCTCGGAATTACTCCCAGCTCTCGAGAACTCTCCTTTCGGTCACCGGCCACCACTCGCGAATCTCTGTCGCCAGTT
>JAKSBG010000442.1 GCA_022361255.1 Verrucomicrobiales bacterium
AATCTCCCAACTCCCGCAATTGAATTGCGTGGGCTGCCACCAGCTCGGCGGAGCCGGGGGAACCATCGGGCCATCTCTTGATGCCGTCGGAGCCGGGCTTCCCCTGGACCAGATCGTCGACTCCGTTCTCTATCCGGCCCGGCAAATCAAGGAGGGGTATTTCGCGACCTCAATCACCACGGTCGATGAACTCGTGCATACGGGCTACCTGGAGAAAACGGAAGCAGGCGCGATCTGGATTCGGGACACCGCAACGCGAAAACTTCGCCCCGTTTCCCTCCATCAGATTCTCCGTCAGGACGAAGTGGGCTCACTCATGCCCCCGGGGCTCACCGCGAGCCTGAGCGATCAGCAACTTCTCGATCTGATCGCCTACCTGAAATCTCTTACCGGAAGGTGACCGGGGAAAACCTGCCCCCGTCCGCTCACCCGGGCGCGGCCCTCGACTCGTGTGCAGCTGCATTGCCGCCCCCCAAACAGGGGGATTCCTCTCTTTTCGTATTTTCCTATCTTGGAAACATGAAACTCATCACCAGAATTGTCGGGTGCCTCTTCTTCCTGACAGCGGCCACTCACGGTCAAACCACCTTTGAATTCGATTTCGCAAACTACGTGAACGGAACACAGGTTGATTCCGTCATTTCCGGCACGGGAACCGAATTTGACGGATCCACCACCGGGTTGCTCTATCGCGATATTGCCTCCGGATCGGGCTTTGCCATCGATGCGGTGCTGTCCGCAACCTCTCCCTATGTCGGAAAAAGCCGCGTTACCGGAGCAACCGGCGACGATGTGCGCGTAAACCAGGCCACCGGAGTATCCACTTCCTACAACTTCGCATTCTACGAATCGGGAACTACGAACCTCTTCGATGCGGGCGGCACAGACTATTCCTACGACCTCGTCTTCTACGATATCGACGGGCGTCCGGTCGGGCTGGAAACTTTCGAGTTCATGACCCCGGGAACCTTCACTTTGACAACGACAACCACCGTCATTCAGGAAGGAACGAGCTTCTACAATGAATCAGTCGGAAACGTTCCCAACCCCACTCCTGACGACACAGACCTGGACGCAACTCAGGAAAATGCCAGTGTTATCGGGACATTCTCCAATACCAATTCGATCGATTTCAAATTCACGACAGGTTCCGGCGGAGGCAACCGCAACTACTTTATCGATGGGAATGATTTTACGGTATTCGACACAGCCACTGCGGCTCCCGGTGCACCGACTCCCCCCGTCTACCTGATCAGTCTGATGGCTCTCGTCCTGTGGCTGAAAAAGCGCTTCCGCCGCCATGAAGCCTGATAAGCCAACCTCGCTCCTGATTACAGCAGGACTTCTGGCGGGAAGCTATCTTCTCAGCCGGATTGACTTTGTCGTTGATGTCTTTGGTCAAATCAGCCTGAGCCTTTTTCTGGTAGTCGGAAAATTCTTTTTCCCCGATCTCACATTCGAGGGAGAAGTGATCCGGACAAGCCGCATCGAAGTTCCCTGGACCGGAGACTGTTCCGGAATGAACCTGCTGCTCATTCTTCTCGCGATCGGAGCCTGGCTGAGCAGAGAACAGACACTCAACCGCAGCTGGGTTATCCGTCTGCTCTGCCTCTTACCCGCAGCAGTATTGGCGAACGTTCTTCGCATAATGGCTCTTACGGGGTACCGGACCATTGCCTACCCGATGATCGAGTCTCCACAAATGCACTACTTCATTGGCTTTCTTTGTGTAGCGCCATTTGCCCTCCTTGCTCTGCCGGGATTTCGGCTCCACTCCCTTTTCCTCGTTCTCCAAACGGCTGCGGTCATGTGTTTGCTCGCGCCGCACCTCGATCTGGAAGGAGGCATCCCCACTGCTCTCGCCTGCGTGCTTCTCCTCGGTGCCAATCGTTCCACTACCGATTCGAAACGGCTGCTCATGGTTCTTTGGCTGTTCAGCGCCTGCGCGATATTCTACCTCGGCATTCACTCTCTCTGGCTACCGTGGATTATCGCTTTTCCCTACAGCTTTCGGGGACGTATGAAAGATCTTCTTCTTCTGCCTTTCACATGCTCTCTTCTGTATATCTTTCCCGGAGTTCCCACACTCAGCTGGATTGCCCTGGCATTGTACGCGTGGAGGAGTTTTGGCCCTGACGCAAGAGAGGAAAAACAATCCGACTCACTCGCAACTGTTCCCGGCGTCATCGGAATTGCGTCTTTCTCGCTGCCTTTTCTTTTGCCCATTCTCTTTCCTGTCCTGTCCAACGGCACGAATCCTCCGGCATTCGCAGCCACCCGGGAGATTCCGGGTGGCTTCGAGCTGAGGATCCCGGGACAACCTAGCGACATCGGTCTGGTGTGGTATCAGGCGAATGGATCGGAACGTCATCATTCCCTGAAAACCTGCCTTCACTATCGCGGCATTGAGCTGCAGGATTCAAAAGGGAGCGAACTCCATACAGATGGAGAACATTGGTTCAGAGAGTTCTTTCTCGTCGAAGGAAAGTTGCAAAGCACTCATCGCGACTATGTCCGTGCCACCCTCGGCGTCAGAAAATGCCCCGGCGTCCATGTAATCATTGCAGCCCGCAGGAAGTCCTACGAAAAAGCACGGTTCGAGGAGAAGTCAGCCAACCTGATGGCAAGCCTCATCAAGGCATCTTCTGATGATCCGACATCCACATCCCATTTTTCCCACATCGATTCCTCACAGAGGTAGCGATTGAGGAACTTTTCACCGTGCTGCGTCATTTTAATGGGCTCACCCGGATACGATTCGAGATAGCATTCACCAGGTGAAGGCGTGGGTGGGCGATCCTTGCAAAACAATACGCCGTAGGCGCTGACGCGGCGCCGCACCGCCCACCCACGCTGCAGCGATGGAGAGAGCAGAGGCCGGTCCCGCGGACGCGGGGGAAGAGACCGGCGCGACCGGCCCCACTCGCAGCGAAGGTCGAGGCATCGGGGGCGCAGGGCGATGTGGCGAAGCGCCTGTCCTCCGTAGCTGAGGAACGAAGCGAAAGGGGAACAGCCAGCCACCAGCGCGCCCCTCGGTGTCGCGACCGCCCCTCGAATCAGGGCGCACGTCCCTTGCTCTTTGAGCGGGTGGCCGTCCAAGTTCACCGACAGGCCTACGACGTTTGATCACCAATGCGCTCACTCCACTTTCTTCATCGTGAAGATCTCGGGATTTTCCGGGTCAGGTTTATGGCGATGGGCAACATGTGGATTGAATGAACCACCCCAAAACTCTTTATCGACCACTTCGTATCCGTCTTTCGTGATGTCAGTAACGTGGAGATTGGTTCCGTCTTCACCGATAATCGAAAATCTTCCTTCTGCGTCTGTTATCAACGGGATCTGCCTCACCGAGGTCGAATTCCCCTTGATCAATTTTTTTGCAATTGAGTCAATATATTCGCGGATTTCTGCAGTCAACGAGACTCCCGGAAGAGGGGTTCCGTCGGGTGTAATGACCTTCCCGTAGAAAGTTACGTTTCCGTTCTTTAACGATTGCGTCCGGTGAACGTCAACATATTGACCCCACGCCGTCCAACTCATTTCTGGTGGTTTTAATCGTTTCTCCTCGGCCGTAAACTTACGTCCAATCCTCTCTTCGAAGGCGGTCATTTCATCCTCTTTGATAGTTTTTTCGGGTGCTTCATTTTGAACAGCCGCTTCCGGCTCGGCAGTAGAGGGAGGATTCTTACTTACAGTGCTTGCAGCAACATGGTTTTCCTTCTTGCTAACCATGATCCAGATTATGGAAGCAACGAATAAGAGAAACACGGCAGAAACGAAAATTTTCTTCATGGCCTAGCTTTGCTTGGAGTGATTGAAAACGCCGTCTCTTGAAGCGTACGCCAGAACTCCCACCTTATCATGAGCGTCCCGCGAAACTGCCCACTGTGGTCGGCTGGATCATCTGTAAATCTGCTTTCACCGGTGAAGCTGAGGTGCCCCCGAAAAACTGAAGCGATTTGAATGAGAGTTTCTGGCTACACCAGCAAATCCTTCACGACATGCCCGTGAACGTCCGTCAACCGAAAGTCCCTGCCCTGGTAACGGAACGTGAGCTTCTCGTGATCGATACCTAACAGATGCAGAATTGTCGCGTGGAGGTCATGCACATGAACCGGGGAATCGACGACATTGAATCCCAGTTCGTCAGTTGCCCCGAGAGTGATACCCGGCTTGATCCCGCCCCCTGCCATCCACATGGTGAATGCCTGCGGATGATGATCACGCCCCATGCTTCGACCGAGAGCCGCACTGGCCTCGACCATGGGGGTACGACCGAATTCGCCGCCCCAGATCACGAGAGTATCTTCAAGCAGCCCCCGCATCTTCAAGTCTTTGACGAGAGCGGCGGCAGGTTGATCGACATTACGTGCCTGAGCGGTGACTCCCTTCTCGACCTGGGAGTGGTGGTCCCACCCGGAGTGGTAGACCTGCACAAACCTGCTTCCGCGTTCAACGAGCCTTCTGGCCAGAAGGCAGTTGTTGGCAAAGGCGGTTTTGCCATCGCCGGGCTTTGCTCCGTAGAGGTCGAGAGTGGCTTTTGACTCATGGGAGAAATCCATCAGCTCGGGCGCTGCCGACTGCATCCTCCATGCCATCTCATAGGCGTCGATCCGCGTTTGAATTTCCGGATCGCCAACTTTCCCCAGCTCCCGCTCGTTCATGCTCCTGATAAGATCGAGCGACTCGCGCTGCGCCTTGTTGTCATAGCCTACCGGATTGGAGACGTGGAGAATCGGATCCCCGGATTCCCGAAAGGGAACCCCGGCATGACTTCCGGGAAGGAATCCGGAACTCCACATCGCGGCACCCCCGCTGAGATTCCCACCGCTTTTCAAAACTACGAATGAGGGAAGGTCATCTGCCGCACTTCCAATTCCATAGCTCAACCACGATCCCATCGCGGGCCGCCCCGGAAGAGGGTGGCCAGTATTTTGAAAAATCTGTGCCGGGGCATGATTGAACTGGTCGGTGTGCATCGATTTCAC
>JAKSBG010000445.1 GCA_022361255.1 Verrucomicrobiales bacterium
AGCTGCTCAATCGGTTCCCGCAGTAACTCGGCCAGCAGATCTTCGTTCATGCGGAACGGTTTCCACCGCTTCCGGAAGGTGCTCGGCGCATGTGCCGGAAGACTGATGGAATACCAGGAGCGCCCCTCGACCAACTCCGGAAACATCGACGTTTCCCAGAATCGGGCACTCGCAGTGAGGCCGTGCACCCAGACAACAGGAGTTCGGGTCGCTCCTTCCACCTCATGCGCAAGGCAGGCAATACGGTGACCTTGGCAATCGATGAAGATCCAGTCCGGATCTGTCGCATCAGGCGGTTCGGGCATGCGGAAGGGTCGTCTATTCTCCGACCACCGCAATCATATCAATCGTGATTGTACTCCCGTCGCCGCACCCCGCGACCATCGCCTTCGAAGCGGCGGGTGGCCGGGCCGGATCGTAGTAATCAGGACGGACTTTGTTGAACTCAGTGCTCACGTCCGATTCGGAGACATAGTAGGTCCCTTTCACGAGATGCCGCAGATCGCTTTCGTGAGCCTCGACGAGTTCTTTCAATTGCCCGAAGAGAACATTCACCTGTTCATTCGGTTTGTAGAGGTCATCCCCGTTCAGGCCGGAGACAAAAATCAGTTCTCCGAAATTCACCCTGACAACACGACAAAAAACGGGCGATGCCGTCATCCCTGCCGGTGTAATGAATTCCATCGGTTCGCTTCCGGGCCTGGACCGCCCACCGGATGCAACGAGTTCGATCTCGATGGGGCGGGAGGATTTCCATTCCACAAAAACGAGAGGAGGCGTTTCACCTTCCGGAAAAAATTCTGCGATCACCTCTCTCGCGACATCGGCATCGTCCATCGGTCCGAGAAAGGATTTGATCTGTGCGGAGTCGCTCAGACTACGTCCCAGTTGCTCCATCGTATTTTGAAGCTGCTCCATCGTTCCCCGCGTCGCCGCTTCCATTCCTTTCAGACTCGAAGCCTGCCCCGAAACAAATATTCTGACCCCGGCCGGCAAAACCTTTGCCCGTGGTCCCCCCTTCTCTCCGAATTCCGTTGTCGCCACAACGTCGACTGCGACGAGAGCGCCCGGTTTTGGCAACTTCGACACAACCCAAGTCAGCGGGATGCCGCGAAAAACGGTTTCAGTTACGGTCCGCACTTCTTTCTCCACTTCCGGTGAGGTCACGCAAAGATGGATCCGTGCCGCTTTTTTCCAACCGGACTGATGTGTCTCGAGCAATTCACCGACGATGGTAATCAGGTGAGTGATCTGCCCGACAGCGTCGCCCGGAGAGACCACTGCCCCGGAGTCATCGACGGGAAGCACCTGTTCGGTGAAAAGCAGCGGTACATTTCCGGCATTTTTCGCGACAGGCTCCGCATACGCAACCGCAGTCAGAAATAGGGATCCGAGGAATAGCAGAAGAGATTTCATGAAAGCCATTTTGAGCAGGTTTCCGCCCGGTTCAAAATGCAATATCCCCCTGCATCGCGCGACGAATATCTCCGGGTTCGTAGCCCCAGAGATCATCGGGTAGCGATTTGTTCTCGATACTGACAAGACGCCAGCTCGCTGGCAGAAAACTCTCTTTTCTCCACCGGAAAACGAATGGCTCTTTCAACCGGTTGAGGCGCTTCACCGCTTCCTGTCCGGCAGGCCCGACGGGATTCCCGCCAAAGGTCAGCTTCGCCGTGACGGTGGCTTCGTCCCCGTCAATAACGGTAGTTTTATCCTCCTCGGTCACAACCAGTGCCAGAAACTGGCTTCCGACATCGACGATAGCGACAACGGCATCCTCCCGGTCAAATCCCCAGCGGTCACTGTAGTTGTCAGCGACCAGTCTTTCGATCCGGCCGGGACTGCGCTTCTCAATTCCTGTGATCAAATCGGATTGCTTCTTCGCCACCATTTTCGCCGGACGGGACTGGAGAACAATGAAAACGATAAGCACCAGAACAGCTGCGATCGATGCGAGAAAGATCCACCTGGCGCTGCCATGGTTTCGTGCCGATGCCTGAGAATTGCGTTGCGATTTCTTCACGCGAGGTATCTTCACAAATCGGACAGAACTTGTAAAACCAGTTTGTCTGAATTTCCCGCTACCTAAATTCCCGACCGCATGGCCACCTACCGTCCCAACGTTGCTGCGATTCTCCGCAAGCCGAAGAGCGGAAAGATTCTCATCGCAGAGCGCATGGGTAATCCGGGAAGCTGGCAGTTCCCCCAGGGCGGAGTCGACAAAGGGGAAGATCTTATCGCCGCACTGTATCGCGAGGTCGAGGAAGAAACCGGAGTGCCGTCTGACAAATACTCCATCGTCGCCGCGCGAACCGACTACCGCTACAAATTCCCCAACGGCCATCTCAAGAAGAAGCAGTTCTGCGGTCAGGTGCAAACCTACTTTCTCTGCGACTACTACGGAAAAAAGCACGACATTCGGCTCGATGCTCATGTCCGGGAGTTCTCGCAATACAAATGGATTCGGCCCGAGGATTTCCCGTTCGAAGGCGTTCCGAAATTCAAACGTCCCGTCTTCAAGCGCGTCTTCAAAGATTTCTTCGGCGTGAAGTTAACCCTGAAGCGAAAAGCAGGATCAATGGTGGCTGCTGCGCCCAAGGCGTAAATCGCTCTTTCCGCGACCGCGAATTGATGAGACACTTCACTCGTCTCACCCGTTCACGGCTCGTCTATGAAACTCACCTATTTCGGAATCCGCGGAAAGGTTGCCCTTCTCGTTATTCTCGCGACGGCGGCATCTGCTCTGCTGGTTGCCAAGGTGCTGACTTCACGGGCCACGGTGGTTCTTCGCGAACACGAGCTTGTCGACCTCGGCGACGAGGCATCCCTGCGCGGCTGGGAGCTGATGGATCAGATTGAAGGCCTCCGCGAAGACCTCATCAATGTCGCCTTCAGCCCGACATTCGCTGAAGATGTAGCCGCGGAAAAAACACAGGAGGAACTTCTCTCAATGGCGAGAGGCTTGTGCCGCCGGAACTGGGAGAAACACCTTCGCGTCGACCTGATCGAATTTGCCGGTGGCGAGCGAAACATCACCGTCGTTGCGGAAAAGGGAAAATTCAAAGAGGACGACCTCTGGTTCCCCGGACCGGATGCCCGTGCCGGGGCGCGACTCCACCTTTCCCCGATCCAGCGCCTCCACGTCACACGGACTGACCTCCCTGACCACGACGCACTCGACCGCTATGAACCCATTGTCTGGGCTGTCGCCCCGCTGGACCGCGGCCCGGGAAGCACTGCAGCGCTGAGCCCTACATTTATTCGCATCGGAATGACGCTGCACGACGAGCCCTCTCCGAGGCACCTCTTTGTTCTCGAAACTCCGGAAGGCACCCAGCTCGTTCGCCATGACGAATCCGATCCGCTCGAGCGCGGAAACGACGCCGTTTTTCTCGCCCTCGCCGATCATCCGGAACTGCTCAGAGCACTCGAAGAAAGGGCCGAAGAAGAACAGACGCCGGATCAGGACCTCCCGAAAGTCGACCGGCTTACATCCATCGAATACGTTGACCTCGTGGCCCCCTACTATTTCCAGGAGGGAATCCCGAACCCTGAAATGTCTGACGCATTCGCTTCAAAGTCTGATGAAGAAATGGACGCCTTTCTGGAAAATCTGCAGATTCAGATTGGAAAGCTCGGGCGGGTCGGCGGCCTGCAGTCCCGGGTCAAAGAATTCCGGATGCTGGCCCGTTCGAAAGAGGATCTTGCCCAGCTTCAGGAAATCGTGACGACGGCACTCCAGCGCGATTTTTCCGATGCCTTTCGCGAAATCAAATGGAGAAATGTCGTCGAGTGCGATCAGATCCACTCCTGGTTTGTAAAACTGCGGATCGGAAACGGGGAAAGCGCACGCGATTACAGGCTCCAGTATGCGGTGTTCGACGACGAGCTCGCCTCCTCCATCGAATACGAAATGCTCACCGTTCAGAATGTCGCGTTTCTCGTAGCGGGAGCTTTCGGAATCATCGGATTTTTCATGGCGATGCATTTCATTCATCCGCTCAAGCAGATGACCGAAACAGCCCAGACGATCACGTCCACCCATCAGGACGATCTTTACACTCAGGTCGCCGGACTGGCTGCGCGGATGGAGTCGAAACGCCGCGACGAAATCGGCGACATTTCCCGCGCATCAAAGGTCTTATTCGAAGAGCTTGTCGCGATGCACGAGCAACTGGAGCAGCGGGTCAGCGAGCGAACGCGTGAACTTCGTCGCGCCAATGCCGAACTGGAGAATGCGAACGACAAACTGATGAGCCTGAGCCACGAGAAAGACGCCTTTGTCGCAAAGGTCAGTCATGACCTGCGGCAACCGCTCAATGCCATTTTCCTGCAGGTCGAAGCCTTGAAGCTCTCCGATCTCGACGAAGGGCAGAAGAAAGACGTCGAACGCATTCATGCCCACGCCGCCCGCGAGTTGAACCTCGTGAATGACATTCTCGAATACCAGAAAATCATCATGGGCGCGGAAACGCTCAATCGCGATGAAATCAACGTCCCCGCCCTGCTCGATGACATTGCGACCACCCATTCCGCCGCACTTCGGGACAAAGAGGTCACCTTCGAGCACCATTGCGACGAAGCGTTGGAAACGCTGGTCGCCGATGATCGCCGCGTCCGGCAGGTGCTTGGTAATCTGGTTGGAAACGCCTGCAAGTTCACAAAGGAGGGCCGCGTGACCCTCGAGGCGCGCCCCCGCGACATTTCCGAAAAGCCCTGGATCGAGTTCACTGTGACCGATACCGGCCGCGGCATGAGCCCGGAGGAGCAGTCGAAGGCATTCGTTCCCTTTGTCTCGAACAAAAAGGACAATGCGGGAGGCAGCGGACTCGGGCTTTCCATTTGCAAAGAACTCGTGGGACAGCTTGGCGGAAAAATCGGGTTTGTGAGCGAACTCGGGAAAGGCACTCACTTCAGTGTTTTTCTCCCCCTGGAACCCGATTCCGAATTTTACGATGCCAACCGCGACGGGAACCTGATCCCCGAGCCGGTCATCGATCCGGAGAAGAAAGCGATCATCGATGCGCGCGACGCGACCGTGCTTGTCATCGACGACGATGCGAAAGTTCGGGAACTACTCTCCCGCATGCTGCAGTCCGAGGGCTATCGGGTCATCACGGCAGTGGACGGAAACGAAGGGCTCGAAATGGCAAATCTCCACAAACCGGACGCCATCACTCTCGACGTCGTGATGCCCGGCGGCAAAGACGGATGGGAAGTGCTCCGGGAACTGAAAGATTCGCCCGACACGCAGTCCATACCGGTCATCATGGTTTCTGTCATGGCCGAACAGGAACACGGTCTTGCGCTGGATGTAGAGGACTACCTTGTGAAACCGATCGACGTCGACCGGCTCAGCCGGGTCATCCTCCGGGTCACCGGGCAATCCCCCCAGCGCAATCTGCTGCTGATCGACGACGACAGAGATTCTCTGGAGGCGATGGGGCGTATTCTCGAAGACGCCGGATGGCATACCCTCCTTGCCGGCGACGGAGCTGAAGGATTGGAGATTCTTTCTAAAACACGGCCTGCCGCGATCATTCTCGACCTCGTCATGCCCGGGATGGACGGATTTGAGTTCTTGGAGCACCTCGAAGAGGACGAGCATCTCCGCAGCATCCCCGTGATTGTCCTGTCCGGGAAGGATCCCTCCGAAGCGGAGCGCGATTTCCTGAACGAACGCGTCGGCGTGGTTTTGAAAAAGGGCCGCCACAGCGCCGGCGATCTGGTGCAGAATATCAATGCCCGGTTGTTGCGGGGGTGAACGTCACAGCGCCCCTGTAGCCGGGCTCTTTGAGCCCGGAGTGGGCATTCTTCTTTTTCCACCACGCACAATCCGGCCCCGCAGAGGCCGGCTACAAAAGGAGATTGGCGCAGCCAATCGGTGGGGCGAACCGTCCCCGGTGAGCCATCGGTAGCAGAATCGAACTCCGAAAACAGCCCCATCGCATTCTGCAGATACAACAGTCGATCCATGCCTCACCGTGCGACGGCTCAGCCGGGACGCTTCGCCCCACCATCTCGATTCGATGCTCTGTTTTCAAGCAGGCTTCGCTCAAGCGACCTAACCCTGTCAGGCCGATGACTAAAGAGGGTTAGATGGGTGAGTGAACAGGGTTAACTCAGCCCACTGCGGTCAGGCTGACACGTTTCAATCATGCTTGCCCTGCATGTGGCCCAGACCCGGAGGAAACAGTTGCAATGCGCAAAGCGCTGTTCATTATTACACGTTATGCCTTTTCACCTTTCCGACCACGGGCGCGGTACGACAGATTCCCCCGCCAGTCGCTTCGAGCAGCACTCAGTCGAATCGGACGACGGGGCCTGGGAGGAAATTGCCGCAGTGGATCCTGAGTTTTCCCCGAAGAAAACGAAAACAGAAGTCCTTCGCGATGACAGCCAGTCCATCATCACGAATAATGCCAGTCCGGACATTGGTTTCACCCATTCTCTGAATCCCTATCGCGGCTGCGAGCACGGTTGTTCCTACTGCTACGCCCGGCCGTATCATGAATATCTTGGCTACAATTCAGGGATCGATTTCGAAACGAAGATTGTCGCAAAAGAGAAAGCTCCGGAATTGCTGGAGGAAAAACTCTCCCGCCCCTCCTGGAAGCCGGTTTCCCTGGCCTGCAGTGGCGTGACGGATTGTTATCAGCCGGTCGAACGGAAACAGGAAATCACGCGCCGCTGCCTGGAAATTCTCGCCCATGCCCGGAATCCGGTGGGGATCATCACAAAAAACGCACTCGTGACGCGGGACATCGATTTTCTCGCGGAGCTGGCCCGCTACGATGCGGCGACAGTGGTTTTCTCCATTACCTCCCTCGACTCCGGTCTGGCAGGCAAGATGGAACCCCGCGCCTCCCGCCCGCAAGCGAGACTGGAAGCGATCCGGCAGCTTCGTTCCGCAGGGATTCCTGTCGGCGTTTCGATGGCCCCCATCATTCCGGGTCTGAATGACCACGAAATCCCCGAACTGATGCAGGCTGCCGCCGAAGCAGGAGCTACTTTTGCGTCGGGCACGGTGCTGCGCCTCCCCTATTCGGTAAAAGATATTTTCCAGGGATGGTTGGATCGCTTTTTTCCTGAACGCAAAGAACTTGTCCTGGGGCGGATCCGGGAATTACGGGGAGGAGAGCTGAACCAGTCGGAATTCGGCAGCCGAATGACGGGAACCGGCCCGCTGGCGGAGCAAATCAGGCAACTGCTGGCCATTTCCAAACGCCGAAGCGGCTTGGCCGGGCCGCGATCCGCCCTTTCCACCGCAGCATTTCGCCGGCCCATGCCGGGGCAAAGGGAGTTGTTTTGACGAAATCTGCAAAAATCCCGCCCGGCTAGGATAAAAGGCCCCGTTTTGTCGAGAATAAAATGCCCAAAACCCTGATTTCCAGTTGCCATCGGGCATCTTTGAACAACTATACGCTTCGCAAAAATATCAAATCATCAGGGACATGAGTGACCTCTCCAAATACAGAAACATCGGTATCTTCGCCCACGTTGACGCCGGTAAAACGACAACCACCGAGCGTATTCTCAAGCTCACCGGTAAAATCCACAAGCTCGGTGAGGTGCACGACGGTGCCGCTACGACGGATTTCATGGAGCAGGAAGCGGAGCGCGGCATCACGATTCAGTCTGCTGCAACGACTTGTTTCTGGGACGATCACCGTTTCAATATCATCGATACTCCCGGTCACGTTGACTTCACTATCGAGGTGTATCGTTCTCTCAAAGTTCTCGACGGCGGTGTCGGCGTTTTCTGTGGTTCTGGTGGAGTTGAGCCTCAATCCGAGACCAACTGGCGCTACGCAAACGACTCGAAGGTTTCTCGCGTGATCTTCGTGAACAAGCTCGATCGTATCGGGGCTGATTTTTATCGCGTTGTCGATCAAATCAAAGAAGTTCTCGGCGCCAAGCCTCTTGTAATGGTTCTCCCCATCGGGATCGAAGATCAGTTCACAGGAGTTGTCGATCTTCTCACCATGAAAGCCTGGATCTGGGACGATTCCGGCCAGCCGGAAAACTACGAGATCACCGACATCCCCGCCGACATGGTGGAGAAAGCGGAGCAGTACCGCAACGAGATGATCGAGATGGCAGTCGAGCAGGACGACGATGTCATGGAGGCTTACCTCGAAGGAAACGAGCCCGATATCGACACGATCAAGAAGTGCATCCGCAAAGGAACGATCGCTCTCGATTTCTTCCCGACGTTCTGCGGATCCGCTTTCAAAAACAAAGGCGTCCAGAACGTTCTCAACGCCGTTGTCGACTACCTCCCCAGCCCGACGGAAGTTCCGGCGCAGCCCGAGGTTGACCTCGACGGAACCGAGACCGGCGAATTCGCGACAGTCGATCCGAACGGACCGCTCCGCTCTCTCGCTTTCAAAATCATGGACGACCAGTATGGCGCCCTGACTTTCACCCGTATTTACTCCGGCAAACTGCAGAAGGGCGACACGATCCTGAACACGTTCACCGGAAAGACTGAGCGGGTTGGTCGTATCGTTGAGATGCACGCCGACTCCCGCGAAGACCTCGACAGCGCCCAGGCCGGCGACATCGTTGCTCTCGTCGGACTGAAGAATGTTCAGACCGGTCACACGCTCTGTGACCCGAAAGACCCCGCAACCCTGGAGCCTATGGTATTCCCGGATCCGGTTATTTCAGTCGCCGTTTCCCCGAAAGACAAAGCGGCATCCGAGAAACTCGGTGAGGCAATCGGGAAGATGGTTCGTGAGGATCCTTCCTTCTATGTCGAAACGGATCCCGACTCCGGTGAGACGATCCTCAAGGGAATGGGTGAGCTTCACCTCGACATTAAGGTGGACATCCTCAAGCGGACTCACAAGGTTGAAGTGGAAGTGGGCGCCCCCCAGGTGGCCTACCGCGAAACCATCACGCAGCGCGTCGAAGATTCCTACACGCACAAGAAGCAGTCCGGTGGTTCCGGTCAGTTCGGTAAGATCGACTACATCATTGAGCCGATCGAGCCGGGTGGCGAAGGGTTCGAATTCGAATCCCAGGTCGTTGGTGGAAACGTTCCCAAGGAATTCTGGCCTGCTATTGAGAAAGGCTTCAACCTTTCCCGCGAAAAAGGCGTTCTCGCCGGCTTCCCGCTTCTCGACTTCAAAGTGACTCTCATTGATGGAGCCAGCCACGCAGTTGACTCCTCCGCAGTTGCTTTCGAAATCGCAGCCAAGTCCGCTTATCGTCAGACGATTCCCAAGTGTGGCCCCCAGCTGCTCGAGCCGATCATGAAGCTCGACGTTTTCACTCCGGAAGAGCACGTCGGTGACGTCATTGGTGACCTCAACCGCCGTCGCGGAATGATCAAGTCTCAGGACACCACTCCGACAGGCGTTCGCGTGAAGGCTGATGCCGCTCTGAGTGAAATGTTCGGATACATCGGTGACCTTCGCACGATGACGTCAGGTCGTGGTCAGTTCTCCATGGAGTTCTCACACTACGCACCTTGTCCGAAGTCCGTTTCCGACGAGATCATCGCGAAAGCGAACGAAGAGAAGTAATTTTCTTCCCCTACAGTTTTAAACGCAAAAAGCCGGGCCGCGAGGTCCGGTTTTTTGGTTTCGGTATTACGATTTGTCGGCTAGCCAATTCTCTTTTGGCGACTCTGCTATGGAAGCCAAACGGTGGTTGCATATACTTGCAGAAAATTTATAATTTCCATATTATTTAGAATGAGAATTTGGATACTTTTCGGCGTATTTGTTGGCATTTGCTACTCAATAGCAAAATACAGAGGCACTCAGATCGTCGAATTTGTTTCGCAGGCTGTCCCGATCAACTTGAGTGAGATTACTCCTGGAATTGCATCAAAGCAGTCCCCGGAAGTGTTCGAGCCAGTTGAGAAAATCACGATCAAAGAGGCGAGTAATCGAGATTGGACTTTCTCCGACGGAAGTAAATTGAAGGCGTCGTTGATTGCGGCAGATCAGGAAAAAGTGCAGCTCAGAGTCTCCAGCACACAGGGGCTCGGAGTGGTCGAGCTCGGAAGTTTTGCCGAACCTGACCGAAACTTCATCATGTCGTTGATTAACTCCCAAGGGAAAAGCTCAATTGGATATCCCGTTCCCTTGAAAAAACACCCGTGGCCCCGCAGTTGGCGCGACACTGAGCCAAATCAAGCTGTCCGAATAGGTTCGACAAACCGTTGGAGAAGTCCCAACTTTCAAATTACCAATCAGGTGAAAATCAGCGAAGAGTCCCTGCAAGCGATCGTTCGTATCTGCGAGTCTGTCGATGGTGCATTGAAATCGCTACCTATCCCTCTACCCGTGAACTGGGGGCGTCCGGATGACGAACTTCGTACAATCGTGGTTCAATCTGCCGAAGGAGTCGAAACTAACAATCTGGCCGGCTTCTGGGATTCACGAACGGGACACGTGCACATCTATGCCGAGTATCTTTTGGAACCGGACCGTCAGTCGGTAGTATTTGAATTCGATAAACCCGAGAAAGTTCAGAAATATGACGTCATCGTTCACGAAGTGACGCACCAATCGACTGCGGCTTTGGCGTATCTGAATACCCCGGCCTGGGTTGTGGAAGGTATCGCCGAGTATATGTCAGCGACTCAATATGCTCCGGCAGCCTATCAATTCACGGCCACTCACGTGACAGTCCGTCATCACATCAACAAACGTCTGCTGTCCGACCGTATCGTGAAAAAACGGCGCATGAACCTCGTGCATCTCGAAAAATTTATGAATCGCAGCATTCTGGAGTGGAATCATATTGGTGTCGATGATCAAGTGGCAGGTTATTTGCAGTACAACGCCGCGCTATTGCTCACCGATTACTTCATTCATCGTGACCATCCGAACGGTGCCTATTTCCGACGCTATCTGGAATGTATCCTCAGTGGTATTCCAGAATCGGTGGCGCGGGAAAAATATCTCATGAGAGGCCGAACCTACCGGGAATTAGAGCAGGAAATGCATGACCTCTGGGAACCAATCGGTTTTGAGATTGCTTTTCAAAACCGCTCCGAACTGCTTCCAGGCGACGTCACCATCGACCACTCCGCTGAAAGCATTAAACGGTCGATAGCTGCACAAAGGTCGATACAGAATCGCGTCAAGGAGCAGAAGAACTAAATGCGCTACTGAAGTCCGGGTAGCGAAGCTCTGGAAGAGATCGCTTTACGTGACACCAAGGAAAGCCATCCGCCCCTGTAGAATCCACTTCGCTTCCCCTTGCACTCATTTGCAAAACCGGAAACCCCATAGCCACGGGACCAAAGCAGAAACTTGACCGAACACTTTTCGGATGTTCATGAAAAACCAAAAACGGCGCGACCCTTTCGAGCCGCGCCGTCTCAAACCAACGACAAAATTTGGGGTGCGCAATTACGCTGCGACGGGCTGCTCAAGAACATCGAGGCGGAGGCGGGACCAGGAGAGCGATTCGTTTCCGTCAGATTTTTCCTGCCCGACAAAAGCAGTGAGCCTCGCATTTCCGTCCATGGAAAATGCGGGATACAGAAAGATTTCACCAAAGACGCGAACACTGCAGACGAAATTCTTCCCAAACCGATACAAAGTAAGATCGCAACCAACCGGAACACCGGGATTCAGAGGTGCCTGCGAAAGGTAACCGATTACTCCTCCGCCGTTTGTGACATCACACACTTCGCCAGTCGCGGGATAGATCGCGATTGAGATTCCCCTCTTGCGACTTTCATCGAGGATACCTACAACAATTCGGCGTGTCACCCGGCACGGCTCGATATCAACCTTGAAGCTGACTTCGGCATTCGGATTGTCTACAGCAGGAGTCTGGCCAAGCTCCTCCAACTGGAATTGTTCGAGATCGGGAATAAGTGATTTCATGACTGAGGGGCGGTTTGTAGAGGTAAGTCAGGAATGGATATAGGTGATTAAGTTCCGTTAACTTTTATAATTTTATCCTAAAGATACGGTTATTCAAACAAATTATTGTAATTATTGTAAATATTTTTTCTATAAGTTTAAGTTTTGTTAAAAACTTTCCCGACCATTTCTCGCTACAGATCACTTCCTATCATTCTCAACCTGTGCTTGGTTCGATTGTCTATTCCGTTTCCCCCTCTCACTGGAATGCGACAGCACAGATGGACGAGCTATTTTCAGAGGATCCTCAGGATCAGGCACAAAACAACCGGGCTGGAGCGTGGGTCCCCGACCCGACGATGCCGCTGGCGGCCCGGATGCGGCCGCGAACGATCGACGAATATGTGGGGCAAACGCACATTCTGGGGGAAGGAAAGCTTCTCCGCCGCGCCATCGAAGCAGACCGCTTTACTTCTCTGATCTTCTACGGACCTCCCGGTGTCGGAAAAACCAGTCTCGCTGAGCTGATCGCGCAACGCACTGATTCGCGCTTCATCAATCTGTCCGGCGTGGAGAGCAATGTTGCCGAAATTCGAAAGGCCGTTGAGGCGGCGCGCCAGTTCCAGCGGACCAGGGGCGAAATAACGACTCTCTTTGTAGACGAAATTCACCGCTTCAACAAATCCCAACAGGATGTCCTGCTTCCGCACATCGAGCGCGGCACGGTTCGGTTTATCGGGGCAACGACTCACAATCCCTATTTCTACGTCAACAGTCCGCTCGTCTCCCGTTCCCAGGTGTTTCAGTTGGAACCACTGAGCGAGGATGACCTTTCGAGGCTGCTTCAATCGGCAGTTGAGGACCCGGAGCGTGGGTTTGGCAAGAAGGAGCTCACGCTTGATCCTGAAGCGGGAGATCACCTCGTTAGAATGTGCGACGGGGATGCGAGAAAACTCCTGACATCTTTTGAGCTCGCCGTTCTTACCACCGAACCGGATGAAGAGACCGGCGAGATACGCATCGACCTCGCAGTGGCCGAAGACTCGATCCAGCGAAAAACGGTCGTATATGACGCCGACGGGGATGCGCACTACGATACCATCAGCGCATTTATCAAATCAATGCGGGGATGCGACCCGGATGCGACACTCTATTGGCTCGCCAAAATGCTGTATGCGGGAGAAGACATCCGCTTCATCGCCCGCCGGATCGTAATTGCTGCGAGCGAAGATGTGGGAATGGCCGATTCCAACGCACTGCGCGTAGCAGTCGCCGCCCAGCAGGCCGTCGAGTTCATCGGGATGCCGGAAGCCCGTATTCCCCTCGCCCACGCTGCGGTCTATATCGCCACAGCCCCAAAGAGCAACCGTTCCTACGCGGGTATCAACGCTGCATTGGATGATGTCAAAAACGGCAGAACACTCGCGGTTCCGCCTCATCTCAGAACTCGAACCAGAAAAAAACTCGGCACAGAGGGAGGCGCCATCCAGGAAGGGGAAACGGCCTATCTCTACGGACACGACTACGATGAAGGTTACGTTCCCCAGGCGTATCTGCCTGAGGGCCGTGTGTACTATGAACCGTCTGACAATGGACTCGAGAAACGGGTTTCGGAACGTCTCGAGCACTGGCGAAAGCAGTTCGAAGAGAGTGCCGGTAAATCAGGGGGACGTGGATAGCGGGAGTTTTGCCCTGCTTCCATTGTCGAGACGGCTTTGGCCTGCTCAATTTTTTCCCGAACATAGCACGGCGCCCTCCTGAAGCACCCATGCCCCCTTTTCTATCTCAGGATCGAAAAAGAGGACATTTTCGACAACCATTGTCATCTCGACAAATTTGCGAAGGCCTGTCGCTTCCACCCGGACCGCTCTACCGGAATTCTTTTTCCAACGCATCCAGGTATTGAGAAATCCGATCTTTGCGTTTTGGGGGTGGTTTCCTCTCCAGCTCCTCGCGTAGCTTCAGGTAGTCATCAAAGGCCTGGCTTCGCTGCGGCGCACGAGTCGCCTCGTAGTAGTTCATGTAGTCTTCGGATCTTACCAGCGTATCAAAAATGGCGGCGCGCATGTCCGCGAGCGCGAGGATTCTCGCATCGATATCTTTTGTTCGCTTCTGAATCAGCCTTTCAATCACTCCTTCGTAGCCGTCAAACACCGGGCGATACAAAGGAAACCCGGTCTGCTTGAGCTGTTGAATCCGGGAAAAGCAGCGGGCCAGCTCGGTTTCTGCATCTTTCCTGCCGATGAACTCCTTCCACTGATCGATCGTTCCGGTGAAAGGGGCTTCCGTTTCTTTCTTCTCCTGCGCCTTCAATTTCAGTCTCTGAAACAGCCCTTTTTTCGGCTTTTCGGGCAAGGGAGGCCTCAATTGCGGATCAAAGCGGACGGTCAGCGCTTCTGTGAGCCAGCGTTCCGTTTCGTCGCGATCCATGAATTCAAACCCCTGCTGCTGACCGAGCGCCGCGACTTGAAGAGTCCACCACTTTTCCATTCCCTGCTCCATTTCGCGAAAAGCGGGGAAGTGCTGCCTCATTAGCGGACCAACTGTTGCACCCTGCCTGGTGCCGAGATCACCGAGCACCTCACGGAGACCAATATCTCCCTGTGGTTGATCAAGGAGCGTTTCCACCATGGCCGCAGCAGATGCGCGAAATACAGCGCGGCTGAGTGGGTCGAGACTATCCGGATCCTCCAGCGAAAAGATTTCGTCGGGGCTCAAAATCTGACCACTACGAAGAGCTCCCTCGTAAAATCCGCTTGGACTCCCCAGGTCACGATGCTCCAACAACTGGTCAAACCCGTGAACAATCCATGCAGGTGGCTCTACTTCATCAACGGCCAGGGCGGAAGGACTGGTTGCTACGGGCATCAACATCTGCTCGATCACGAGAGCACGGATCATCTCAAGCTGAAATGATCCCTCTTCAAAACGGTCATGAAGACGCACACTGATGTTCAGGTGAAACCGGTCGTCAGGCAGAACCTGCAGCCGGGTCAGCGTATCCCTCCCCCGATACACATCATCTATCGATCCAACAAGATCGACTCGAATGGGAATGGCCCAGAAGTTCCGACTCGTCGACTTTTCATTCGGTCGGTATTTGTATATCGCCCATCTAAAATCCTTCCGCAATTCATTCGCAAAAGACTTGAACATCGTTCGGCTCAATCCCTCCCCTCCATGAACACTGATCTGATAGTCCTCGCCCCACATCGCTGCCTTCATTTCGACAACACCGGAGCGGGCACGGGCTTCCCCGGCTGTCGAGGATTCGGAAGGTACCGGTGACTCCTGAGCGGATCCCGCCACCACCAGAAAAAACCACAGGTAGGAGATTCCCCAACTTGAGACGAGACGTCCTCTTCCGGAACCGGGCAGAGAGTCCGAATTAACAAAATGTCCGGCCATCTCAAGAGGGTAACAAATTCGTCTTTGTTTTTCAACCCCATGAAGCCCACGTCGAACCGCAAAAAACCGCCCCGGTTTCCCGGGACGGTTTCGCTGTGTTGAGGTGATTGGTGTTGTGGTTTACTTCACTTCGATCGTTCGCGGCTTAATTTCCTCGCGAAGGGGAAGACGGAGCTCGAGAACTCCATCCGCAAGCTCAGCAGTCACTCCTGCCGGATCGACCTCCGGTCCGACATCGAGGCGAAGCCGGTAGCTCTTCCCGGACGGATATTCCGCCAGAGGCTTCCACTCTTCAGGAGTTTCCAGCAGGCGCTTTGCCGTGATCTCCATAATTTCGTTCTCGACGGTCACTTCCAGATTTTTCTTCGAAACACCCGGCAATTCGACGCTCACTTCCCAGTGATCATCGCTGTAGTGCGATGAATAGCGCGGCTTGTAAACCGGCCCGGGGCGCACGGAGAGAGCGCGGCTGTTTTCGGAAGGAGCGATTTCATTCTTTTCACTCATGATTCTATCCTTTCTTGATTGAAGTTTGCTAATTGATTTCGATGCGGACGGGTTTTTTCTCTGCTGACTTCGGTAGAGTCAGCTCGAGGATTCCGTCGCTCAGTTTCGCAGAGATCCCGCTGAGATCGATGCCTTCGGGAACCCGGAGCACCTGCTCGGATTTCTCTGTCCGGGTGGAGGAAGCGTCCTCCCCCGAATGCCTGCCTCTGTATTCGTAGGAAAAGCGAACGAGACCGTCTTCGGCATCAACCGACAGGTCTTCACGCTTTACCCCCGGTAATTCGACGCGGGCGTGATAGTTTTCTCCGTCTTCATACCACTCAACGGCAGGATAAGGCCGGCCGTGAGCGGAGGAAACGGACGAACGGAACAGCGGAGCAAATGCTCGAAAGGGATCGGCAAAGAACGAATCCCAGTCGCTGTAGATGTTGGATGGATCGTTGTATCGTATCATTTTCATGGTGTGGGTAGTAGTTGCGGCATATATCGCCGATTTCGCTCCACAGTTATGCAAGCTCCATGCCACGCTCTCATGAATTCTGTAACCCGCTCACATTCAATTATTAATCAAAACAAT
>JAKSBG010000535.1 GCA_022361255.1 Verrucomicrobiales bacterium
GTCGCCATGACCAGAAAGACTTTCGTCAGAGCCATGGCGCTAAGAATGGAATCAAAGGAGAAAACCACGTTCATCACGACGATTGCCGTGACGACGCTGCCAACCGACTTCACGCTGCCTTTTTTGATATGGCCGTGTTCGCCCGGGCTGATCGCAATCATGTGAAACACTTCTTTAACGGCGGTGTAAATTATGAAGCCACCGCCGAGTAACACGATGAGGCTGTGGACGTTGAACTCCCCGGATACAAATGGAGTATCGATCGAGAATAGTGTCATTTTCACTTTCTCGATGACGGTCATCAAGACGAAGAGCAGGACAATCCGCAGTGCGACGGCGAGACCGATTCCCAGTTTGCGAACGAAAGACTGACGGTCCGCAGGGGCTCGCTGGGATTCGAGCGAGATGTAGAGCAAATTGTCAAAGCCCAGCACTGCTTGCAGCATCACAAGCATGATGAGGGTGAAGAAGTTTTCTATCGTGAAGAGTTCAGCCATAGCGGTAAAAAGGGGAGAATGGAATGCGGAATCACAAAACGGAAAATCTCTGAGCGCTCAAATGGTAAATGCCGGGTGACGGAAAAATTCACCGACTTTCCTCCGCCAGCGGGTGAAGTCGGTTGGAAAGGGGAAAATACGCTCGCTTCAGAGTGAGGGCGGATTGCCAGATGGCATGCGCCATCTCCAGAGCCTTGCTGGCGTTTTCAGCCGAGCACACAGGTTCCGTTTTCCCGTCGATAGCAGAGAGCCAGTCCTTGATGACGAATTGGTGGGGATTCTCACCCCGGTTTTCTTCACCGTTTTTGCCGGCAGGCCAGCGGGTCCAGGGATCGCTCCGCTCACTTTCGTTCGGCTGCGATTCGACCTGAAGAGAAAAGGAAGGAGTCGGATCCGTATACAAGCGCATTGTGGCGTCAGTTCCCACGAAGCGTATTCCCGCGCGGCCCACGACGTTTTGCATTCGCGAATCAGATGTGAACGTCACCCTGACGCCCGATTCGAGCAGGAACTGGGCATGAATCGCATCTCCCAAGAGGGGTCCGATATTCCGCGATTCAGCCTCATGGGAGTCATCAGCGATCACCGGCATGCCCTCTCTGGAAACAACAGAGGATGCAAACTCCGGTTCTCCCCCGAAAAAGCGAACGAGGTCCAGAAGGGGGAGGGCATTCGCGATGAGATCCTCTCCGCCCGAGTGAATTCCCATTGCGCCGTAAACGTGCATCTCGAGGAGGTCGCCGATGAGGGCCTCGCGACCGGAATGAAAGCGTTCGATCAGCGGATCTGCACGAAGAAGCCCTGTCACTGCAACGCGGCGTTCCTTTTTCTCTGCGAGAGCGAGCAATTCGTCCGCTTCTTTCAACGTTGCGGTAAACGGGCATCCGCAAAGGATATGTTTACCGGCCTCGAGCGCAGCTTTCAGCATATCGTATCGCTCATTGGTCCACGACGGGGCGATACAGCAAAGTTCGGCATCCTCTTCCCGCTCCAGCATCGCGGAATAGCTTGAGAACCCGCGGGGTGCCGCAGCATGGGTTGCTGACTCTTCGTAGGTTTCGGCATTGCAATCCGCGAGTGCGGCGAGGCGGACGCCATCGAGTCTTAGAAATAACTTATCGAGACCGTTTCCGAAATCACCGGCTCCGGTATGTCCGATTACGAGCGCATACTTTCCGGAGAATGCGGGAATCGGGGCTTCTTCGACCTGTTCCTCCTCCGTTTCGGATTCTACCTCTTCGGTTGCGGATTCCCCCTCGTCCGTTAGAGGCTCCGTTTCTTCGGGAAAAGTTTCTTCCGAAACGGATTGCTCTTCTTCCGGCTCAGCTGCTTCGTCTACTTCCTCCTCGCTTGCAGGCGGGGAAGTCCTCCCGGGCATCATTCCTGCAGCTGCCATTCCAGCACTTCCGTAGAAGACCGGTTTCGGTTTCTCGTCGTCGACCATATGATTAAGGGATTGATCCTACGCCTTTCCCAACAATCAAGCAATGCTGAAAAGAGCAATCATTTATCTGCCGGGCTGACAGCAGAGTAAATCATATAATGAAAATTCTCCCGGATCCACGCGTTGGGAAGGTAGGGGAGAGCCAGCGCTATTGCCGCGTTTTTACGTGGATCGCCGGCGCGGGCAGGGATGGATGCCGGGCGCTGGCAAAAGAGTGCACGAGTCCACCGCCGCGCGTCTCCATTGTGGTCCGCACGACTACCAGAGTCGCCATGTCATTTTTATCCTCTTCCAGAAAACGGGCCAGCGCCTCGCCGCGGATTCCGAATGTGCCCGCCTGGACTCCCCGCGGAATCGTGAATTCGCCGATCCGCACTGCCTTTTCCGGATCCAGCCCGGTGCCGTTGGTCGTGTTGTTCGCGGGAGCGTTTTCCCAGTTCAAGGTCGAGTGATTCCAATCATCGAGCGAATCATCAATAATGCCGTAGACGAGAAAATGGGAATCCTCGACCAGCGAGGCGAGTCCCCAGCCTGTCGGGGTGAAGCGAAGGCTCAGTTCCGCATTCTCAATCTGCTTTCCCCCGAGCTCGCTTAGCGAAAAACGGAGGAAGGCCTTACGGTGGGGGCCGGAAAGATCGCTGCTGTTTTTCAGCAACAGCAGCGTATCCGAAACATGGTCCTTCGGTTTTCCGCCCCAGACATAACCGTCGTCCGCGCCGGGATCTGATGTGGTAAGCGTTTTCCAGGCGGGACCGCGACTCGCGGGGCGCCACGCGGAAA
>JAKSBG010000448.1 GCA_022361255.1 Verrucomicrobiales bacterium
CGCGGTGAACGGTGTTGTTTCATTTCTCATACTATTCTTCGGAGGACGTTGGATTCTCCGAGGGCCCAAATTAATCGAACGGTGGGTTGAGTCTTCAGAAGCGTTGGACCACAGCTGCAATGAATCAGGAGTGCTTAAGCATTCGGGCAAGAGCGAACAAGGCGAGGATCCCAAGCCTGATAACGTCCCGAGTTGATTGACTTTACTGATTGGAATTCCTACCCTGTTATCGAGATCGCGCTCCCTTATCAGGCTGGCAATCTTCGAACGTTAGCCGAAAGAAATGAAAACTTCAGCCTTGGCGATCCTTATTTTGGTCTTTCCGATTTTCGCTTGGAGTTCTGAGGAAATGGTCAGTGAGTTCCTAGACGATCTCGCAGAACTAAATTTCGTAACAGCGGCAATTAGCGCCGAACACGGAGAACTAGATCAGAGCAAACTTTTTGCCACGCTCTGGTTTGATCAAGGGCAGTTTTTGACGCCCAAAGCATGGGAAACGCTCAAGAATGGATTGCAAAAGTATCCTGTAATTTACTTGAAGGAAGAACCGCCGCTTACCGATGAAAAATATAAATTTGCTGACTACATCGGTGACTTTTGGTTCGCTCGCGCCAGCGGAGGCAAAACAGTTTGGAACATACGATTAGAGAACGAGGATTT
Organism: Verrucomicrobiales bacterium; assembly: GCA_022361255.1. Lineage (GTDB taxonomy): Bacteria > Verrucomicrobiota > Verrucomicrobiia > Verrucomicrobiales > DEV007 > Arctic95D-9. Next base: position 661 of record JAKSBG010000448.1, read on the forward strand.
TGCGATTCTGACAAAATTCCTCGACAAGAAAAACGTCGAAGGTGAAACCACGATTTCGTGCTGGATCCGATGGGTTGACTCTGAGCGCATTGTTTTTCAGACAGGGCTTGCCCAAGGTAAGGAACGCGAAGGGAAAGATTTCGCCAGATTCGACGAACCCTAACCGGCTAACAAGTCGGAGATGGCAAGCCCGATCCCGTTTCGAGTTGATTGACTTCGGTAGCCCGAATCCTTATTCTCCATGCGTGGCCGCGCCGCCGGATCGGGCTGCCATTCCTCGGACGTTGTGTTGGAGAATGTCCGAATCAACAACATCTGAATCTGCAACTGACGTGAGCGCAGCTTGGCTTATCGCTATTGGAGTCTTGTCAGGTTTAGCAGGCTTGTTTCAGTTCGCACTCTCCGCATTTTCTGAAGGATTTTGGCTGATGCTGATCGGATTCGGAACCACGGTCTGCGGATTTGCGATCAAAAACAGGATGGATTTTGCCTTCCTGCCGACTGCAGTTTTGTTGATCTCCGGCATGACACAGCATCAGCTTTTCGGTATAGCGACTTTCGGATTCGCGCTCTATCAACTCTGGCGTGCACGTTCTGACTTCTGGCCTTTCCTTCATAAACGGGCTGCCGAACAAGACGAGGATACCAGGCCCGATAACGCGCCGAGTTGATTGACTTTCGTAATTCGAATCTTTAGCCTCTACCCGGAGTCGCGCCGCCAGATCAGGCTACGATTCCTCGAACGTTCGACCAGAAAATGAGATCGATCCTCGCCATCGCCGTATTCGCAACCTGGGTGCTCGGCTTGATTTCGTGCAACTTGCGGAGAGGTATCGAGAACTACGAAGCTAATGCTCAGCAGCTAAAGTCAGATCTCGGGTTTGATCACGGATCGCCATATGTGACGATCGACGACAACGCGCAGGAGGTATTTACGATTGAATCTATCGCGAATGAGGGAGCCTTCGCCAGATCAGGCGTCCGTGAAGGCGACATCGTGATGGATGTATCGATACGTGAGTTTTACGATCAACTGGAGGCTCACCGGGGCGGCACTTACACATTTTCAGTTGTCGAGGGAGGCGATGGCCCAGCGTTGCCTAATCGAACGATGCGAACGATCTCCGTTACGATACCATCAAAGCGCTGACAAGATGCTGCGGTGAAAGGTCAAAGGTAGATTCTATGAGTTTATCGGCATTTCTTGACGAAGAATGGCGGCTCCCGCCAACCCCGTGACAAATGAGTCAGCATGTCCTGAGCCTGTCGCATTTCCCCGGGCATACGGCACAGAGGAAAAGGATTCCGCTTTTGAATGGGTGAAAAGTCAGAAAACCGGAATCAAATGATCGGGCCGGGAACGATTTGCGTTCTTATGCGAATCATGGAGAAAGGGTTCGAGCGCGGGAAAGCGTCCGCAAGAGCCCCCAACCCTTGACATCACTAGGGCAATCCGTTCTACTCCCTTAGCAAGGACGATCAAATTTCCGGCGGGTGAGTGCCTGATACGGGAGGA
>JAKSBG010000119.1 GCA_022361255.1 Verrucomicrobiales bacterium
CCGTTCAGTTGGCTCGAGGAATCAAGCGAATCCAGCGCGATATGGAAGATGTTCTTCACTACGTTTCCATTCCTGAATACGACGAAGCCCTCGCTCTTGTTCAATCGATCCGTCTCGAAACCGGTCGCGAGCAGGAACTTCAGGAAGCCGCAGGGACCGTTTTGCACCTTGCCGAAGCATTCTGCGAAAAACGAAACGGAGCACAATACCCGGGGATTGACTCGGTACTGGAAAAACTGGAGCCCCGGTTTTCCGGCGAGGGCGCACCGTGATCTGGCCGTGATAGAGTCACGAAGGCAGGATTCGAACTTTCGATGAATTCAATGCGTTCGATCGAGGTCCCCCTGGAATTCATATTCCCGGTCTTTCCCTCGTCCCGATAGATCTGGGAAAAGGCAACAGGATTTGATTCAGGTCAGGGAAGACAGGGGGGAAAAAAATCAGCGGAGCAACGCCGAGTAGGGACGCTGCGAGCGAGGCGACAAATGCCGTTTGGGCAAACTTCACTACGGACGCAGGAAGCTCTTTGCCGCCTTTCGAGAGCCGATAGAGACGCAGGGTTTTCACGCTTCCGTATCCCACTGCGATTGCCAGCAAAGCGGGCCAGAGAAATTCCGAGTAACTCGCAGGAACAAAAACAAGAAGCATCGACCCGATGAACAAACCCCAGTCAGATACCGGTAATTTGGACTGTCTTTCCGAAAGTCCGAATCTTTCTCTCGTTCCGGCCGGGATCTCCTCGAGAAGCGAATTGGTTTTACCCACAAGCAATGCGGTCGGGAGGATTGCGAGAATGAGAATGAGCGGTATACCGACTGAGAGTAGAATAATGGGAAGAGTGGACATGGCTACGGAGCGCTGACGCGCTGACGGGCCTCCGTATAATAGGATTTGTCGATCTCGAAGCCAATGAATTTTGCCAGGCCTGCTTCGCCGGCAGCGGTTGCGGCGTGGCCGATTCCGAGAAAAGGATCCATCATTGTAATTTCGTCAGGATCTCCCCCGTGAAGAAGTATGCACCTGGCGGCCAGTTCAACCGGAAAGGTCGCGGGGTGGGGGCGGTCCCTGTCCCTCGAGGCAATCGTTTTGTAGGGAACATACCAGGTGTTTCCCCGGCATCTTTTGTCTCGCCCACCGGTATGCCCCCAACGCGAGATATTGCTTTTATCGGCGTAGGGAACGCCGACCGCTATCCGGTCCACGGGAACCTTTCCGGATTTGGTAAAGTGAAAAACGAATTCGTGGCAGTCGTTGATGAAGCGCTTTGAATTGATTGGCTTGAAGTGTCCGACCGAGACGGCCTCGCTTTCTTTTGGTTCGACGGTGATGGATTTGATCCAGTGAATCGTATTTTGCAGAATGAAGAGGTCGCGCAAGGTCAGAGCCAGTTCGTAGGGCATCCACGGATGGGCGGGGGCGGCTCCGACGTTCAGAAAAAACGATCCATCCTGCTTGAGCACACGCTGGACTTCTCCCGCCCATTGCAACGACCATGCCAGATAGTCCTCTGAGCTGAGCTTGTCGTTGTAGCTCTGATAGGATATCCCGAGGTTGTAGGGCGGGGAGGTTACGACGAGATCAACAGATTCGTCGGGAAGGCTTTTCATGCCGACGACACAGTCGCCCAGGCGGAGGTCGAACTGAGTGGTCGCGGACATAAAGAAAGCAGGCTGGAGAGGGCGGCAGAATCAAAGGACAGGTTCGACGAGTCCGGTGGCAAACTCTTTTGCGCTGGCCTGAAGCAGGGCGGCGGCCGAAGCCATGTTCTCCGCGAGTGTTTTGTCAGGGTTTCTGATCTCGAAGACCCCAGCAAATCCCCTGCCGGCGCCCTCTTCTTTGGAACCGCAGAAGGCGTAGACTTCCTTGCTGTGTTCGCGGCTGAGGCGGGCGACTCCTGCAGGAGCTTTTCCGCTTTCGGTCTGTGCATCGAGCCTGCCTTCTCCGGTAATCACGAGGTCGGCCCGGGAAATATGCGACTCCAAATCCAGTTGGCCGGCGACAAGGTCAAAGCCGGGGCGAAGTGTCGCATTCAGAAAAATTGCGGCACCGAATCCAAGGCCGCCGGCAGCTCCTGATCCGGGTTGAGATGCGGAGCGGGCTGCATCATTGCCGAGGAGTTTGACGAGATGCTGGAGTCGCGCCTCATGGATTTCAAACTCATCAGATTTGATCCCTTTCTGTGGGCCGTAAATTCGGGTGCATCCTTCGGGGCCAAGCAAAGGGTTTTCGACATCGCACGCGACCAAAACTTCGGACGTGACGGGTTTTTCCGGTGGGAGGATGGTCGCGACGCGTGGAAGTCCGTCCGGGATATCAGAAACTTTCTCTCCACTTGCATCGAGAAATTTCCAGCCGAGGGCCAGGGCCATTCCCGCGCCCCCATCGTTGGTGGCACTGCCTCCAATGCCAAGGATAATCTGTCGCACTCCCCGTCTGACGGCGTCCAGAACAAGCTCTCCTGTTCCGAAGGTCGATGCGGACCAGGGAGCTTTTTTCCGGTCTCCGAGCAGCGCCAGACCGGAGGCCTCCGCCATTTCAATAACCGCAGTGTTTCCGTTGTCTACGATTCCGTAACCGGCTTCAACGGGTGAACCCAAAGCGTCGTGAACGGAGCAGCTACGCCAGGTGCCGGATTGTGCGACGGTCAGAGTTCCGGCGATGCCATCGCCGCCATCTGCTACAGGTAAAGTATGGATTTGCGGCGGAGTGTCCCAGTTTGCACAGCCCTCCTCAAGCCCGGTTCGAATTGCCCGGCATGCTTCCGTGGCAGTGAGTGATCCCTTAAATTTGTCGCTGGCTACAAGAATGTTCATCGCTTTCTGCGGAGTGCCATCATTTCGTCGAGGAGATCCGCGAGCTCGTCCTGATCTTCGGTTTCCTCCATTTCTCGCTTGATTTGCGAAAGACGCTCCTGGTTGGGAGTCGGGATCGGCCTCGTGATTGGACCGGTATCGGAGATTTCCTCTTCTTCGGACGGCTTCTCCGGTTCAGCAGGACGTGGTGAAATTTTTTCGCCGACGGCTACGCCGCGCTCTGAATCGAATCGAAGAGAAATTCGCTCCTCTGCGGCGAATAGTGAAGCAACCCGGGGACTGTGTGTAGTCGTGAAAATCTGGCCCGTACGCTCCGCGAATAGGTCGAGGAAAAACTGCATCTGGCTGCGTGCCAGATCTGGATTGAGTCCGGTGTCGGGGTCATCGAGAAAAAGGAACCCGCCGCAGTTTGGCTTCTGAAAGTAGTGTGCGTGAAGACGGGCCATGCGAAGCAGATGGTTTCTCAGGCCCGTACTGAGGGCGGAAAAGGAAATTTCATCCCCGGTCTGTGTCGATGTGAGGGAGCCGTTGTCAGCGGGATTAAATTCGAGAAAAGCCGGAGTGAGGACTGGATCCCAGAGTTCCTGAAGTGACTCCAGGACATCCGGGTGTGCGGTGCCGAATTCAGCATCAATTTCAGCAACAGTTCGGTCACGGTTATCAGGATGCTTGAGGAATTCGTGATAGTTGGCAGCGCGATCCAGCTCGCGTGCTTCCAGGAATTCACGAAAACCGGAAACACTGTCGCCGTTAATGCTGTTTTTCTCCGGGCTGAACCAGGCGAGCCCGTCGGTGATCAGTTCGGGACTGGAGGCAAGAGCATAGTCGGAGAATCGTTCGACAAACTCCTGAAAGCCGGGAGGGTTGTTTTCCAGAGAGGACCACCGGGAGGAGTCTTCAAGATTCCCTTGAAACCATATGGGACGCTCGTGGTTTGCCCCGTTCGAAGCGCGAAAGACCGTATCTCCGGCGATATCGAGACCTACGAGCACCAGTGCATCCTCCGAGGACGGTGAGTTGGCATCTTCGGGAGACAGCACCCGAAAAAGTTGATCGAGAACTGTAGATTTTCCGATCCCGTTGGGGCCTAGAAAACACACCCGGGAAAGCGGCTCCCCCGTTCCCGGATGCTTCAGCGGAATGTCGCAGAATCCGAATTGGCGGAAGCGCGATAAGATGATGCGTGTGATCCGGGCTGTATCTGGCATAAGTTGCGAAGGTAGAGCAGGTATCAAACAGACTCAAGCCGGTTGGTGTGGTGTGAAAATAGCAGGGCCAACACCGCGCGGAATGGACAAGGATGAAGCAAAAACTCTGTGTCGCCTCACTGCGTTTCCAGTTGTTTAGTGCCTCTCAAAACTTGTTCCGCCACATCATCGACTCGACCGGAAGCGGGGTCTTATCGTTGTATTTGGCGGAATCCTTCGTGTTGTAGGGAGTGAGAATTTCCCCCTCGACGAGAAAATAAATCAACTGCCCGACAGGCATGCCCTCGTAAACGCGAACCGGCTGCTTTACCGAAATTTCCAGCGTCCAGTAGTTGCAGAAGCCCACATCGCCCTTGCCGGCAGTCGCGTGAATATCGATTCCGAGGCGGCCGACACTGGACTTTCCTTCCAGAAAAGGCACCGCTCTGTGACTTTCCGTATATTCGATCGTGGAACCGAGATAGTTGATTTGCGGCTCGAGGACGAATCCCTCTTCCGGAATCTCGAAATGATCGATTTCATTGTGTTCCCTCGCATCGAGAACGCGATTGCGATACGTCGCGAGATGCTTGCTCAGGTGCACATCGTAGCTGTTTGTGCCGAGGCAACTGCGATCGTAGGGCTCGATCACAATTTCGCCTTTTTCCATGGCCTGAAGGATTTCGGAGTCTGCCAGAATCATTTCCTCACGGATACGGACCACAGGCGTTTCGGGCAAGGGATTTTTCACGCGTAAAGCTCCGGAAAATGCGTTGCGACCGGTGCGGGTCCAGTTCAGGATATGCGCGTCCATGAAACTTTCTTCCCCGATCATTGCTATTGACGGACCCGCTGCTTCCGGCAAGAGCACGGTTGCGAAACGGATTGCTGCAGAATTGGGGATCACCTTCGTCAGTTCCGGTGCCATGTACCGGGCTTTCACTTGGTGGGTGCTGGAAAAAGATGTGGATCCGTCCGAGGCAGCGGCCGTGGTGAAATTGCTTGATGAGACTCAGTTCGAATGCGGCGAGGAAAACGCAGCCGGAACAATTGCCATCGACGGCAGGCGGATCACTGGCGACCAAATGAGCGAAGAGCGTGTCAATCAAAACGTCTCTCTTATCGCCAGGATTCCGGAGGTGCGAACCCGTCTTGTCGACGAGCAGCGCCGCTATGCCGATGAGTCCGGAGTTGTTATGGAGGGCCGGGATATTGGTTCTGTGGTGTTTCCTGATACACCTTGGAAATTCTATATCGATGCCTCTCCCGAAGTCCGGGAACAGCGCCGCCGTGCTCAGGGGATTGTCGATTCCATCGCAAAGCGTGATAAAATCGATTCCAGCCGGAAAAATTCGCCTCTCGTAATTCCCGAAGGCGCCATTGTTGTGGACAGTTCCGATCTCACCGCTGACGAAGTGGTGGAGCGGGTTCTGGCGGTTTTGCGCGAGGGGTAGACGGCGAAGGGGATTTACAGTCCGGTGTTTTCTCCGGTAGGGTTTGAGGATGGATAAAATCCCTTCACCATCCCGACGCAAGTTTCTGGGAACCACTTCTATCGCTGCTCTCGGAAGTCTGAACCTCATTACCTCCGCGAAAGGCGAGCGTAGGAAGGGGGAGATTATTGGTTCCGGCGAACATCAATACGAGGTTCTCACCGACTGGGTGACCCTTCCTGATAAATACACATTTCAGATCACCCACAATGTTGCTGTCGACAGTGAAAACCGCCTCTACGTCATTCACGAAGGTGATTATGCGCAGCAGGATCACCCGGCGATTTTCGTATTCGACGAAGACGGGACTTTCATCAAGGCGTTCGGGAAACAGTTTCAGGGCGGGGGACATGGCCTCGAGGTTCGAAAGGAGGCGAATGGCGAATTCCTTTACGTGACGGGCTACCAAATGCTGAAAACCTTTGCGAAGCTCACCCTCGACGGGGAAATCGTCTGGCAGAAGTTCGCCCCGATGGAGTCCGGAATCTATGCCGCGGGGGAGGACACCAATCCCGAAAAAGTCTGGGGACGGGACCGGTTCATGCCGACCAATTTTGCTTTTCTCGACGACGGAGGATTTCTTCTCGCCGACGGCTACGGTGCACACACCGTTCATCACTACAACGCGGACGGGGAATGGCAGAAAATGATCGGCTCATCCGGCAAGGAGGACGGTCAGTTCAATACACCTCACGGGCTGTGGATCGATGACCGCAGGGAAGACGATCCGCTCGTTGTGGTCGCGGACCGCGCAAACAAACGACTGCAGTGGTTTGACCTGGAAGGAAACCATCGGGAAACGTTGGATGGATTTCTCCTTCCTGCCAACCTCGACCGGCTTGGCGATCTGCTTCTCGTTCCCGACCTCGTTGCGCGGGTAACGTTGTTGGACGGGGAGAACAATCTGATCCACCTCGGGGACGATCCGGAGTGGAGAAACGCCGTCACGGCTGACAAAAAGGCAATGAGAAGAAACCCTGACGCCTGGGTTGACGGAAAATTCATTCATCCGCACGACGCCTGCTTTGCGCCCAACGGCGATATTTTCGTGGCCGAATGGGTAGCGACCGGTCGCATCAGCAAGCTGCGAAAGGTGTAACCCGACAGGGTTGCGTCGCGGAGCTGACCCTGTCAGGTCGAAGAGGCAACAGGGTTGAGTGATGAAGGATCTTCGCGTTCCCCGACTGCATCGAGCCGGTAGGCGGCGACCGCGTTCGCAAATCCTTTCAGAGCGAGGTTTTCCATTGGAGTTGCGGTTGCTTCGTCCTGCACCGAAGCGAAAGTTTTGTCATCAATGACGACTTCCATTGCGCCGGCGGCGCTGCAGAGGCGGGCTGCCAGATTCACTCTCGCGCCGAGCACGGTGTAGTTCAGCCGGTCATTTGATCCCATGCAGCCGGCGACGGCTTCGCCTGTTGCCACACCGATTCCAATGTGAATTTCGGTTCCGTTCGCTTCGTTGAGTTCCGCCCGCTTACGCACCATTTCGAGGGCGCACCTGGCAGCGAGTCCGGCATCATCTCCATATGATTTTAGGGCACCGAAAACGGCCATGATTTCATCACCGACAAACTTATCGACGACCCCGTAGCAGCTCCGGACGACTTCGGTCATTGCCGTCATGTGCTCGTTGAGCATTTCAATCACCTCGGTCGGCGGCATATTTTCTGTCATCGAGGTAAAGCCACGAATGTCACAGAACAGCACGGAAACCTCTTTGATCTCACCGCCCAGCTCCAGATCGAGCGTCCCACTGACGAGGGCCTGGGCCACGCTTTCGTCACTGACCTTTCCGAGGAGTTCCCGATACAGGGCCTTCTGCTTCAGCTCCTCCGCCATTTCATTGAAAGAAAGAGCCAGTTGCCCGACTTCGTCTCCCGAAGAGATGTGCACCCGGTGATCCAGATTCCCCGCACGAATCTCCTCCGTTCCCCGGGCGAGATCCTGCAGCGGGGTGGACAGGTTGCGGGCCAGAATCCAGCAGATCGCCAGCCCGAGAACGAGCACCCCGCCACCGATCCCGGACCCGCGAATCCGAAGTTCCGCAAGATCCGCTTCCAGTTGAGCGAGAGGAAATGCCGCAACCTGATAAGCCGGACGCAACGCTGATTCGGAAGTCAATTCGTCAACGTGGATGAGATAGGCGCTTCCGTTCGCGGACGCTTCGAATTGCATGTGTTGATGCCCCTTCCCGCCGGGCGAGAGGGCGATTTTTTCTTCAATTGCGGAAAGGAGGGCATCGCCCGTCGCTTCGTCAAAGGAGGGGGAATAGAGCTCGCCGTCCAGAAGCATGCCGGCAAGTAGCGGAGTTCCCGTTTCAAATTCACTCTGGTAGCGTTGCAGAAATCTTTCCGCTTCTGTTTGACCGGAGGCGGAGCGCATCAGTGCTCCAATGACTTCCCCCGAATCGGGATCGGTAACCGGAGTTGCCACGGTTTCCCGAATGAGTTCGAGTTTTTTCTCCCCGGGGCGCTGGTGAGTGGCCGGCTGAAAAAACGTCTGCTGTTTGTTTTCGGAGAGAAACTGTTTCAATCGCTCCTGTGAGCCGCGTTTTTTGAAACTGATTTGTTTCATTTGCTGCCCCCGACCTTTCGGCATCTTCGGGTGCTGCAAAAGAGTCTCCTCACCCTCGACGTCGACCACGGAAATTCGCCCGATTCGGGAGAGAAGGTCAGGAGGCAGGGGGCCTCGCCCCGTCCGTATTTTTGGCTCTCGCGATGCGCTGTCTCCCCTGATCGACTCGGAATAGATCCGCCAGAAGTCATCGGTCGTTTTTTCATCGATCGATTCCTTCCCCTGCAGTTTCGCGATGACGAAGGGGTGTTTTGCCAGTGTCGCTGACAAGGTCAGGAAATCACCGGATCGCTCTGCACGGGATGCCTCAATCTGGCCGACCAGCGACTCAAATTTTTCCGAAAACTGCCGGGTATAAGCCTGGCGGACCTTGGCTCCAGTCGCCCAGATCAATGCCACGGTCACGGCGATAATCATGCCGCCGAGCGTCAGCATCAGTTTTGTCTGAAAGCGCATCCCTTTCGTCATCAGTTCGAGTTAACCCCGAAAGAGGGGGAATGTTCCAGTTCAAAGCGTTGAATTTCCCTTTGCCCTTGACGATACCCGCATTTTTCGCGATTCGTAGGAACCTTCTTTTTTCCCGCACCACTCTTACCGTTCCTATGGAGAAACCGAATTTCGATGAAGCCGTGAAAATGATCGCGGGCCAGGGGGCTGTCTACAAGCCCGATGGCTATCATTTCCTGCGTGAAGCTCTCGACCACACCGTGAATCAGCTTCGGAAGGACGAGCTCATCGAACACCGGCACGTCAGCGGGCCGGAGCTACTGACCGGAATCATTGAGTATGCCTTGAAAGAATTTGGTTCGATGGCTGTTGCGGTTCTTGAATCCTGGGGCATTGCCACGGGGGAAGATATCGGCACAATGGTTTTTCAGCTCATTGAGGTCGGGGCTTTCGGCCGTTCGGAGGATGATTCGCCGTCGGATTTCAGCGGTGTTGTGAACCTGCGGGATGAACTGCTTGCTCCCTATCGCCCTTCCGGCACGATCAGTTTGACCAGTATGCCGGATGAAGGAAATGAACCTCCTGCTCGCGGAAATCAACCAGCCAAGCCGAGCGAGCTTTGAGCGACGCAATCGTTTTTCCCCGATCCGGCGCGACCGTTCGGACGCTGGATAACGGACTCGAGGTGATCGTCAACGAGGATCACTCGGCTCCTGTAGTCAGCCTGCAGGCCTGGTGCCGTGCCGGTAGTATTCACGAGGGCGACTGGCTCGGCGCGGGAATGTCGCATTTTCTCGAGCACATGCTTTTCAAAGGAACGGCGCGTCGGAATGCGAATGAGATCGCGCAGACCGTGCAGGCAGAGGGCGGATACATCAATGCCTACACTTCTTTCGACCGGACGGTTTACTGGATTGATGCCCCTTCGAGCGGAGCGGAAACCTGTCTCGACGTGCTCTGCGATGTCGTGGGGTTCGCCGAGCTTCCCGAAGAGGAATTCGCCAGCGAGTCCGACGTGATCCGGCGGGAAATCGCAATGGGTGAGGACAATCCGGACCAGGTGCTCAGCAAACTGCTTTTCCGCACTGCCTATGCGGTTCACCCGTGTCGCCATCCGGTGATCGGATATCTCGATCTATTCAACGAGCTGTCCCGGGACGATCTCTACGGCTACTACCGGGAGAAATATTCTCCAGATAATCTGTTTCTGGTTGTCGCGGGCGATGTGAATACGGACGAAGTCGTATCCGAAATTCAGGAAAAGCTCGGCGAATTGAAGAGGCGCAGGCGCTCTCCGGTGATTCTTCCCACCGAGCCAACGCAGCTGGGTATTCGCTCGGAGACGGTCGAGTTTCCTACGGAACTGCATCGCACCAGAATCGGATTTCCCGCACCGGATGGATCACACCCCGTTGTGCCGGCAATGGATCTGATGACCGCTATTCTCGGGGAAGGACGGAGCTCGCATCTCTACCGTCGCATTCGTGAGGAAAAGCAGCTTGCTCACTCCATCGGCGCCTATGCCTACACTCCTTCATTTCCGGGGCAGGTAATTTTCAGTTTCGATACGGAACCGGAAAAGCAGGAAGCGGCGGAAGCAGCGGTTTTTGAAGAGTTGGAGCGGTTTGTAGAAACGGGAATCACAGAGACGGAACTGGAGAAAGCAAAAAACCAGGCGCTGAGTTCGCAGTTCTCAACCTTGACTTCGGCGCGCGGTATCGCTTCCGACCTGGGATCAAACTGGCTTCTGACGCGAAATCTCGACTATACCAAAGACTATGTCGATGACGTTCAGGCCGTCGATGTCGAAATGGTGAAGCGCGTTGCGGGCGAGTATTTGAAACCTTCCTGCTTTACCCGGGTGGGGCTGGCCCCGGTGGAGGAAAAAAATGCGACGACTGTTTCGCCGACAAAATCGCGATCCGAAGACATTCGCAAAGTCGAGTTTCCCAATGGACTCACCGCGCTGCTTCTGGCAGACCATCGGCTCCCCTTCGTCCAGGCTAGCGGAGTGTTTCGCGGCGGTTTGCTAGGAGAGACTCCTGAGAAAAACGGCCTTACCCGGCTGATGGCCCGCCTCCTCGTGAAAGATTCGACCAGGCGTTCGGGTGACGAAATTGCGGAGGCGATCGAATCGGTTGGGGGAGGGATCGGAAGCTCGATTGGCAACAACACTTTTGGCGTTTCCACCTACGCGATGCGCCCCAATCTCGATCTGGTTGTTGACTTGTTAGCGGAGACCATGCTCGACGCGGCCTTCCCTGAGGAAGTTCTGATCAAGGAAAAGCAATTCCAGGTTGCCCAGATCAAAGCAGAGCTGGACCGTCCTTTTTCGGTCGCGATGAAGCGGCTCAGAAAAGAAATCTACGGGGACCATCCCTACGCCCTCGAACTCAGCGGGAGCGAAGAATCTCTCGACGGTCTGGGACGCGATGATGTTGTCGGGATGCACCGGCGGCTCACGGTCGGAGGGAATGGTGTCGTGGGAGTTTTTGGCGATCTGGATCTCGACAGGACCGAGGAATTACTTCGTTCCCGGTTTGAATCGACTGTGCCGAAGGGTGCCCGGGAGTTCACCTCTCGACTCATGATTCCGCTTCCGACTCCGAATCAGAAGGTGATTGAGTTGGAACATGAGAAGGAGCAGGCTGTTCTTCTCATTGGATTCCGGGTTGGCGACTTGACAAATCCTGACGATCCCGCGCTGGAACTGATCGATGAAGCTTGCAGCGATATGGCTTCGCGAATGTTCATTCGCATTCGCGAGGAGCTGGGGCTGGCTTATTCTGTCGGGTCGACCAGAATGCAGGGGCTCGAACCGGGCATGGTGATTTTCTACGCTTCCACCGCTCCGGAAAAGCTGGATCGAGTGCAGGAGGAAATGCTCGACGAGATCGCTCTCCTGCGAAAAGAGGGGCTTTCTCCGGAGGAGTTTGATCGTGCCAAGTCATCCTGGCTGGGGCGCGAAGTCATCCGCCTGCAGGGCGTTCGCGAATTGGCGGGAAGTGCGACAATTGATGAACTGGTCGGCCTCGGTTGGGATAACTACCGGAAAGCTCCGGACGAAATTCGCGCCCTGACGCGTGAGCAGATTCAGGCTGCGGCGGAAAAATGGCTCGCGCCGGAGGCCAGTGTAATCGTGCGGCTGACGAATCCGTAGCGGCGGTCTCCGGGGTGCTGCCCCTCCCGGAGACTTTTTCCGCGATTCGGTGAAGAGTGCGACTACTCGCGCAGATCATAGCAGATCAACCTAGCCGGATTGCCTTCCATATCCGGTTCGTGTTGGGAAACGTAGAGCAGTCCTTTGTGGAGAACGGGCA
>JAKSBG010000449.1 GCA_022361255.1 Verrucomicrobiales bacterium
AAATGTTTATTTATGGTTTTTATTAAAATTACATTGATTTCCATCTGTGAGCAGTTGATATTCTCTCGATGTTTTCTCGCAAACCTTCACTGGGATTCAGTTTGGTCTGCGGCAGTCTTGTTCTGGCTGCCGTAAGTGCGTGTTTGGGACTGGGGGTTACCTACTACCATGAAATCACCAATACCTCGCGGGAGATCCTGGAGGATTTCGCAGCAAAGACCGCAGGTTTCGCGAATCAGATAGACGAGAAGGAAATCGAGCAGCTGTTGCTGGACGATCCGAAAAAACTGCATCACTACACCAACCTGCTCCAGACTCTGAATTACACGATGGAGGATTCGGCTCGTGCCGAAATGCAAATACTCAGGGCGTCAGAGTCCGGTGAGACTGATTTGGTCTACTCCACAAGCACCCAAGGTTTCCAGAGTGATGACATCGAATCACTTGCCGCAATGGTAACCGGGGCTGTTTCGACTGGATCGCCTGTGGTCAATGATGGGCAGGGGAATGCCTACGGCTCCTCCTCAACCACTAATCTCATTCGCTCCACCTTCGGTCACAAAGACGCTGCACCGGTCACCGCGAGAGCCGTATACCCGGTGGCCATCGGAGACACTCCCCTCTTCGTCACCTTCGAAGCGAAAGTCAGTCCGAAAAATTTCGAACTCTTCCGCCTGCTCGAGTTGCGCCACCTCTTTCCCCTCGTCGGCATTCTGCCCCTCCTTCTTTCACTGATTTTCATGGGGAGCTGGTTCTCCCGGCATCTCAAGGGACTCGCAAAAGGGATGGATACGGTGACGGAGGGACGGTATGACTACCGGCTCAAGGAATCGGGTCCACCGGAGATGGAGCGGGTTCATTCCAGCTTCAACGGTATGGCGGAGAGTCTGCGGGCCACGACCGATCAGTTCGAGGAGTCTATCAAGGAAATCAAGATTGCCCAGAAGCAGGCTGAGGTAGCGAAAGAGGCAAAGTCTGATTTCCTCGCGAATATGAGTCACGAGATTCGAACTCCGATGAACGGTATCATCGGAACGACGAGCCTCCTCATGGAAACCAAGCTCACCGGCGAGCAGAAGGAGTTGGTGCAAATCATGAGGACAAGCGGGCAGTCTCTGGTTCACCTCATCAATGACGTTCTCGATTTCTCCAAACTGGAATCGGAGAAAATGGAGATGGAAAACGAGCCGGTCGATCTCGTCGCTTTGATTGAAGAAACGATCGAGATGTTCGCCTACTACGCGGCGGAGAGTCAGCTTGAGCTGATCTATTTCATCGAAAAACGCGTTCCCAACCTGATCTTCGGCGACCGGGAGCGTCTCAAGCAGGTATTGGTGAATCTCGTCGGCAACGCGATGAAGTTCACCAACCAGGGGGAAGTCATCATCACGGCAAAACTGGTCGCGATGGAATCAGAAAGCGGTGGGCGCTCCATGATCCGGATTTCCGTTAAAGACTCCGGCATCGGTATTGCCCCCGAGCATCACGAACGAATTTTTGAAGCCTTTACTCAGGCAGATGCCTCGACCACGCGGAAGTTCGGGGGAACCGGTCTCGGTCTCGCAATCAGCAAGAAGCTCTGCCACAACTTCGGCGGCACGCTGAAAGTGGTCAGTGCGCTCGGGGAAGGTGCCGACTTCTTCTTCGATCTTCCTTTCCGCGAAGTCCCCCAGCAGGGCACCACCAAACCCCAGCATCAGATCGAAAACCAGCGCCCCCTCCACGGCGCTTCGGCCATCGTCCTGACGCGGAACCCTCATCTCTCCGGCCTGATCCAGACCTACCTGCAAAGCTGGCAAATGCAGGTCCTCACGACGAACCGCTACGATGAATCCGTGGCGTTTCACATTCTGGAAAAGAACCCCGACCTTCTCATCGTCGACCCGATGTTGATGGAGGAGGAACAGGAGATGTGGAAATTTGCCAATCAGTTGATTGAGAGCAACATTGCCTCTATTTTTCTCTCATCGATCGGAGAAAGCAGCATCCGTATCGACGAAACGAAATACCCGCTGGTCCGCACACTCTACAAACCGATTTCCGAGCTGAAACTGCTCCGCGACGCCGTATCCATCGTTCAGAAAAAGCGTGGAGTGGATATCGAGGAGAGCAAATTCCTTTCAGAATCCGAGTCTACTCCCCAGACAACGGTCGGATTTGCGAGCCGCTTCCCGGCTAAAATCCTGATCGTCGAGGACGTTTTGATGAACCAGAAAATCGCGGGGATGGTCCTGGAGAAGCTTGGGTATCAGAATATCGAGTTCGCAAACAACGGAGCGAAAGGCGTCGAGCGCATCAACCACGGCGACATCGATCTGGTTTTCATGGATCTGCAAATGCCGGTCATGGGCGGAATCGATGCCACCGAGGCAATTCGGAAAAATTTCAACCTGGCCCGTCAACCTGTCATCATCGCGATGACCGGGCATGCTCTCGCCGGAGTTCGGGACTCGTGCCTCGCCAGCGGAATGAACGGATTTGTTTCCAAACCGATCTCGCTGTCGGACGTGAAAGACGCCATCATCTCTGCCGTCGACAACGCCAAAAACGCAGGTCAGGCTCAGGCCTGATCGTTCAGCCCCCTACTCCGCAGTGGCGAAAGCGTCCGGATCCGGTTTTAAGTCGAGATCAAAAGACCATTGCAGCAGCGCTTTGCTGTCATCATTGACGTGCGGTCGGGCACTCTTGATAATGACACAGATACGATCCTGACCATTTTGGTGAGCGCTCGATACAAGGCAGTTTCCCGCCGCATAGGTGAAACCAGTTTTCATCCCGTTGCAGCCTTCAAAAACTCCCAGAATCTTGTTCGTGTTGTAAAGCATTCGCTTGCGACCGTCGTTGAAAACGAACTCATAGGTCCGCATCTTGATGATCTCGCGAATATCGGGATTCTGATAGGCTTCGAAGGCAGCGAGGGCAATGTCCCGGGCGTTGGAATACTGTCCTTCGGCAGGGAGTCCGTGCGGATTCACAAATTTGGAATCGGTCATACCGATAAAGCGGCCGTAAGTATTCATCTTTTCAGCGAATGCCTCGATCGAGCCGGCATTGTCGATTGCGAGCGTCGCGGCAATATCATTCCCGCTGCGAACCAGCAGGGAAGTGAGCAGCTGGCGCCGCGTGTATTTCTCATCCGGCTTAACGCCGATCACGGTTGGCTCGACGTCGTAGACCTCTTTTGGTACGGTGACGAGTTTGTCGAGGTCGCCATCCCGGCAGACCACCAATGCCGTCACGAGCTTTTGCGTGCTCGCGACCGGCGTGCGCTCGTGAGCCGCCTTTTTGTAGTAAAATTGCATCGTCTGTCCATCAAGAACAGCAACGTATTTGCTGTAGACAGAAGGTGCCTCCGGCCCGTTCCAGGTTTGTGGCGGAGGCAGTTTTTCCCGGCGTTTGATGACCTCTTCACGGAGCTGCATCAGCTCCTCCATGGAGCCGAGCATCCGCTCCCGCTCCGTCAGCGTCTTTTCCCGCTCCCGGATCGATTCCTCCCGGGCTGACAGTGCGGATTCCCGCTCTTTCAAGGCCCGCATGCGCTTGGATAGCTGGTCAGCGAGGCGCTCAAGCATCTCCTCCCGCAACTCTGCCGGCGACCGGTCCCCCTTTTCTTTTTCCGGCGCGGATTCCGTCTTCGGTGGAGTCTTTTTCTCCTCTTTTACCTCAGGAGCGGGTGATGTTTTGCTTTCGGTTGAAGCCTCTGTCGCAGCGTCGTCCTGACCGTGTGAGGAAAGATCCCACGGCAGGACGAAGGCAAGTGCCACAATCCAGATCAAGCGATGTCGCATAGTAATCCTGGAGCAACCGGGTTCCCTGCTCCGACCCTTTCACTACAACAGAGGCTGTTGAGAATGGCAAGAAGGGATTCGGCATAAGCAAAAAAGTGCAGAAACCCTGAAATCGAGTTGATAGAAACGGCTAAGAGGAGGGTATGAAAACACGTCACCTCCTTCTTTTTCTATCCGTCTCAGCCGTTTTCTCCGCGCCGCTGTCGAATGCGGGTGAACAGTGGGTCAACGGCGCCTCCGCGAAATCAGTGATCGGTCAGGGGGATTTCCTGAATGGATTCGCCAATCGCGGATTTGTGGCAGTGGCAAACTCCCTCAACACCCTCTCCTCCGTCGTCGTCGATTCCGCCACGGGCAAGGTATTCGTTGCCGACACCTTCAACAACCGTGTTCTTCGCTACGCTTCCGCCGCTGCGCTCACCAATGGAGCCGATGCCGAAGCTGTGCTCGGACAACCCGATTTCACGAGCGCGGACAGTGCCATAACTCAGAGTGGGATGAGCCAACCCGAAGGGCTCGCGATCGACAGCCTGGGCAATCTCTGGGTGGCGGAACGGGGAAACCACCGCGTCACCCGGTTTGCAAATGCAGCTACGGCCATGAACGGAGCAAACGCGGCGCAGGTTCTGGGACAGGCGGATTTCACGACCGTGGTCCCGGATACGACTCGCAACCGACTCAAGTTCCCCGTCGCAGTCGCCATCTCCCCGTTCGGAACACTCTGGGTCTGTGATCAGGGAAACAACCGCATCCTTCGATACCACAACGCCACGGCAAAAATGAACGGAGCCAATGCGGATGGTTTGCTCGGTCAAAATATCTACACAGAGGATGCTGCCCGCTCTCACCCGGGTGGACTGGATTTCCCCGCAGACATCCACCTGGATGCAAACGGCCGGATCTGGGTCGCGGACCGGGACAATCACCGGATCATTCGCCACGACGCCCCCGCAAGCAAAGCCGACGGAGACAATGCCGAAGGAGTCATTGGACAAATTGACTTTGTCGAAAACTCATCCGGCACAACGGCCGCGAAACTCTTCCATCCGTCCTCCGTTTTTCTCGATTCAACCGGGACTCTCTGGGTAGCGGATGAAACAAACAATCGCATCCTTCACTTCCTCAACGGCGTGATTCGAACCCTCGAAACCGATGCCGACCTCGTCATCGGGCAAAGTGATTTCACATCGGGCGGATTTGGCTTGTCGCAAACGCAGCTGCACGGCCCCCGGACAGTATTCGTGGATCAGAACGATACACTCTGGGTAGCGGATTCTTCCAATAACCGGGTTTTGCGTTTCACGCAGAGCCGATTCCAACCGGACAGCCTCGGCGGAGCCAAGTCGGGACGTCAGCGTGGAAACGGCATTTACAACAGCAGCGGTTCCGGACAGTCCGCTACCGTCAAAATGAAAGGCCGGCGGTCCGGCAAAGCATTCTTCACCTGCCAGAATGACGGAGATGTGACCGACAGCTATCGAGTCCGGGCAACAAAAGGGAATCGCAAACTCAAGGTAAAATATCAGCAGATTGGCAGAGGAAATGTAACGGGTTCGATCATTCGCGGTACCCTTTCCCTGACGGACCTCGCAGTAGCCAGTAGCACGAGATTCCAAGCGAAGATCAAGCCGTCCAGGAAATCGAGGAACAAGAAAGCTAAAAAGACATTTCGCTTTACCTCGACTTCTTTAACCGACGGAGAGTTCGACACCTCGCGAGTGAAAGTAAAGAAGAAGCCGTAAAACCGACTTCACTTCATTCAGCCTTATTTCAACACGGTCTTAAGGAGTGGCCGCATGTCCTCGCCTGTGAGTTTTTGGTAAGCCACGAAAACGGTCCCGGCATTCGTTCGAATCCAGGGAGTTCTCTCAATTTCCTCGATCCATTCCTTCACGAAACCCTCCCCTCTTTTCTCGACGGCACGCTTCAGAACAACCGTTGCGAAGTAGTAATGAGCATCTTCACGAGTGCCTCTTGTTTTTGAGTTAGAGGCAGTTCCCTCGTTCACAGGGCGCCAGCGAAGCAGATTAACTCCTTTCGCCTGCCGCTTTGCTACCTCCGCAGGATACAACGATTGGAATGTCTCGGATCCCGCGCCCTTCCCAAAACGGCGGTCACATTCCTTGATTGCAATGTAATTGGAAAGCCCATCGCAGAACCACCGGCGATCGTCACTCGCTATTGTTTCGCGAAGCAAAGAACCTTCGACGATCTCGTGAACAACGACGAAGAAGGCCTCGCGTTCATTCAGGAGTTTCGTGGAACTGCCGAACAGGTCGTCTCCGGTAATTTCATCCGCACCATCGATGAGCTTTCCGATCAAGTAGTCACCGTTCCGTATCGCCTCAATCTGCTCTTCAGTCGTCGCTTCAGCGAGCGAGTCATCATCGATCACAACCGGGATGACAGGTGGAGCAACGTGTGCTAACCGATCAAGAAAATCGTCAACGGTTGCACCTGCTATTGCTTTTTCCGAAATCTCGAACGAAAAATTCCCCGTAACTTTTCCGGAGCCACCGTGATATTCAAACACTTGCGTGTTTCCTGTTTCTGCCAGAATCTTTTTCAAGTCTTCTTTCAACCAGATCGAAATTTTATTTCCTTCGAAGAGCCGGGTCACCACCGATCCAAGGTTGCTCACCCATGCCGTTTGCAGCGCCCACCGGTCGGCTTCAGGTCGTTCTGCCGTAAACCCATAATTTCTCAGTGCATCCAGATCCGCGTCCGAGATCAAGACTGGCGCAGTCAATTCCCTGTCAAATCTCTCCCGAAGCAGGCTCGAAGCTTCGCGAAGACCGGTTGTCCACTCTGGAGCAATCAGGTCGACCGCTTTTGCCAGGGACTTGGGAGCCGTAAAGTGGTAGCCATCAAACTGCTTCGAGAAATAAGAATCAGGTAATTCGGGTGTCACTTTCCTGTCTGCGGCTTCAGTCGGAAGATCGGGCTTCGGGACGAAGTTCACCCGCATCATCGCTACAATTTCCCTCCTCGCGTCGATGATATGCTTATCCAGGTCCGGGTAAGCGCTCCGCAACGCCTGTAGAAAGGCCTCTCTGCTGAATCCGGCATCCGGAACTTCGATCCCGCGACTGCGAAACAACGGAACCGGAAGCAAATCCCCATTCAATTGCTGAGAAGATTTCAAAATCCCCAGCATCAGGATACGACCGGCTGCCACACGGTATTCGTCAGCGACCGGGCGAAAGGGGTCAATCTGTTCAACCTCTTGTAAAAACGCTGCCTCTTCGTTCCGGGGTAGTGGGAAATGGACCAGGTTGGGTAGAAGCATCTGCATTTCATCCGGACTGATTTTATTCAAATGCACAAAGAGCAAAAAACGGGCGAGTCCACCTATCAGATGGCGATTCGCCGGATCATCGGTAAAAATCTGGCGCGCAATTTCCCCCTCCAAAAGCTGCTCCAATTGATACCGCATCAGCCATTTTGCACCCAGCTGAAGGCTCACCTGATGTTGCAGGGTGGCAATGGAATCCAGCATTTCCGCCTTCGCTGCAGTGATCACTTCAGGGGCTGTTCCCGGTGAATGCAGAATTCCTACATCCCAGCGAAAGCCATCGACTTGCTCTGTAGACATCCGAAACTTGTCCTTCCCCGTACCGAACTGATTTACGAAAGGTGGTAGCAAGGCGATGTTGAGCTGACCATTTTCGCGCAACGAATAGCGAATCTCAGGGAACTCGAGAGCATTTTTTGTGTCCTTCCAATATCGCTTCCCGGTAGTGTGATTGTAAAAATGAACCTCGCTTACGCCCCCGGACCAGGCTTCCCACCAGGAAACGATTTTACCAGTATCCTCTTGAACTTGCCGGAAGGACTCGTCGAACTCCGGACTCAATGATTCGACGTCCAAAAGGGTCTTCACTGACGACTCTACATTTGCTCGAACATCTTCAAACACCGTCCGGAAAATCGTGGCCTCGTCGGCTGCCTCTGCAGCCCGCCGCTCGTTGTATCGGGCAATCTCCGGAAGAAGCCCGGGCAAAATATCTCCCTGATCCTCCGGGTAGGTGATCTGAATTCCTCCCACATCCTGAACCTCTTCCTCCCCTGTCTCCAATCCGGAATACGTTGCCGTAAAGCTCAGTTGAGCCTCCGCAATCCCTGCCGAGTAGAGAATACCCAAAGCAAAAGACACCCCTATCAGACGTATCATCCGATCATATTCACGGAAGTATGCCAATGAGCAAGGGGCGCGAAAGATGATTCCGTCTTCTTTTGCGTTCTCAAATGACCCGCAACTTTCCCCTTTCAACTTCACCGGTCTCGGGCAAGATTCCAAGCCGATCCGCCCGGTCGATCAAAAGTAGCCCGGAATTCAGGATCAAACCCCGTTCCAAGTATGAAAACCATTGCTATCGCGAACCAGAAAGGCGGCGTCGGAAAGACGACCACCTCTGTGAATCTGGGAGCCTGCCTCGCTGAGAAAGGAAAGCGGGTCGTCGTGCTCGACCTCGATCCTCAGGCCAACTCGACCAGCGCTCTCGATTTCACCCCCGGCGATCATCCCAGCATTTACCAGTCTCTGATCGGAGGCGGAAGGGTCGCGGACCTGGTTGTTCCCACCAAATACGACAACTTGTCCATCATTCCCTGCGACATGGACCTGGCCGGCTGCGAAATCGAGATGGCTGCGGAAGATGACCACCTCGTACGGCTGCGCAATCTTCTCGAACCCTATAAAGCACAGGGAGATGCCGACTATATCTTCATCGACAGCCCGCCCTCACTCGGAGTTCTTATGACGTCCGCTCTCGCTGCTGCCGATGAGCTGATTGTTCCCCTCCAGTGCGAATACTTCGGTCTCGAAGGACTTTCCAAAATCGTCGGCGTTCACCAGCAGATCCGCGACTCCGGTGCCAATTCCGAGGTCGTCCTCGAAGGGATCGTCATGACGATGGCGGACAGCCGGACTAACCTTTCAGCAATGGTGATCAACGACGTTCGGGAATATTTCCCCGAGGTGACCTACGACACGGTCATTCCGAGGAACATCCGCCTCGGCGAAGCTCCCAGTTACGGACAAACCATCATTGATTACGCCCCGACCTGCTCCGGCGCAGTTGCCTATCGGGCTCTTGCTGACGAATTTCTCCAGCGGCATTCCTGATCCTCCTTTTTTGAACGGGGGCGATCCCTGCCCACTCTCATGTAAAAGTGACTGAAAATCACCATACATGCTCTATAGTTCACACTTCCTAAATAAGCTCTTTCTAACATGCTCAAGTGGTTCCTGAAACTCATCGTCGGAAGTCGCAATCAACGCGTCATCCGTAAGGTCGCTCCGATTGTCGACAAGATTAACGCGATCGAAAAAGATCTGCAGTCGAAGTCGGACGACGATCTTCGCGAAATGACCGCCGGGTGGAAAAACCACCTCGCCCGATACGACCTCCGCGTCGAAAACTACAGCGAGCGGATCCTTCGCAACCGCAGTGTCGACGAAAATCGCGAAACGCTGACAGAGTGGGCGAAACGGTTCGAAGCTCTCGCTGATGAATACCGTGAAGCCGCTTCCTTCGTTTCCCCCGATACGGTCGCAGGACTCGACAACGACGCTCT
>JAKSBG010000281.1 GCA_022361255.1 Verrucomicrobiales bacterium
GCTCACGAGATCCTAACAAGCGAACAAGCCGGCGCACTCAACCCGATACTCGTTGGGAGTCGATTGACTTTCGTGATTCGATTCCTTACCCTCCACTCGTGGCCGCGCTCTCAGTATCGGGCGAGTGGCCTTTGACGTTCGGCAGAAAATGAAACCGCAGGAATTGGTTAAACTTTACCATGCGGTCTTAGAGAAACAGACCGAGCGGAAATGGTTTTGGTCGAGAAAACGAACTTTTAGCTCTGCATTGAAAGCTTTGGGCCATTCCCCCGAGGAAATTTTAGCAGAAGCGACCGCAACACTATTGTCCGAAGGGGACCGAATGACACCCGAGGAGATCGACGCTGCTTTCTCACTGACTTGCCAGCCTTCCGAAAACACGCAGAGCATCGATTTACTCCACCATCTCCTAGCGTTGCAGAACCACTACATGCATGAAGAGGTTGCAACGGGACTTCAGATCGAAGCTGATCCGCGCTCAGTGGAACCACTTGAATCGGCAATCTCAAATGGCTTGGAGGACGATAGGTTTAACCACCTGAAACCGTTCGAGCGAAAGTGTTTCTTTGCTCTCAGTGAAATCGGAACATCTGAGGCATGGACGGCGATTGACCGATTCGCCAACTCTGAGGATGCCGAGATCCGAGAATTCGCGAAAGAGCAATTACTCAGACATGGCCGTATTGACGCGCCAAACAAACCACAGACTGGCCGAGCCGAACAAGCCGAGGATGCCAAGCCCGATAACGCTCCGAGTTGATTGACTTCCCTGACTCAATTACCTACCTTGCGTTCGAGATAGCGCCCTCATATCGGGCTGGCATCTCTTGAACGTTAGCCTAAACAATATCCAGCATGACACGTAAAGAGGCAGCACTCAACGTAAGCATATCGGCGATTCAAAGATCGGCGGATTCAAGTTTTACGCCCAAGCTCAGCGAATCAAGAAGTCGCATCATGTATATTGAGCATAAGGCAGGCAACCTTATTGGCGACGCACGAATCGGTCGCGTCTATTTCAATCGTTCTGGCAAGACCCTTTATTATCAGGGCAGACGGTTCCAGAGCCTCAAGGGTGATGGATACAAGTGCAATTATGTCGATGTTGATTCTGGTGAGACATTTTGGATTTCTGGCCCCAAGCGGAACGGTGGTGATCGGCTTTACGGTGAGCGCTTGCCTATCGAGATCGATGAAGATGTACGTGAAGAATATTGGATTCAGATTCGAGAACTTCCGAAGAGAGCCGCTGAATCTGATGCCCAGTGAAAGGGCGGTTCCAAGCACAACAAGGCTAACAAGGCAGAGCACACCAATCCACTACCCGTCCCGAGTCGAAATTTTCAGATGATTCCAACCCTTAACCCCGAAGTCGAAGCGCGCCCCCGGTAGCGGATGGGTGTCTTATGACGTTGATATGGCTGAGTGTTTGTCAACAGGGCAAAACGAAATTTAGCCGTGCGTGATACGGCGTCGCGCGAGCGTGTTCTTCGAAGATGCTGAGGTGGATGTAGAGAGATTACTGTAGGGTGAGCGGTTTCC
>JAKSBG010000203.1 GCA_022361255.1 Verrucomicrobiales bacterium
CCCGTGACGATATCGGGCACTACGGGCGCAAGATTTTCGCAGAGAGTTTTGACGGCTACATCTGGATGCCGGTCTATGCGACCGTCTCCGGCGGGGTTCCGGCAAATGAAACTCCGGACGTCGTCGGCCGGGGCAAAAATCGCTACGCCGTGACCCGCACCTTTCTCGATGCCAAAAAAGCCGGTACGATCAGACTCAAGGTCACCGGAAAACTCGCCGACCTTGATCTGTTTCACGGAGAAAACGAAATCGCACTGCCAGAGAATGGAACGGAAGCAACCATCGAAATCCCCGTCAAAAAAGCCGGACCGCAAAAACTCACTCTCGTCGGTTTGAAGTCCTACGGACTTGATCGCTATTCGGTCGAATTGCTCGACGATGCCTCTGTTGTTGATTTCGTCGATCTTATTGACTTTAAATAACCCCATCCGACTCGTCACTATGAAACGATCCTTCATTCTTCCCACCCTGCTTGTCCTTGCGACTTCCGCGACGCTGGTCGCCCAGCAAAAGGGCAAAGGGAAAAAGAAAGCTCCCCCCGCCCTCAAGTGGGAAGTGAAAAAGCTCCACAAAGACAACAACGAAGGCGCTGCCGTCGGTGACATCAACGGCGATGGAAAGCTCGACGTGACCGCAGGCGAATTCTGGTATCCGGCTCCGGATTTCCCTCAGAAACCGGTCCGGAAGATCCTCCCCTTCGGCGCAGATTATATGCAGAACAACGCCGAGCACCTGTTCGATATGGACGGTGACGGCGATCTTGATATCATCGGCGGACAGTTCACCCTTCCCATCGTGAACTGGTTCGAGAATCCCGGCGAAGGCAACTACGAAAATCCCGAAGGCTGGAAAACGCACCAACTCATCGACACCGGGACAGCACACAACGAAGCGGTCTTTTTCCACGACATCGACGGAGACGGCACACCCGAGTGGTTGGAGAACTCCTGGAACAAGGACAACCCGATGCAAATCATCCGGCTCGTGCGAGGCGACGATGGCAAGGTCACCACGAAGAAACACGTCGTCTCCGAAAGCGGAAACGGCCACGGAATGGGATTCGGTGACATCAACGGCGACGGGAAAGAGGACATCATTTTCTACGGCGGCTGGTATGAATGCCCTGCCGACGGTCCCTACTCCGGCCCCTGGGAGTGGCACAAAGATTTCATTCTCCCTCACGCCAGCTGTCCGATCCTCGTCGTCGATCTGAACGATGACGGCCGCAACGACATCATCTGGGCTGACGGCCACAACTACGGTCTCTACTGGCACGAGCAGCTTGAGCCACAGTCAGACGGCACCGTCGTTTGGCGCCAGCATCTCATCGACAAAAAGTTTTCCCAGGCCCACTGCCTCGCCTGGGATGACATCGACAACGACGGGAAATCCGAGCTCATTACCGGGAAGCGATACTACGCCCATTCCGGCAAAGATCCCGGAGCCGAGGATCCCGTCACCCTGCAATACTACGACTGGAATCCGGAAGACCAGAGCTGGAAGAAAAACTGGATCTCA
>JAKSBG010000450.1 GCA_022361255.1 Verrucomicrobiales bacterium
CATCCCCTATATCATCCCTCAAAGCTGGGGAAGATTGCCCTATTCTGGCCGAAATTGCCTCCGATTGGCCAAATCTCAGCGACGACTTCCGAAAGGTTGTTCTTCGTCTGGTTAAGCAAGTCTCGAAGGAGGTGGAGCGATGAGAGAATACACTCTCAGACCTCCCGAAGTCGAACCCGCGTTGGTTCTCGGATGCGCGGCGGAGCCGCGCGCCGAGACCGACGCGGCCGGCCCGGGCTTGTCTAAGGGCCATATTGTCACAAAACCTGATGCCATATCAGAACCGAAATCCAGTCTTCGCTATTGGAAGGGGGCAGGACTACTCCAGATTCAAAATCCTTACGGTGGTTGCCAGGCACCGCAGCCGGACCCGGAAAAGGCCAAACGTGGCGAAATTATCGGACACTCCAGAAAGAGCCAGCGACGCGCCCGCCTCTTTCTGTCGAAGATCCCCAACGAAGAAATCATGAACAGTTTTCTTGTGACGCTCACCTATCCGGGAAAGCAGGCGCAAGACAAAGTGCCGGACGCGTCCGAATTCGAAATCTACAAGGAGCATCTTCGCAAATTCAACCAGGCGACGAAACGGAAATGGAACGGCGCTGGACTATGGTTTCTCGAGTTTCAGAAACGAGGCGCACCGCATTATCATCTCATCGTGTTTGGCATCTCTCACGATTCGATGACACCGTTTCAAGAGTGGGTTTCCGTAGAATGGAATCGAATTGTGGAAGGAGGGCCGGATCACTTGAAAGCGGGAACGCGCGTCGAAATTCCAATCAACTGCGATGCTGCCCGAAGCTACGTAACAAGCTACTTCACGAAAGGCGCAGATGCTCCCGCAGAAACTAAGGTCGGACGGTTTTGGGGGAAATTCGGATCAAAGGAAATTCCCATCGCAGAAGAAAAAGAGGAAACACTTTCCGACGGTCAAGCGAAGATTGCCACGCGGACAGCTCGGCGAGCGATCGAACATCGCATGTGGGAATCCTCATGGCGTCGCTTCAAAAAGTTCTGCGGTGACGCCATTCCTTCGTTCCGCTACCTTTCAATGACCGAATTTCGCACCTTCTGTGAAAACGCGAGGAACGGCAGAGTTACAAAACTCGTCAAAGCCAACGGCAACGAATGCTGGATGGCTCCGTTGATGCTCCACGCCGTCGCTTTCGGTAAGGGAAAGGAAAAAATTCGCTTCCCCCAACGCTACCGACACCGCAGCAACTCAACTGTAAATCTGTTTTGCGATGCCAATGCCTTTGTGGAGGCGCTGAAACGTGTTCCCGGTTGGGCAGAAGAGTAGGTTTCGCAATGAAAGGATTCTCCTTTCTTTTCCAAAGAAAGGACCTCCCAAGCCCCAGAAAGCGGAGGGCCAAGGTGACAACTGGAATAGTGGTCGGGCGTCGAAAAGGTTCCGGTTGCGCCTTGGCCCGGAGCTTTCCACCTACATTACTGGAACCTCGCTACAAAACGGAGGCTTACTTGTAATTGCATACAACAGGAAACGCGCAATTTTGTATTGTCCCTTTTTTAAATAATTAGACACCCCTCTCGTGCAATTTCCCGCCTATGAATTTTCATACTCTGAATCGTTTCATCAAAAACTTCGACAGATTGGTTGTCGAAACAGGGCTTAAACGTGACGTTGATGAGCTTCATTCGAGTCATCCGAATTTGCAGAATGACACTGTCACTCTCCGCAGTCGGGTTTCATCGATTCGTGACCAACTTGATGTCATTCACAGCAGTGATCTGCCGCGCGAATTGGAGGCGCTCTTACGGCCCAAAAACATCAAGCCGTTTACTGACAGCAACTACAATGAACAACTAGATCAACTCCTTTCGCAGAGTGACTTAGGTGGGAATGAGTTTCACTCTGCGGTTGCGGGTCCAATCAAACAATTGAAACAGGATATTCATCGGAATGTTAACGGAATTTTGGCCGTATCCGAATTTTTGACTCCATATCTTGAGCAGTCGGAGGAGCTTTCCCCAGAGAACAGCGATGCGATTCTATCTCTGATATTCCGAGATTCAAAAACAACAGGGAATCTCAAAAGTTTTTCAAAATCGTTAACTTCCTGGAGCAAACACCTACCGATTTATCACCAATTGATAAAAAGTGGCAGTCCGTATGAAGTACAGATTATTCAAGTTCAAAACGGATCAATTGACTTAGTTATCAATCTTGATATCGAAGTAGCGATTAGTCTTGGAGAAGTATTTGAGGCGGCATTCAGAGCATTAACCGGATACTTGATCTATAAGGCTTCACAGGAAGGTGTCGCCGCGTATATAGCAACCAAGGAACTTGAGCGAATTGAAGAAAAAAAGGAAGAGCTGCTGTTCAAGCAGATTCGTGCCGTCGTAGTGAAGGAGATTAATGCACAATTCGAGGCGGCGAAGGCGAAGGACAAAGACATTCACGATGAAGGTTCAAAGCGAAGAATAAAGGAAATTGCTGACCTCGTCTATTCACACGTCGTAAAAGGAAATGATTTTCGTATTCTCGCACTGCCTGGCCAGGAAGCTGATGAGGACGAGGTAGACGATTCTTCAGAAGGTGACGACTTGATTTCTCGGTTAACGGAGACTTCAGAAATTGCACATCGAACATTGATGAATGCTTCTCCCAAGGACGTTTTACGCCTGGAATCCGAATGCGGCGAACCGGAAAATTCGAACGAGGAATAAGTAGGTGAAAATTAGTTTCGATCCATTAAAATACATGAAGACTTTTCGTAGAACTTTTCCGGAGGATTTATCACATTCGCAATGTGTTGCGATACTATCAACATCGCTGCTACTTTTTCTCTTGCTAAGTGGATTGCTCAAGGTTGACTCCGAATTTCTACAGCTATCCGGAACTCTATTTGGCGCATTTCTTGGCGCGACCTCTGCCTTTCTCTTACAGTCAGGAAAAGAGCTAAGACATGAGAAAAAGAAGAATTGTTCCTCCGCACGGCGTGCGCTTTTTGTTTTGGCCAATCAGATAAACTTTCTTCACAACCTAAAAATTCCGATTGATGAAAATAGGGACAGCCCCAATCGCTTCTCGACTTTGGAGATTCTGAGATCCAAGCCACCAGCGCTGAGTCTTGATATTGAATCGCTCTCTTATATTCTGGAAACCCGCGATTCTCAAACCCTCAACGATCTCACCCGATTTGATAGAAACTTCGAGAATACCTTATCAGCAATTTCAGAAAGGAATGAGATTTTCTTGGAACTCATCCGATCCGGTTCGAACTACAAGGAGGTGAAGGACGGAAAATTTGAATTGAAGAATTCCCCTGCTGAAGAAGTTGTATTGCGTGCTGCAACTGATGCTGTCTATGTGATTTTCGACCAAACGCTCAAGGATTCCCTTGAGTTGGTGGACTCTTTGCGTTCCCACATCAAACGGACCTTTCCTGGAGAAACGTCGATTGAAATCCGGATTAACGAGGGCAACTGTTGAGAAAAAGTTACAAATCGAAACTTCTTAGTTGACGATATGTAACTTTCCCGCTTTTCTTCTTCTATGGAAGAGGATTTCCCCTACGTCGTAATTCCGGAAGAAGCCCTCCCTGCCATTGGTACTCCGGACCCCGGCACAAGACTCTACAGAACTTGGGGACCTGAAGAGGGCTCCGGTCCATGGTTCGAAGCCATGACCGCGATCGTAGGCCCTACCGTGTCCCCAGGTGGCGCAAGCATGTTCGCTCCCGTAAGTCGTGCTGCCGTTCACAAGCGTATTAAAGAGGGTAAACTGTCCGCCTTCTGTTTCCACGTTGAGTCAACCCGTGCCAGTCTCTTCGGGAAACAGCGCAAAAAACGTAATACTCCCTACGTCTACATACCTGCATCGGAACTTAAGGCGTGGGCTGTTGAACTCGAAGATCGAATCGTTCGTCTCGGTCGAATCACGAGAGAGGAATTGGAAGGACGAAAGCCCGACTGGGAGGGCGAATTTTGGGGGTGGTATTCGAAATGGCGGAAACAGCAATTCAAGGCAGCCGGAAAGGAGTTCAATAAATGAATTTTCCAAAATTCTATCGTATTCCGGAGGTCGCAAAAATTCTACGGGCTAGTGAAAAAACAGTCAGACGCCGAATCTCTTCCGGAAAACTCAAGGCGAGAAAAGAGGGCGGACGACTCCTGATATCCGAGGCAGAAGTTCACCGCTATCTCGAAGGACTGAACGGAGGAGGGTTGCTTGAATGAGGATATTTCAACAAAAGGGGTGCAAGACCTGGCGCGTTCGTTTCAGTATTGATGGGCGAGAGTATGACCTTCCTTTAAAGACCCGTGACAAGGAGGTAGCCGAGAATAGAGCTAGATTACTCGAGAAGGAAAAGCGACACGAACTCGAGGGAATCATTCTTCCGAAGGTAGCTCGAGACACGGCAAAGACTCCACTCCCAGATTTGCTTACTTCTTGGCTTGAGTCGGGGCTTTCTCCATCAACAAACGCAAAGCACCGCAAGAATTCGAATCATCGCGTTGCTAGATTAATGGCCGAATGCGGTTGGCGTTTTGTGCGTGATGTCACACCTCAGAGTTTCGAGGCGTGGCGGCTTTCGAATCTCCGATCGGACACCCTGACACCGAAAACCCTCAATCACTACCTGGGGCACGTTCGAACCTTCCTGAACTGGATGGAACAGCGCGAAATGATTTCACGGAATCCGCTCAAAGTCGTGAAGCCGCTTCCCGTTCCCGAAAAGGAAACACGAAGCTTCTCCATCGAAGAACTCTCCAGGATCGTGGCGACGGTCCATCCGTATCGGGCCTGCGTTTACACGGTAGCGGCGCTCACCGGATTGAGAAGAGGAGAGTTGCGGCAACTTGAATGGCACGAGGTTCTTCTCGATGAGGAGATTCCGCGCCTTCGGCTGGATCCTCACAAGACAAAGAATCGAAAGGGCGGAAACTTGCCGCTTCATCCTGATGCTGTGATTGCTCTTCAGGAGTTGCGCGAGATGTGCAAATCTCCAAGGAGACGGGTGACCAACTCCAAGGTTTTCTATCGAGGAATTCCCAAGATGCCGAAGTTCCTTGAAGATCTGCGCGCGGCCGGCATTGAGGAATACGATGAAAGGGGCGCTCGACTCGTCTTTCACGGTTTTCGTGCGACCTGGGCAACCTTCCTTTCCTCTGGTGATATTCCACAGCGTGTCGGAATGGAACTGATGCGTTTGGGTTCTTCCCGCCTCATGGAGAAGAATTACACAGACGCTTCGAAGCTCCCAATGGTCGCAGCACTCGAAAAGACCCCATCGATCAAATCATCCCTTATATCATCCCTGAAAACTGGGAAAACCTGTCCAAATCTGACCAATTCTGGAAAAACGGTCCCGATTGAAGATGGAGAAGATTCCGTCGTAAGTGACTCAGAATCAGTAGACTTGACCTCGGTTGTCCAACCCTGTCCAAACGCTGAAAAAATAGAGGGGGTGGGATTCGAACCCACGAGACCTTGCGGCCTGCTGGTTTTCAAGACCAGTGCATTCAACCACTCTGCCACCCCTCCGTAAAATTCCGGTCGGACAGACACGGGCG
>JAKSBG010000452.1 GCA_022361255.1 Verrucomicrobiales bacterium
CAAGGGAAGCACCGGTGCGCTCGCGCTGGTAAGAAACTGCAGAATGCTCGACGGAACTTCAAGCCCCTGAGCCGCCCGGATTCGCGCGATTCCCGGAATGAAAATGACGACACTGTCGTCGGAAAGGCACTGATGCAGCTCTTTCTTGAAAACATCGGCTGATCCTTCATCAGACGAAAATTCAAGAGCTTTGACGTCATCCTTGTCGAGATGAGCCTGCATGAGCGGATCATAGTCCAAACCACGCTCGATCAGGTAGACCAGTTTTCTCCCGGAAAGCTGTTTTTCCAGATGGAGCAAATCCTCAAAGGAAAGGCGGTTCGCGATCACGAGGATTCCGCCATCAGGAATGTTTTCCACGCCGTGGAGTTCAAGTTTATCGTGGTTCCGGGCCATAACGGGTAAACAATGGAGCAAGTTCTCCCTATTTCGAGCAATCTAACGGATTTTGTCAGCAAAAACAGTCGCGAATTTCCTTACCAAGGGTACTTGGCAATTCGCAAAGTCCCGTGTAGAACCTTCCCAAAACATTCCCATGTCTGAAGAAAGCAATTCCTCAAACACCGAATACTGGCGCGCCAACCTGAAGTGGGTCGGCATCCTTCTCGCGATCTGGTTCATCGTTTCCTACGGGTGCGGCATTCTTTTTGTCGATGAACTCAACAAAATCCGCATCGGAGGCTTCAAGCTCGGCTTCTGGTTCGCTCAGCAGGGCAGCATCTATGTCTTCGTCGTGCTCATCGCCGTCTACGTCCGCATCATGAACGGACTCGACAAAAAATACGGGGCCAAAAAAGAAGACTGACCGCTTCCTCGATTCTCTCCTACTTCAATTTCCTACTACTTTACTAATCCAGAAAATGGACGTTCAAACCTGGACCTATCTCATCGTCGGGCTCACCTTCGCCCTCTACATCGGTATCGCGATCTGGTCGCGCGCCGGATCCACCGGGGACTTCTACGTCGCCGGCGGCGGAGTCCCCGCCCTCGCCAACGGAATGGCTACCGCCGCTGACTGGATGTCGGCTGCGTCCTTTATTTCGATGGCGGGAATCATCTCTTTTGTCGGCTACGACGGATCCGTTTATCTCATGGGATGGACCGGAGGCTACGTGCTCCTGGCCCTGCTCCTCGCCCCCTACCTGAGAAAATTCGGTAAGTTCACCGTGCCGGATTTCGTGGGAGACCGCTACTACTCGAAGACAGCGCGCCTCGTTGCTTTGATCTGTGCGATCTTCATTTCGTTCACCTACGTCTGCGGACAGATGCGCGGGGTCGGCGTGGTGTTCTCCCGCTTTCTCAGCGTCGATATCGAACTGGGAGTCATCATCGGGATGACCATTGTTTTCTTCTACGCCGTTCTCGGCGGGATGAAAGGCATCACCTACACTCAGGTGGCCCAGTATTGCGTGCTCATCTTCGCCTTTATGGTTCCGGCGATTTTCATCTCGCTGATGATGACAGGAAACCCGATTCCCCAGCTTGGATTCGGTGGCGAAGTGCAGGGGGAGGGAGTTTACCTGCTCGACAAGCTCGACGGCCTCAGTAAAGAACTGGGCTTCAACACCTATACGGACGGTTCGAAACCGACGATCGACATATTTTTTATCACCATGGCCCTCATGGTCGGGACGGCCGGCCTGCCTCATGTGATCATTCGATTCTATACCGTGAAAAAGATGAGTGCCGCCCGCACCTCGGCTTTCTGGGCGCTTCTCTTTATTGCGATTCTCTACACCACCGCTCCCGCCGTCTCCGTATTCGCACGCACAAACCTACTCACCAGCATCCCGGGGAAATCCTATGAGGAAGCTCCCGACTGGATCAAATCATGGGAAAAAGCCGGACTCATTGCCTGGGTTGACAAAAACAAAGACGGTAAAATTCAATACGCCCCCGGATCAGCGTTTGAGGGAAAGCTCAGTTACGACGGAGATAATCGCGGAAGCAACGGGGAACGCCTCCTGACGAACGCCCCTTCCGCCGGGGACAACGAATTGTATGTCGATCGCGACATCATGGTGCTGGCCAATCCGGAAATCGCAAAACTGCCCAACTGGGTTGTCGCCCTTGTGGCTGCCGGCGGACTCGCAGCGGCGCTTCCCACCGCAGCCGGACTGCTGCTGGTGATCTCCACGTCCGTCGCGCATGACCTCGTGAAGAAAACGTTCGCCCCGGGGATCAGCGATAAGAAAGAGCTCACCATCGCCCGATGCGCCGCTGCCGCTGCGGTCATTGTCGCAGGATATTTTGGAATCAATCCGCCGGGCTTCGTGGCACAGGTCGTGGCTTTTGCCTTCGGCCTGGCCGCCTCCAGTTTCTTTCCCGTGATTATCCTGGGGATTTTCAGCAAGCGAATGAACCGCGAGGGAGCGATCAGCGGAATGATTGTCGGAATCGTTTTCACTGCCGCTTACATCATCTATTTCAAATTCATAAACCCTGACGCGAATACCAAAGAAAACTGGTGGTTCGGCATCTCTCCCGAGGGCATCGGAACTCTCGGCATGATTTTCAATTTCATCGTCGCTTTCATCATCTCCGCACTCACACCGAAGCCGCCACAGGATGTGGTCGAAATGGTCGAGCGCATCCGCCTTCCTGAAGCGGAAGGAGAGGAGCTTGCTGTTTCCGACCACTGATCCAACACAAACTCAACCCTGTCTGGTCATCGACCTGACAGGGTAAGGTCTTCCACCCGACACTGTCGCATGTTCCACCACGTCGATCACCCGATCATTCGCGAGCGGCTCACACAGATTCGGTCGGTCGATTCGGAGACACCGGCTTTCCGCCACGCACTCCACGACGTGGCGCGCCTGATGTGCTTTTCAGTAACCGCCGACCTCGAGACAGAGACAACGGAAGTGGAAACCCCGTTGAAGAAAACCGAAGGCCACACCCTGTCCCGTCCCGTTGTTCTGGTTCCCATTCTACGCGCCGGCGTCGGCATGATGCAGGGCTTCGCCGAGATTCTTACGGAGGCCTCGGTCGGATATATCGGTCTTTATCGTGACGAGGAAACGCATCAGCCCCACGCCTACTACTGTAAACTGCCGGACCACACCGCCGCGTCTGACGTCATTCTGATTGATCCGATGCTTGCGACCGGAGGCAGCGCCGCCGACGCCGCAGATGAACTGAAAAAGGCCGGAGCCACCCGGATCCGTTTCGCCTGTCTCATCGCCGCTCCCGAAGGTGTTTCCGCCTTCGAGGAACGCCATCCCGACATTCCCATCTACGCCGCAGCCCTCGATGAAAAACTGAACGAGAATGCCTACATCGTTCCGGGCCTCGGAGATGCCGGGGACCGGTATTTCGGGACGTAGAAAAAAGCTTGAAGCAGAAGTAATACCAAATAAGGTATTACAAAATGAAGGTAACATCCAAAGGACAGGTTACGATACCCCGACACATTCGGAAGTTTCTGGGGATCAGCCCACATTCCGAAGTGGAATTTCAAATCACCGAAGATCGTGTCGAACTGGTGGCGAGGGATTCTAGCGCCGGAAATGAAACCAAAAACCGGATTCATGCTTTGCGCGGCTTGAAGAAGGGCGGCCCGTCTAGTGATGAGTGGTTGGAAGCAACTCGAGGCGACTGATATGCCTGTTCTTGTTGATACCAATGTGATAATCGACATTCTCTCCGATGATCCCAACTGGGCAGACTGGTCGGAGGATATTCTAGCTGAATACAGCGAAAATGGGCTGGCAATCAATTCGGCCGTTTACGCCGAACTCTGTTTCGGATGTGAGTCAACCGCCGAAGTAGATGCGATCACCTCTCAAATGGGATTGCAGTTTCTCGAAATACCAAAAGATGGCCTTTTCTGTGCCGCAAAAGCGTTCGCAAAATATCGAAATTCAGGCGGAACCAAGAATTTCGTTCTTCCGGATTTTTTTATCGGAGGTCACGCAGAGAGTTCGTCCATTCCGCTAATCACACGGGACGCAACCCGCTACCGGACATACTTTCCCGATACGAACGTTATTTCGCCTTGAACGGGGGAAATCCGGGAAGGATCACGCCAAAATATCCTTCACGACATGTCCATGCACGTCCGTAAGCCGGAAGCGCCGACCTTGAAAACGATAGGTCAATTTCTCGTGATCAATCCCCAGCTGATGCAGCAGGGTCGCCTGGAAATCGTGAACATGGACGGGATCTTTCACGACGTTCACACCGAGATCGTCTGATTCCCCGTAGCTGATGCCGGGCTTGAAGCCACCTCCGGCCACCCAGGTGGTGAATGCATAGGGGTGATGATCGCGCCCCCAGCGCGGGCGGTTGTTGATGTCTCCCTGGATGAACGGGGTTCGTCCGAATTCCCCGCCCCAGATTACGATAGTGTCTTCAAGCAGTCCCCGCATTTTCAGATCTTTGACCAACGCGGCACTGGGCTGATCGGTATCGCGACACTGATTGTAGAGTTCGGTTGTGAGACTGTTGTGTTGATCCCATCCGGCGTGCATGCACTGAACAAATCGCACACCGCGCTCAATGAGACGGCGGGACATGAGGCAGTTGTAGGCGAAAGTTCCCTGCTTCGTCGCATTGGGCCCGTACATGTCGAGAACGTGCTGCGGCTCATCGGAAAGATCGGTCAGGTCCGGCACGCTGGTCTGCATACGGTAGGCCATCTCATATTGCGAAATGCGGGTTTGAATTTCCGGATCGCCCGCCTCCGCGTATTTGATTTGGTTCAGTTCAGCGAGGTCATCGAGCATTCCACGACGCAGATTTGCGTCTTCCCCTTCCGGATTCTTCAAATACAAAACAGGGGAACCGCTTCCGCGAAACTTTGCGCCCTGGTAACGCGAGGGAAGAAAGCCGGAGCCCCAGTAAAAATCGTAAAATATCTGACCGCAGCTCGTGCCCTCCGAGATCGAAGTCATCGCGACAAAACCGGGCAGATTGTCCCCCTCGATTCCGAGACCGTAGGTCAGCCACGCCCCCATCGTGGGCCTCCCCGGAATCTGACCTCCACTGAGCATGAAACTGATAGCAGGAGCATGATTCACCGCATCGGTATGCATGCCTTTGATGAAACAGAGATCGTCCGCAATTTCGCGCGTGTAGGGCATCAGGTCGCTGACCCAGGCACCGCTCTGCCCTCCCTGACGAAACGGCTCAATCGAATGGAGAACGAGCTTGCCATCAGCCTTGCCTGTCATCGTGCTGAAGCGTTTCCCTTCGACGTAGCCGTCGGGGAAAGGCTGCCCGTGCAGTTTTGTCAGGTTCGGTTTGTAGTCAAAAATATCGACGTGGGTGGGACCACCGTTCTGAAACAGGTAGATCACATTTTCCGCCTTCGCTCCGTGATGAGGCACTCCGGACAACCCCGTTCTTCGTGGCGGCACGTCGGCAGAAAAACCATCGCGCCCGAGCAGAGATGCCAGCGCCGCAGTTCCGAGTCCGCAGGCCGACTTTCCAAAAAACTGGCGGCGGTTGATTCCGAGCTGACGGTCGCGAACGGGCGCCGGGGCTTTCGGATCAAGAATATTCCAGGCATCGCTCATACGGTTATTCTTTTGTCAGGGTTTCGTCGAGATTCAGCACCATCAGGCAGACGTGAGCAAGGGCAGCCTGTTCGACGGCGGGGAGAGCTGCATCGCGCTCCGAGTCTCCTGTTTTCAGAAAAGCCTCCGCTTTTTCCGGCGCCGCTGAAAAGGTCTTCCTGGCCCGGTCGAGGGCACGCTGCCAGATGGCCCTCTCTTCATCGGTGGGAGTCCGGGCGAGAGCGAGTTTTCCAAGATAATCCAGCCTCTGCTCCGGTTTTGCCTCTTTGGTAACCCGCTCCGCGAGAGCGCGGGCTGCTTCCACGTAGGTGATATCGTTCAAGGTGGCGAGCGCGTGCATCGGCGTGTTCGTGCGAAGGGTCTTCACCTCGCAGATTTGCCTTTTCGCGGCGTCAAAGAACATGGTCGGTCCGACAATACGACGCCAGAAAATGTAGAGACTGCGCCGGTAGAGGTCATCACCGGTGGCTTGTTTGTATTTTTTATTTCCAAACGTCGCCTCCTCCCAGATTCCGGGAGGTTGGTAACCGTTCACCGATGCGCCGCCCATTCTCGTGTTCAGCAGTCCGGATGCGGCCAGCGCCTGATCGCGAATCATCCAGGATGGCATCCGGAAGCGAGGACCGCGCGCCAGCAGCCGGTTTTCCGGATCGTTTTCGTAGGTAGACGGGGAATCGATCGCCGAATCGCGACAATAGGTCTCGCTGGTCAGGATCGTCTTGAGCAGATGCTTCATGTCCCAGCCCGATTCCATGAACTCCGCCGAGAGCCAATCGAGCAGTTCCGACTGCTTCGGATATTCCGACTGAACACCGAAGTCTTCCACCGTTTTCACCAGGCCCACTCCGAACAACATTTGCCAGATCCGGTTAACCGTGACCCGCGCAGTGAGCGGATTCTCGCGGTCTACGAGCCACTTCGCGAGAGCGAGCCGGTCGGCCTTCTCCCCTTCCGGAAGCGGATCAAAAATCGCGGGCACCGCTGCCGGAACTGTCTCCCCCGGCTGGTTGTAGAGTCCGCGGTCGAGAAGAAACGTTTCGCGGGGCTTCTCCATGTCCGCCATCACCATGACCTTCGGCACTGTCGCGAGGTGAGCATCCAGCCGCTTTTTCGCCGCATCGGAGACTTCTTTCTGCGCCAGGTATTCCGGAATGGAATTTCGATACGTTTTGCCGACAAGGGCGGCCTGCTCTTTGGTGCGCTTGTCAGGATCCGTTCTTAGCGCCTGAAAATACGCCGCGTTTTCCTTTTCGATTTTCGGCGCTCCCTCATGAGTCGTCGATAGACGCGGACGACCGATGCTGTGGCTCTCGTAGCGGGAGTCATGCCTCAGCACGACGCGCCATTCCGCGTTGGCCGGAACGGGTTTTTCCAAAACTAAAACCGCCTCGTGCGGAGTCACGACACCCTTTCCTTCGAACACCGCCCAGCCTGTTGACGCCCTTCCATCGTAAGCGTTGCTGATCCGGAAAGATCTTTGTTCGAAGGATGCTTTTGACGAAGCAATTTTGACGGGCTCGCCATTGGCCGTGATTTCAATTTCCGTAAGCACAAAATTCCCGCTGTTGGATCGGGACAACCCCTTGCCTTCGTTCGTGAAATCCGGGTTTTGCAACGCTTCCAAACGCAAAGCCCTTGCCACCTTGTCCCCTCCGCGAAATTCGATTGTGTAGGTGTCCTTCGGATGCGCCCCGCCGGTCGCGAGGATCGAGTGATCCGCCTGCGGAGTGAGTTTCTGGTG
The DNA here is from genome assembly GCA_022361255.1 of Verrucomicrobiales bacterium. Taxonomy (GTDB): domain Bacteria; phylum Verrucomicrobiota; class Verrucomicrobiia; order Verrucomicrobiales; family DEV007; genus Arctic95D-9. The sequence continues at coordinate 7,264 of JAKSBG010000452.1, forward strand.
AATCGCCGTCGCAGAAACGGGAACGAGCGCTTGCCAGTCCGTTCCCCCGTTCTGCTTGAGCTCCCATTCCCGCTGCCCGGGCTGGACCTTCCTCGCAATCGCGGACAGCTTGCTGATCGCCTCGTCATAGACGGCCCGCAGCTCCGCCTCGCGCTTTTTCTGCTCCGGGGACGGAACGGCGAGAACCGGTTTCGTCTGCGGATCACCACCTCCCCCGGTCACGGGCGTCTGATTGAAAAAAGCAATCAGGGAAAAATAGTCCTGCTGGGTCAGCGGATCAAACTTGTGGTCGTGACAGCGGCAGCAATTGAAAGTCAGCCCCATCCAAACCGTTCCCGCCGTCTCAGCCATGTCCATCACGTAGTCGACCCGATTCTCCTCCGCGATGCGTCCGCCTTCTCCATTGATCATGTGATTGCGATTGAACCCGGTGGCGAGAATCTGATCCTCCGTCGCATCGGGAAGCAGATCACCGGCCAGCTGCTCGATCGTGAATTCATCAAAAGGTTTGTTTTCGTTGAACGCTCTCACCACCCAGTCGCGCCACGGCCACATCGTTCGTTCCCGATCCCCCTGGTATCCGTTTGAGTCCGCGTAGCGGGCGGCCTCGAGCCAGTCCCATGCCATTCGTTCTCCAAATGCAGGTGAGTCAAGAAGCTCGTCCACCACTTTCTCCCAGGCCGCCGGTGAAGAGTCTTTGAGAAAAGACTCCACCCTGTCCGGTGCCGGAGGAAACCCTGTCAGATCGAGCGAGGCACGCCGAATCAGGGTTCTCCGATCCGCCCGTGCCATCGGCGCGATACCTTCCGCTTCGTGAACCCGTGCGACAAGAGCGTCAACCGGATGCCCGGCCTCGTCCCCAATCTCCGGTCGCACTACGGAAGTGAAAGACCAGTGCTCGCCCCATTTTCCGCCGTTTTCGATCCAGCGTTTTACCGTGTTGATCTCCGCCTCCGTCAGACTCCGGTTGGAATCCGGCGGCGGCATGACATCATCTTCATCGTGTGACACGAGCCGGACAAACAGCTCACTGGCATCCGCATCACCCGGGACAACAACAGCATACCCGTCACGGTCGCGTTTGACATCCGCCTCCTCATCGAGCCTCAAATCGCCTTTCCGCGCCTTGGGATCCGGACCGTGACAGTGAAAGCAGTTTTCAGAAAGAATGGGGCGAACGTCGCGCGTGAAGTCGAGTTCTTCCGAAAGCGCGACGGAGAACACCGATGACAAAATCCCGGCAACACTGACGATTCGAATGGGCATTCCGGAAATCATACGATTCTGAGTTCCAGAGGAAAAGGGCGTAATTTCGGTAGTAAGACGGCGATTTTGGCTGCCTTGACGATTCCGCAAAAATTTGGTGTAATACCTGCTGCGTTGAGAAGGTGTCGAGCGGGGATGAGAATTCTGCATAATTCGCCGCCCGATTCGTCTTTCAGACACCCAATCGAAACGTGACACGAAATTCCGAGGAGCCAGAATGAAGCCACAAGACCAAACCCAGCACCTGCCGCTTGCCGCCCGGGCACTACTGCTCGCAGCGGCTTTTTTCCTTTTCCCCCCCCTCTCCCCGGCAGACGCCAATGAGCGCGTCGCGCTCGTAATCGGCATCGACGACTACTCTCACGCGAGCCCATTGAGCAATGCCGTGGCGGACTCCCGCCTCGTCGCCAATGTTCTGAAGGAGACCGGATTCAACGTTGTTGCACTGGAAAACCCCGGAGTGGATGAATTCTACGACGGTCTCGACAGACTCAGCCGTCGCGCCAGTCTCGCGAAAGTGGGCATCGTCTATTTCGCCGGTCACGGTGTCGAGGTGGAGGGCGAAAACTACCTTCTCCCCATTGATGCCGAACTGGAGCGCGAAGTGCAACTCCGCTCTCAGGCAATCTCACTCGAGACGATCCTGGAAGACCTTGGCGAAGCCCGCCTCGAAGCGAAGGTGGTGATTCTCGATTGCTGCCGCGACAATCCGCTGAAGCAGCGCTCCTGGATGAAAACACGCAGCGTCGGACGCGGTCTCGCTCCGGTTCTCGACGTCGATATGCCGGAAGGTTCTCTCGTTTTCTTTTCCGCAGGTCCCGGCCAGGTCGCACTTGACGGAGAAGGCGAAAACAGTCCATTCACCAAAGCTCTCGCCTCCCAACTCCGTATCCCGGGGCAGGATCTGTTTCGCGCGGTCATCAATACCAGTGACAATGTCGCTGACGAAACCGGCGGTCGGCAGGAGCCGTGGGTGAAAATGGACGCTTCCGGACGGGCCCTTCGCAAGCTCGTCCTCGTCCCCACAGAAAAATCAGAGGATGCTGCCGCTCCTGCAGGAAAGATCACGACGATCGCCGGGGCGCCGAATTCCGGTAATCAGAAAAAGGAAACGGCACCCGCTGCATCCACCACTGCCGCAGTCGACGCGACACAAGTGGGCAATGGAGCATCCAATCCCGCACCTGCCGCGGGATCAACGACAGCCACTTCACCCGACGCGATGAAAGAAACGGTCGCCTCCAGCACGACAACGGAGGAACCCGGGGAAGCCACACCTGCGATTGGGAATACGACAGCGGAAAAGAAAGAGGAAGTGAAGCCGCTCGTTCTTCCCTCACGGGGCTACTTCAACAACAGCGAAGTCTTCGAGACCGGGCCTTATTCCGGTTACAACTCCTATTCGCAGAACAAGATTCTTCGCTCGGCTCAGGGCAAGTTGCCGGGTGCCGGGACTCCCGACGGCATTATGGGGAGGAAAACGCAGAGTGCTCTGCAAAGCTACCAGACAGCAAACAATCTCCCTGTCACCGGAAAGCTCGACACCGCCACGCTCGCCGCGATGGGACTGACCGGTCTGCCAGAGGAGACCTACGTGGCCCCGAAAAAGACCTACACTCCGAAGAAAACGTACTCCAAGCCTTCTTCCAGCAGCAGCTCTTCGAAGACCCGCTCTTCCGGTAGCTCATCCGGCTCTTCCTCCCGCAGCAGCGGCAGCTCCTCGCAGCAACCGCAGCAAAGCACACAAAAGAAAAAATTCTCCCCGCCGGTTCCTCCGGGTTTTCCTCCTCCCCCTATGTTCCCGGGTTCCTCGATGAAGAAATCTTCCGGAGGCAGCTCCGGAGGCTACTCCCCGCCGAAGAAGAAAAGCTCCCGCATGTCTCATGCGCGGAAGAAGTTCATGCGTCCGGGCTGATTGGAGGAGGTCACTCCTTTTTCCAGTCCCGCCAGATCCACCGAAGGGTATCCGGAAAAATCGCACCACCGTGTCTCGCACTGTGGCGACCGGTTCCCATCACGAACTTGTAGTCATACCCGGAAAATTGTAAGGCGGCCGCCATCTGCTCGTTCGCGAGAGGCCAGTTGCCGTGGAGATTATCGAGGTCGTTCTCTCCTTCCTGTAGGAAAACACGCAGGGGCTTCGGGTCCGTTTTCCGGATCAGCGCCGGGTAAACATGCCCGCCCCGAATGTTCGTGAAACTGCCAATGTGGCTGATGACTTTGCGAAAAGCGTCGGGTCGCTCCCAGGCCGCCGTGAAAGCGCAAATCCCGCCCGAGCTGTTTCCACAAATGACGCGGTGGGCGGGGTCACTGGTGAGCTTGTAATTCTTCCCCACTTCCGCGAGAATTTCTTCCAGCAAAAACCGCGCATACTGGTCGCTGAGAGTGTCGTACTCGAAGCTGCGATTTTTCCTCGGTTGCTGTCCCTCTTTCGCAGGAGGCACCACTCCGGGGTTAATAAAGATACCGATCGTCACCGGGATATCACCGGCATGGATCAAATTGTCGAGAACCGTCGGAGCGCGGAAGGGGCCGTTCTCACGAACAAAGCCGCCTCCATCCTGACAAATCAATACCGCTGCGGGAGTTTTCCCGTCGTATTGCTTCGGGACGTAGACCCAGTAGTCACGGACCGTGCCGGGGAAGATCTGACTCGTCCATTCGTGCTGCGTTACTTTGCCGGTCGGCACACCGTCCTTCGGCATAGCATCCGGACCGGGCTTATAGTCTTCGTCGGCGGCAGTCGCGGATGCAGAAAGAAAAAGAATGGCGAAACGGAAGATGGTTAGGTGGCGCATCGTAGAGGGTTAGGTGCTGGACCTGACAGGGTCAAGTCTCCGCAGAATGCGCTGCATTTCCTGATCTACCAACCAAAAAAGAAAGACAGTGCCCTGCTGTGCATCTCACGATGAATCATCGAAGGCGTAGGGACTCGCGGAGCGTGAATGCTTCCCCTCTCGATACAGGGTCCGTGACCGAAGGAAGTGGAAAACGGTGAGAGCCCATAAAACGGGACCGCATAGTAAGTATCCCGCTGCTGCGGATAGGTGTAGCGGAACTGGTAAACCGGAGCCGACAATTCGTGCTCTTCGAGAACGGATTTCGGCGCGGGCGCTGCCTTCGCTGTGGCATTCTTCTCCGCAGCCTTCTCTTCGTCCGTCGGAACAGGAGTCCGGCCGTCAGAGGGCTTTCCGGCCCCATAACCGAATCGTGGCTTTGCTTTCTCCTTTGTTGTTTTCTCTTCGCGCTCCGGCTCCACCTCTGCGGGTTGATCCGGATAGGCGTATCCGGGAACCGCTTCAACCGGGGAAAGCACGCGAACCGGTTTTGCAGATGAGCGCCGTTTCCCGAGATCCCGCATATTTTTCGAACCCTGTAGGACGGTCCCCGTCGCGGTTCGCCCGGACCCCTTTTCGACAAATTTCCGCTCAATAATATCTGCAGTCGTGTCGGACGCGATCCAGAGGGACGCGAGAACGAGCACCGCCGCGCTGTTTCGTTTCGCCTTCATGAAATATATCGTAGTGCAGTTTGGATTTCGTGACCAGCGTAAAGCACGCCGGAGTCATTTATCATTGTTCCCGGGGCAGGCAGGCGTGACGACGCTCACAAGCCTTCCCCAGTTTCCACTTGAGAAACCGTGCCACTTCAGCGAATGATTCCCCACTATGGCATTGGATAAAATCACCTCGGTTTCGGGCACAGGAGTGTATGTGGCAGGTTCGGATATAGATACCGACCGCATCATTCCGGCACGGTTTATGAAGTGCGTCACATTTGATGGACTCGGGGAGTATCTTTTTTACGATGTCCGCCACGACACGGACGGCAATCTGAAAGAGCACCCGCTCAACGACGAGAAATACTCCGGTGCCAGCATTCTTCTTTCGGGAATCAATTTCGGCTGCGGTAGCTCCCGCGAGCATGCTCCGCAGGCCATCTACCGCGCCGGTTTCCGTGCGGTGATCGCGCAGAGCTTCGCGGAAATTTTCTTCGGCAACTGCGCTACTCTTGGCGTGCCCTGTGCAACCGCATCAGCTGAAGACATCGAGAAAGTGGCCGCTGCGATCGAGGCTGATCCCTCCGTCGAAATCACGATCGATGTTGAGGAAAAGGTAGTTCGCTTCGGCGACGATTCGATTCCTGCAGGCATCCCGGATTCCGCCCGTGACGCCTTCCTCAGCGCCCAGTGGGATCCGATTGGTGAGCTTTTGGATGGAGCGCCGGAGATCGAAGCAACTGCCGGCGCGCTGCCTTACATGGCGCGCTAGAGAGGGAGTGAAGAAGAAAAAAGGCCACACCCATCGAGGATGCGGCCTTTTCAGTTTTGGGTAGAACTTACTCCTTGCCAGCCTCACCGGTTTCTGTGGAGGGCAGCTTTCCTTTCATTCCGGGAAGGTCGAAAGGAAGTTTGGGAATGTCCGGTCCCTCCATTTTTTCCGCTTTCTCCCGTTCGGGGATAAGAGCACCTGATTCCTTGAGGTTTTCCTCAGATGCATCCAGGTAAGCGTCCATTTCGGTGCTGAATTCGTTCAGACTCTCGACAGCCTTCACTTTCATTTCCTTCTCCCCGTTTTCGTTTTCGGTAATTTCCACAGGGAGGAAATCCAGAAGAACCGAACCGGGTTCCAGAAACTCGAGAGTCTTCTGCTGCAACTCTTTAATCTTATCGTCCGGCATGAAAATGTAGCCGGCGTAGCCAAGCCCACCAAGAACCACCATGGTGATCAAGAATTTCACAATCCTGACAACCCAGGGTGAGCGCTTGTGATAATCACCTACCTGCATCATCTCCTTTGCGAAAGCATCCTTTTCCTCATCGGTCATCGGTTTCATAGGACGACCGTCTCCATCCAGGACAACTTCCTCTTGAGGAGAAGTCGCTGGTGCAGAAGAAGCGCCTGCCTGTGAAGCGGAGTTTGAAAACAGAGCTCCGCCTGCCATCGCCCCGCTATCGGAATCTCCGAAAGGGGATTTCGGTGCGATTTCCTGAGCACCGGATTGTTCCTCTGCCTTCTCACGGAACAGGGATTCAGCAAAACCCGCCGAAGGTTCACTGTCGTTAAACGGGGAAATGCTGGCATGCCCCGGGGAAGGAACCTTCGCCCCCCACGACGTATTGATTTCTCCGGACCCACTGTCAGAATCTCCGGCGGCACCCTTTCCACCGAACAGAGCAGAACTGGAGCCGGTCATAGGCTCGTCCTTTCCCAGGGAGAATGACTGGCTTTCGTTTTGCTCTGGAATCACCGGCCCTTGATCCATGGGAGGATCAAATGCTGAGGGCGTCTTTTCCCCCTGACTAAGAGGAGTCGTCTCTTCAATATCAGATTGGATCGGGGCGGAGGCAGGTTGCAAATTCGGGTCCGGAAAACCGGTCGAATCAAACATTGATCCGCTATCAGAAGGAGCAAATGGAGGCAAAGACTCTTCTCCCTTCTCCGGAATCCCGATCGGGGGAGCCACTCCTACAGCTTCCTCCTTCTCTGGCTCAGCTTCTGGCTCCTGACGCGCTTCAATGGGCTCCTGTCCAAAGGGGGAGTTACTTGCAAAAGCATCCACTTTGGCCGGCGCCTGAGGTTCCACGGAATCCGGCAACTCCTCTTTCATCTCGGGGGGCGGTGAATCCGCGTCGGCGATTTCCTCATCCCTACCGGGAAATCCCCACGGAGACGGAGGGGGCCCTGCAGGCGGGGAGAAAGCATCGGAAAAATCACTGGTGGCCGGGGAGTCGTGAACAGGCGCTTCAACAGGTGCCGTCGTTTCCGGGATTCCAAAACCGGAGTTTTCAGATTCGGGAGAGGGAACCGGAACGTCAACAGCGGAAGGCGATTGATGCACTTGAACGGGTGCAGACAAATCAGCGGGTGGTTCCGGCTCAGTCACAATAGCTGATTCAGTAACCACCAGGGCAACTTTTCCATCAATTTCGCGGGCAGTTACCGGGGTTTTGCATTGGACGCATTTCCCTTCGATACCAATGTGTTTGCGACGCAAATTCAGTCCTGCTGAGCAAACCGGGCATGACAGTTTCAAAATTTCTTCCGGTCCGGCGGATGCAGAAACGGGGCTGTTGCTGGATGATGGATTCGACATGGTGCGATAATCAGTAAAATGTCTGAAATCAGTTTTGTGGTCCGGAAGGTTGCTGAGGAGAAACCTGAGGAAATTCTGCAGGACTGCTCGTAGCCGGGAGAGGAGAAGTTCCGGGGGAAGGGGCCACCCCGGGATCGGGCTCGACTACGCCTGGGGCACCGGCACCGACATCTCCGCTGAACGGGCTGCTCTTCACTGCACCCGGATTAAATTTGCTTTCCATGAACGCCTGCGCTTTGAGCACATATTTTTCCACCGGGAGAAAGAATGATGCTGCAGCTGCTCCACTCACGAAACCTATAAGAATGACGAGAAGAATGATGAGGCCTTTCCGGGGTTTTCTTCCCGACGCTCCCTTCCCGCCATCAGGGGCCGGGGCCTTGATTTCTCCGATCGGAGATTTCTCTACGTTAGAAACCGGGGCAAAGTGATCAGCACCTCCTACCGTTTCGTTTTTGTCCTCCTGTGAATCCGTCGAAATGGCCGTTCCAAAGAGGTTTGCGCCAGCGGAATCACCCCCTGCCTCCGGGAGAAACGCAGACTTTTCTATCCCGGTATCCTCTTCCGTAAGTGCTGGTGCCGCCGGCAATGATGAATCCGGCTCCTCCAGTGAAGTTTCTTTTGCGACTGGAGTCTCAGCACCTGTTGCATCAGAATCTGTTGACGTGTCCTCACCACCCCATGAAGTCGGAAAACTCCCTGATTCTTCCCCCTCATTCAGTTGCGTGGGAAAACTATCCACCGGCGAAGGCGGCGCTTCTGCGGCCGATTCAGTTGATGCTCCGGGAAATGCCGGAGCCTCATCGGTCGATGGTGCAAATGCAGAAAACGATTCCAACCCCGTCGAAGAAGGAATGGAAAAACCGCCAGCAGCAGAGCCCGGTTCCGGCATATCTATATGGACATCCTCTGCGGGGAGTTCCACTGCCAGAGGGGAAGGCTCGGGTAAGACCCTCTCCTCAGTCGTATCTTCCGCCGGACTTGGCCCAGTTGTGAAGAAGGATGCCGGGGCAGGCGCGTCATCCAATGAAGCCGATTCCACGAAAGTATTTCCCGAAGGTTGATCGGGAGAACCGATGATCTCTCCGAATCCCATTGGAGCCGGAGGGGCGTCGAAAGAAGTATTTTCCGGAGACGCTCCCGGAGAAGGATCAGAAAGCGGCATAGCTCCGTCTTCAGAGGGCATTTGTTGTGATGAAAACGCGGAAGAGAATCCTTCCGGCAATTCCCCTTTTTCATCGTTTGCGGAAGCATCACCGGTAAAACCCTCTATGGCAGGCTCTTCCTCCTGCTCTCCTGAATTGGGTGACATCTCCGAATCGAAATTCACCGGTTGTTGCTCATGGGGCACATTGCCAAAAGAGAGGTTCCCGAACCCTGCCTCATCAGCAGAGAACTCCATATCCGGGCTCTCTGAACCAGACGGACCGTCCGTTTCCCCGGGTATCTGATCGGGAAAGCCGGCAGACCAGCTATCGGGCACGCCCAATTCGCTTTCCGACTCATTCACCGGGTCAGGATCGCTCGCAGGGAACGGACCGATGGCGGACGAATCTGGGTCCACCGCCGGAAGCTCAACCTCTTCCGCTAAATCCGAAAAGGAAGAGAAAGAGGGAGTTCCTTCATCCAACGCCGGGGAATCTTCCGGCTCCGGGAGAGAAGTCATTCCAGACCAAGAAGCTGCCTGGCCGGCAAACTCGTTTTCAGAAACAGGATTCGACTCGGGCTGCTGATCAATATCCGGTTCATCGGAAACAGGTTCAATCGGCATATCAGCCCGTTTCTCAATGACCGTTTCAGGAAGGGCGACGCCTCCCTTCTCCGGCGTTTCCTTTCCCGTATCCAACGAAAGCTCGATAGCTTCTTTCGAATTTTCGTCCTCGACCTCAGGAGAAGGACTTTGAGGAGCATCTTTCGGCGGTGAGGGTTGAAAAACGGGAAAGACCCGGACTTGACGGTCCAATCCGGACTCCGCCGCGACGATCTGGATACCGCACCACACACAGGCACCTTCCACACCTAGATGCTCTCTTCGCAATACCAGCTCCCCTTCACACTTCGGACAGTGCAGGTGGAGAGAATCATTGATCGCAGCAGGCTCCGCAGATGGATCGACCGGTGATTCAACAGCATCGGGGCTCTCGCTTACCGGCTCCTCCGGAAATTCGGGTCGCAGTTCATCCTGAGTGATGGGGGGCTCTTCGAAATGAACCGCCTCTTCATCAATTTCAGATACCGAATCAGCAGCGGGAGGAAGTATCCCATCATTCACAGAGTCGGAGAACGAAGCCACTTCGGTAGATTTCGTATCCGGTTCCAGCGGAGGTGGCATCTCCTCCGGAGCTGAACTGTCAGCTTCTGATCTGACAACTCCAGCTACTCCCCCCTCTGTCTTAACTGGATCGAGAGGGGGCGGAACATCATCGTCTGCGGCTTCCGAGGCCGCAGTTCGGTTCGTATCCAGTTTCCAGGAAGCACCCGCTCCGGATGGAGCTATCGATTGATGGTCAGACTTGGAAACCTGAACATCAACGACGCGGGCACCGGAAACATTCCCCTGAACGGTTCCAGGCAATTCAACATCGTCAGGACGCGAAGACAATACCACGCCGTCCTCACCGCCTTCTTTGCCGGTCAAATTTTCGACGGCCTCGCCTGCAGAATCCAACATTGAAGAAGGCAGTTTCCGGGCGTCCGGAGGGCATGAGATGCCCATGGCCTCGAGAAAGCGCGCC
>JAKSBG010000453.1 GCA_022361255.1 Verrucomicrobiales bacterium
GACTGGGACATGTTGCAGAAATATTCGGGATTCGAGTTCGATGACAATTCCCCCAAGAGCACGGCCCGTGAGGAATACGAGAACATGATGTATCTGGAAAGACCCGGCTGCAATCTGTGCATGGGGAACCAGGAAAAGGCGGAGAAAGGTGACACCGTCATGGCCACGTCGACCCGTCTCTTTCAGGGAAGGGTCGTGGAGGATTCCGAGCGGAAAAAAGGAGAGTCTCTCCTCGCCTCGACGCCGGTAGTGGTTCTGTCAGCCATTCTCGGACGCATCCCCACAATGGAGGAATACAGGACTGCCGTGGAGGGAATCGACCTGACCAAATTCGCTCCCCCGCTCGAAACCCTGAGCCGCTGAGCCACCCGCGCCACAACAACTGCTTCACCGGGACAATTGTACCCGGTGACAGAGCGGTAACATTCCCGATCTGATCATTTCTGCTCGATCGAGATTTTTTCATCGCTGTTGATACCGGGGGTATCAGGAAGGCGGGATTCTGCCGTTTCACTGCAGAATCCCGTGGAAAAAGAGGGAAGGCAGAGAAATCGATGCAGGCGCCGCCCCGTATATCAGGTGAGCGGTTCCGTTTGCCGCGCGGCTCTCTTCACGTTATAGTTAACTTTTCTTAACTTTCCCGATGAAGGAATCGCTTACCTCTTTGTTCGTTGTTGCGGGCCTTTTGCTGTCGACCTTTCCGGCGAGGGCGGATTACCAACCGGTAAAGGCGGAAGTCCCCGAACCGCGACGCGAATTTCGCGCCGCCTGGATTGCGACCGTTCACAACATCGACTGGCCGTCCACCTACACGCTGACACCTGCGCAACAAAGGGCGGAAATGATCGGCCTTCTTGATCTCGCCGCATCAACGGGACTCAATGCGGTTGTCCTGCAGGTGAGAACCGAATGCGACGCTCTCTACAAGTCGAGCATCGAACCGTGGTCTTTTTTCCTCACCGGGAAAATGGGAGTCGGACCTTCGGACGGATACGATCCGCTCGCATTTGCCGTCGAGGAAGCCCACAAGCGGGGCATCGAGCTGCATGCCTGGTTCAATCCTTTTCGCGCAAGCGCCACAGAGCGGTCCGCGAAATCATCCCGCCACATCACCCGCACACACTCGTCCCTGATGATGCGGACCGGATCGATGAAATGGGGAAATCCTGGCTCGGACTACATCCGGAAGCGTGCGATTCAGGTCATGGTCGATGTCACAAAGCGCTACGATGTCGACGGCGTCCACATCGACGACTATTTCTACCCCTACCCCAAGACAGTAAACGGCAAAGTCTACGACCAGTTTGACGACTCGTCTTCCTATCGGGCCTATCGTTCGAAGGGAGGCAAGCTCGACGTTCGAGACTGGCGGAGGTCGAACGTGAACACGTTTGTTTCCGCTCTCTACTCCTCAATCAAATCCACAAAGCCCCACGTGGATGTGGGGATCAGCCCCTTTGGAATCTGGCGGCCGGGATACCCGTCCAATGTCAAAGCCGGCCTCGACGCCTACGATCACATTTTCGCCGATTCCCGGAAATGGTTGCAGAGCGGTTGGCTCGACTATTTCTCCCCGCAACTTTACTGGAGAATCTCGGGTGATCAGAATTTTTCCGAGCTCAACAAGTGGTGGGCCGCTCAGAACACCCAGAAACGCCATGTCTGGCCCGGAACAGCGACCAGCCGGATCCAGAGTTCGGAGGACCCCGGCCGCCCCGCCTCTGAATCGACCAAACAGATTGATGTGACACGCAGCGTGTCCTCCCCGATGGGACCGGGCCACATTCACTGGAGCATCAAAGCGCTCAAAGAGGACCGCGGCGGAATTCGCGCACGACTCCGCTCGAGCTACGCCGAAAACGCCATTCCGCCGGCTTCGCCCTGGCTGGGTAACAAAGCTCCCAGTCCGGTCTACGTGGCCCCGATCGAAGAAGGCGGCGGACTGACGCTCGCTTTCAAACCTACCGCTGACGCCAGATGGAGAGTGATCCAGGTCAAAGAAGGAGGCAGTTGGAAAACGCTTCGCATGGTTCCCGCCTCCCAGGAGTCGATCAAACTGGGGAAAGCCCCGTCCGAAGTAGCGATACGACACGTGGGACCGTCCGGTATGCTTTCCATTCCCACCGTTTTGAAACGTCAATAACCGGCTGGACAAACCGAAGTCGATCAGCATTTGCGAACCGTCCTCGTTGTCCTACCTTTCCGAAATGATCCTGCGGCCCGCACCGCAGCCATTCCCCCGCAATGAGTCGACACACCTCCATCATCATTTGCCTGTTTGCCGGATTTCTCCTCGGAGGCTGCAACAAGGATCTCGAAGAACGCATTGACCGACTCGAGGCAGAGCTGCGGTCAATCCGCTCGGATACGAGGGACGATGTGACCGGCCTGAAAGAGCGTGTCATTGCTGCGGAAACAACGGTCGGAATTTCCGACAACAGCCTTTCCTTCGCCGAACGGCTCTCCGCGCTCGAACGCACCTCCGGCGAAGGTACGGGAGCCGTCAACAGCACCGTCTATCTCCGACCGAACCTGCAGGGGCATGCTCCTCTCAGCACCGATCACGGCACCTTCCTCGTGAGAAGAGAGGGAATGGAACTCAACGTGGCGAACAACAGCTACACCGTGCACCTCAACATCGGGAACCCGCACGCGATCGCGATCGAGCAGTTCACCCTCACTGGAGATCACGGAGGTGGCACTCCCGAGCTGGCCGAGGGAGAGGAATACACGCTCGACAATCCAAAGATCCGGGCCTGGCAGGCTACGCTGAAACCGTTTGAATACCGGGTTACCAAGACATTGGAGCCATTCGCGTGGACGCCGTTTGATATCGAACTGGAAGCATCCTCCAGAGAGGAGCTTGAGTTGATTCGCTTTTCGATGGCAGTCGAAAATGCCCGGCTCAAACGCGTTGGCGCAGTTGCCGGAGCAGGCGGGGAAGCGACTAAAGTGTCCCACATCCGGGTCGATTCAAAAGGGGCATCCGTTCTTCGCACAGAATACGGTGCCTTTCTCGTAACGGTGAAAAAGAGCGAAGCCACTGATCTCGGGACGCGCCTTCATCTCGAAATTGGAAACCCCTACGGATTCACCCTGAACGAATGCCGCCTCATTGGTGATCACGGTCCCGAGCTCCCTCTTCGCGAGCAGAGCGCCTCCCCGCAGGATTACAGCGAGAAGATGCGGGACTGGAGCGCGACTTTGCAGCCGTTTGAAGCCGCGATCCCCGATAAAATTTCCAACTTCCGGTGGAACAAAACTTCCATCCTCATTCCGGCTCCGGAAGAAAAGGTCAAGTTCCTGCGCTGCGAACTGCGGATACTGGATGTGACGCTTCCGGCAGCGACGGATCGGTAGGAGCTTGGTGAATACCGAAAACCGCCCCTTCACTCGTCCTCGAAATCCTCCCAGTTCCGCATTGACTGCCTCGTTTTTCTCCGCTCCGCCCGATGCTCGATCTGGCGCTTCTGCTTCGGAGTGAGGTGATCCTTTCTTTCCCACGGTCGCGGACCTGCATCGCCGGCCATGATGCATCCCAGCGGCGTCACCTCGGCGACAACATCCGCCAATTCAAACTTCTCAATCTGCGCGCGAACCTGAGAGGCCGGCTTGTAACCAACGGGGCTTTCGGTGAGATCGCCTTTGCCATAATACCATCGAATATCGAGCCCCTTTGTCGCGGCATCGATGGCGCGCTGCACGGATTTCTCATCCACATCCCCGTTCGATTTCCGGAAGTCCCGAAGCGTCCGGGTGCGGGACTGATTGCGCCCCGCCCCGTGAGGAGCGAAACTGAGAAATTCCTCGTTGTCACGCCCTAACGTGACCAGAATGGGAGCCGCCATATTCAACGGTATCAGCCCGAGAAGCGGTCGACCCTCCTCATCTTTCCACGCCGGAGTAGCCCCTTTTCCATGAAGAAAAGCCCCGTCTTTCTCCCAGACAAAATTGTGCTCGTTACCGAACTCTGTCACTCGCGAAGCGCCGGCACGCTCCAGAAAACGTTCATGGATGGACTGGTGGTTCACCTTTGTCCAACGGCCCACATACTGGAGCGCCTCCCAATATTCCGCTCCCTCCTCCGCCGTCGTATCAAGCCAGGCAGCAGCCTTCGGAATACCGCGGGCCACCTTTTCGGTTTCACGGATCGCGAGCTTGTGGCCGCGCTTGTAAACGTGCGCTCCCAGCCCCCGCGATCCGTGATGAGTCACCAGCGAATAAAACGTTACCCCGTCGGTGTCGTCGAGCCGTGAGCCCGCCCGGTCCCGCAGCTGCCGGGCGATCTCATCGTGACCGGCATCGCCAAGGGCATCCACAAATCCGCGCGTCACCCGCATTTTCCCGATGTAGGCAAAGTGATTCCCGTCCCCCTGATCCGCGAGATGCATCGCGGCGTGTTCCTCCAGGCCGGATAGAAAGCGATTCGACCAGACCGACTCTTCGAGAACCGGATGCGACACCCTGTCCTCCGGTTTCCTTCCCCCAAACCCGAAGCGCGTTGAATCCGTCAACGCATCGAGCATCTTCGCGGTGCTTTCCCCGCATTCAAAAATCGACGCATACATCGAGCAGCAAATATCCGCACTGTGGGCCGCAGGGAGAATTGCATTCTTCACCGAGATCGCACCTCCGACGGGGATGGTGGCTTCCGCCGCCCCGGCGGGGCAGGC
>JAKSBG010000107.1 GCA_022361255.1 Verrucomicrobiales bacterium
CGAGATCGTCGCGGTCTCCGATCGTTTCACGGGCGCAGCGGAGATGAAGGAAATAGAGTCCCGCTTTCGAGATTCGGAAGGTGTAGGTCAGCGGTGAGTCGGCGGGGCCGTTGGTGGGGGTGTTCCCGGTGAACTCCAGGTATCCTTCCCCGCTGTAGTCGGGAAGATCCGTTTTCTTCACCCAGTTCCCGGGATTTGATTTTGTGCTTTCCGCTTCAAAGCGGACAATGCCGTTTGATTCCACGGCAGTCGGTTCTTCACCGCGAAGCAGGGGAAGCGCGGCAATAAGAAGGAAAATCGGAATCGTATGTTTCATGAGAGGGGTGTTATTTGGCGACTTGTACGACAGACCAACTGCCTTCACTTGCTTCAGCCAGATTGCGAAGTGACGGAGATGGTTTGTTTTTCAGGCTCAGAACAATGAGTTTCAGTTCATGTTCTGTTAGGATTTTTTCGAGGAACTGGATTCCGTCCCTCACATGCGGGTCTCCCTGGTCCGATATCCAGAGCACCGTATCGACTTCCGCTTTCTCCGCGAGTGCGATCATTGCGGTGACCGTTTCGGAAGCGAGTCCGTTTTGAATCGTCGCTCCGGGATCGGGTTTTTCGAGCCTGCAGCCGTCGACATGGACGACGGGATTTCGCGGCACCTTTGCAGCCAGATCCGCGCGAACGGCAGGCAGGGCAGGTTTCATGCTTTCGGAGATATCGAGAACAATGCCGAGATGCTCCGCTCGAACCTCCACGCCGAGAATATTCCCGGAGAAGGCGGGGGCTGCCGGCGTTTTTCCCGGTTCGGCTGAAGCGCAAAGTAGCGCGACCGCCGGGAAGGCGAGGCAGAACGAGAGAGAAATCAGATGCCTGATTTTCCCCCGCAGAATGGATGAAGTCGTTTGTTTCACCTTATTGCACAGACATTTCCCGGAGCAGGCGAATCAGCAACCAGACTCCGAACCCGGTTGCGGGAAGCGACAATACGAGCTGGGAGATGCGCATGCCGAGTCGCCGTGTTTCGTGTTTTTGGAAAAAGCTGAGGTAGCTGTAGAGGAAGATAATGCCAGCGGGGACCACGGTGATCATGGCGAAAAGCATGGCAAAGATCAATCCGTAAGCGAGGACATAACCGGCTTTGTCGTCGGATGCCTGCGAGAACAGCCGGGTCCATTGAAACAGCGCAAGCGCTCCCGTGGCGTAGACAAGCAGTGGGGTCAGGAGAAATAGCAGATTGATCCAGAAGCTCTTGATCACAAAGGCAGGGAGGAAAAACGCGAGCTTCTTTGGAAGAAGCAGTATCGCGAGAACAAAAACGGCGACAATAATCAGGACGGCCGTTTGCAGACTTTTTTCGGTAGCAAGCAGTGGTTGGGAACCCGTTGCCGCATTGATCAGGACAGGAATGAGGCAGAGGAAAAACGGGAGAGAGAGAACGAGAACCGCTGCTTTGAGATTGGCAGGAAAACGGAAAAGTGAGATTACCGCAGCGAGCATGCAAAGGAGAAAGATCGGGGCGACGATTCCGAAAAGCGAAATGGATCCGTAGGTGTCATCCTTCAGGAGGTAGGAAATCCGGTAGAGAGACCAGGCAAGCCCGAGCGCCAGCTCGAGAAAAAACAGATTTCCAAGCAGGCGCAGGTTTCCCGCTTCTCTGGATGATTCTTGCGGGAGAGGGGGAGGGGAATCCATCGGCAAGATGGTAGCGGGAATTCGAGGGGCGAATCAACCTTTGTCGTGATTTATCGTCCGGGCTGAGATACAGTCGCGGCTCATCGTTTTTTGCGCTCCAGACATATGAAATTCAGACTGTTTTGTTCTCTCGCTTTTCTCGCTGCCCTCCTGCCGATTCCGGCATTGGCAGACAAACCGAATATTGTTTTCATCTTTTCCGATGACCATGCGACTCAGGCTATCAGTGCTTATGGCGGGCCGCTCGCGGAAATCGCACCGACCCCGCACCTCGACCAGATCGCCAAAGACGGGATGTTGTTCCGGCGCTGCATGGTGACAAACTCGATTTGCGGCCCGAGCCGGGCGACAATTCTCACAGGAAAATACAGTCACAAGAACGGCTTTTTCAAAAACGAGGCGACCAAATTTGACGGGAGCCAGGTGACGTTTCCCAAACTTCTTCGCAAAGTAGGGTATGAAACAGCCATCATCGGAAAATGGCATCTCGCCAGTGACCCAACCGGTTTTGACCACTGGGAAATTTTGCCGGGGCAGGGGAGTTATTACAATCCTGACTTTCGAACTGAGAAAGGGAAGCATCGCGAAACAGGGTACGTCAGCGAAATCATCACGGAAAAGGCCAAAAAGTGGATCACAGTCGAGCGTGATCCGGAAAAGCCTTTCATGATCATGATTCAGCACAAGGCTCCCCACCGGGCGTGGGATCCGGCGCCGAAGTATCTGACCGCCTTCGACGATGTCGAGATTCCCGAGCCGGATACGCTCTTCGACGATTACGAGGGGCGCGGCACTGCCGCCCGTGAACAGGATATGTCGATCGAGAAAACGATGACTCTGGGACGCGATTTGAAGGTGAAGGAAAAGGACGAAACAGAGCAATTCATTATGAGTGCCTACAACCGCATGACCCCCGAACAGCAGGAGCAGTGGGACGCCGCCTACCAGAAGAAGAACGAGGAATTTGTCGCGGCGAATCTGACCGGAAAGGATCTCGTCCGGTGGAAGTACCAGCGATACTTGAAAGACTACCTGCGATGCATCAAGTCAGTCGATGACAGTGTCGGGGAAATCACCGCGCTTCTCAAAGAGCAGGGACTCTCGGAAAATACCGTATTCATTTACTCGAGCGACCAGGGCTTCTATCTGGGGGAGCACGGCTGGTTCGACAAGCGGTTCATGTTTGATGAGTCCTACCGCACTCCTCTTCTCGTGCGCTGGCCGGGCGTTGTCGAGCCGGGTACGGAGAATCGTGATCTCGTTTCCAATCTCGATTTTGCCCAGACCTTTCTCGACATTGCCGGAGCTGCCGCTGACGGGGAAATGCAGGGAGCGAGTCTCGTTCCGGTTCTGAAAGGTGCGAAGCCGGATGACTGGAGAACCGCGCACTACTACCACTACTACGAATATCCCGGATGGCATATGGTTCACCGTCACGAGGGTGTCTACGACGGGAGATACAAACTGATGAACTTCTACGAAATCGAAGAATGGGAACTTTACGACCTGGAAACCGATCCTCAGGAAATGAAGAACCAGATCTCTAATCCCGAATACGCAGAGGTTGTTTCCAGATTGAAGGGTGAGCTCGAGCGCTTGCGCGGGAAATACGAAGTCCCTGAAAATGAAATCCAGGATCTCAGCAATCTGGATATGCACTATCATTCCGACGAAATTCGGAAACGCGGTCTCGAGAGAAAACGCCAGCGGGAAGAGCGCGCGAAGAAGGCGGGGCAGTAGCATCGGGTTTCTGCCTTTATTCGAACTGAAACGTTGCTGTTGCCCGTCCATCAATAAATACGAACTCATTCATGGATGATTTGAATTTCGGTGACCTGGAGCGCTTCATCGAGGGGGCGCTCGAAAAAGCGGACTCTGTCGGTAGGTCGGGGAAATCTCTCAGCGAAGAGCAGCTGCGCGAAGTGGCGCTGCGCTACGGTATTTCTGAAGCGAAATGGGCCGCTATTTGCCATGAGGCGGATGACCACAGGACGCGTGGGCTGAATTTCCTCGATGCAAAAAACTGGGATGACGCAATTGCCGAGCTGGAGAAAGCGCTGGTCGTGATGCCATACGATACAGAGCTGCGCTATCGTCTGGGGACGGCCTACACAGGGCAATACAGGGAGACGGGAAATCAGACAGACCGGACACGGGCGGAGGAGCTGTTCCGACAATGCCTCGTCCATGAGCCCGGGCATGTCGATGCGGTTCGGACCTTGACCGGGCTGGAGAAATCGGAACGAAAGACAGCCAGCAGAAAACCCTTTCTGATTGCCGCAGCGGCACTTGGGATGGGCCTTCTCGGCTGGGTGGTTTTGACATACAGGCCCGTGCCGAAAGAACCCGAGTTTTCAAAAAATGAGACACCTGAATCTAAAACAGGAGAGGCCCCGGAAACAAACGATAAGCCGGTTACCGGCACGACCAGAGAGATGATTCCGGTTGAATTCCCGGTCGCGGATCTCGGTGAGTTTGAGTTTGATACCCGGTCCTCCATCCTGACCCGATACGACGGAAAGTTCGCCTATGAGATGAAGGGGGCAATTCTTCCGCGTGAGGTCGAGATCGAGAAAATGATCGGCCGGGTCGAACTTATCGATAAAGAAAACCGGGTCGTTGCCTCAGCGAGGTTGGAAGCTCATGCAGGATACAACAGTCCGGCTCTCCCCGGAGACAGCTTGCCGGTGAGAGCATTGATCTTTGAAAACCGGACAGCCCCCGGGATTCAGGCTGCGCGCATTATCCTGACGGAAACAGAAACACTTCCCTTCGAAGGAGAGGCGAAACCGGGGGCAGTGCGGGAGGAGGTCGCCTCAATTAAATTGCCCGCTGACTATGGCGTGGAACTCTGTGAACGGAATGTGATTCGCAGCAAGGCTGCGTTAAGCGATCATGGCAAAGCACAGGTGCGTGTGGTCCTCACGGTAAAAAACACCGGGCGACGCGGCATTTCCCGGATGAAAATTGAGATGGAGGTTTTCGATATAGAGGGAGAAAAACTTCCACTGGGAAACAGCTCTATCATCGACAGTCTCGCGAAGAAGGGACTCATCGAGAGTTCCCCCGGAACGATATCGGTGGTCAGCAGTATTCATCCGACTCTCGTTCCCGGTGAACGTCGCGTCGTTGATGCCCGTATTTACATTCCCGATGCCGACGCGGATGATATCGGGGAATACCGGATCACCGGTATCAGTGTGGAGTAACCGCTACCGGATGGCGAAGGATTTGTGCGGAGCAGAAGCAATTCTCCAGGCCCCGTCTTGCCTCACGAAAACCATCTCGGAAAGGTTGGGGGGAGAATCAAATTCCCAGGCGCCCCACTCACCTTTTTCGGAGTTGTATCTTCTCCACGCCGACATCTTGAAAGTAAAGCAAATCCTAAGATCGATACCGCGTTGAATATCTCCTGCATGAAGAGTCAGTTTTTCCGGGCCAACTACTTCAAGACCACGAAACTGATACGGAACAGGAGCTCCTCCCCAGCGCGACTGGGAGAAATGGAATCCGGCTTTTTCGAGAAAAATGACCTCCATACACGCGTCCCGCAACTTGTGGTGAGCAGGATCATTCCATTCCGGGGCGCCGAATGAATCAACGAGGTCTTTTGCTTTTGCGAGGGGCTTCTCGACCAGGCCTTTTACCTTTTGAAAGTAGTTGTCCGCGTGCTTCCCTGCGATCGTATTTTTACCGAATGTAAAAAGGTATACAAAAAGCCCCGTGATCCCCAGGAGGATCAAGAGCTGGTTTTTTGGGATGGATTTTTTGGCGGCCATTTTCAACCGGCACGAGAACAAAACCAAAAGATTGCCTTACGTTGCCGGGTTGGGTCGGAATCTGTTACTTGTTGTAATTTTAATAAATATTATAATCTAAGTCAAACGTCAATTTTGATCTCCTTAGAATTTTCCCGGACTACTGGATTGGTAAAATTTTCCCGATTTGCTGTGGAATCGGGGTTGAAAGACTTACGGGACTCAACTACTTTCCCGCCCGTGTCTGTCCGACCGGAATTTTACGGAGGGGTGGCAGAGTGGTTGAATGCACTGGTCTTGAAAACCAGCAGGCCGCAAGGTCTCGTGGGTTCGAATCCCACCCCCTCTATTTTTCAAGCTTCATGAACGCGGGGAGCAGGTGACGCAAATTTCGGCATTTTCCTGGAAGTTCACAGTTTTCGATGGAGAGTTCCCGACCCACGTGATTTGGCGATTGCATCGGATTTCATGAACGAAGAAAAGAAGGGCGATCCGGTGCGGAGAAGTGAAGGGAGGGCCGGTTCGTGGCGTACAAATCTGCCTCTTGTCTACCTTTTTGCGCTTCCTCCGGCCGCGATTTGGATTCTTCACAGGCAGGATTGGAAAATTCCTGCATGGATGTCAGTCGCGGCGGCGATCGGAATTCTCGTCACCATCTATTTGCGTGCGGCGCTTTATGCGACTGAGGAAAAAAATGATGGTTTCAGGATCGCCGATTGGCTGCGGTCCGGCGGGATAGTGGTTTTGGTGGGATTGTCTGCAATGTTCGACTGGCGTCTCTGGATCGTCGAGCAGTTCCTTCTCGAGATTGCGGCTTTCAGCTCTGCAGTTGCGTTGATTGCGATCCGCAAGGCCGCAGAGGAGGGGGGCATTTTTCAAGGCCCGTGGTTGATGGTGTTGGCGATCTTTGTTGGTCCGGCTGCCGGCTTGGTCGTGATCTGTGCGAAAGCGCTGCGATTCAGTTCCGGGGACGACTGGAACTACCTGATGGCTATGCCGCTTGCCGTTGCTTTCGGATTTGCCGTCTATGGTGCGACGCGAAAACTTGCGAAATATACGATCGGAACCGGGCAACTTCGGGAACCTTTCGGAGGAGGTTTCGCGATTGTATTGTTGGTGATCTGGTTCGTGGCTCACCTGATCGGGATTCCGGTTCTTCTATCCGGAGCGTGAGTGGGACGCGAACCAACGTGGTGGAGTCCGGCGGGACGCTTTGGCCCACCCATGGTGCTTCGAGCGTGTTTTCACACGCTCTCTTGCAGGGAGATTTTATTTTTTTCAAGAGCTTCTCCAGATAATCGAGCAGGCTGGCGAATTCGTGGACGGTGAAATTCATCATCAACCCGGGGGGCATCATGGATGTGGGGAGCTCTTCCCGCTTTTGAATTTCCGATTTCAGAAAGGTGTGCTCCTGAGAAGCGATGTCCCGGATCGTTACCTGTTCACCCTGCTCGTCCGTGACAAATCCCATCTGGACGGTAGCGTCTTTCATCGTGAATACATTTGTCTTGAATCCCTGGGCGATGGTCTTGTTCGGATCAAGAATCGCAACGGCGAGCTCGTTGCGCTTGTAGGTTTCTGCGATGTTGCCGAGGTAGGGCCCCTTCTGAGGTTCTGTCTGCGAAACCGTGTGACAGGCGACGCAGGTAGCGCGGGCGTAGACAGCTTCGCCGAGGGCTGCGTCACCCTTGTGTAAGATAACTTGTTTGAGGGCCTGATCAGGGTCGAGTGTCGCAATCTTCGGTGTTTTGTCAGCGCCCGCAGCCTGGATCTTGAGGGCTTTGGCAGCGGCTTTCGCGGCTTTGGAAACGGCTTTGTCAGCATCGTTCATCGCGATGCGGATTCGGTCGTCGAGAGTGCGGTTTTTCAACTCCGCTGCAGCCTGAATGAGGAGGACTCGCTGTTTTGGATTTTTCCATCCGTCCTCGAGAGTTTGACGGGTCATCTCGATGGATTCGGGGCTACCCGATTTCCGGGAGGCGAGTGAAAGAAGGGCAGCGTTTGCGTAGAATGTTTCTGATGAGTCGAGCTTTTCAGCCGAGAGTTTTTCGATGAGGAGGTGGTGGTTCTCCAGTGCCGGTTCGTTCAGAAAAGCGTCGCGAGCGGTCTCCAGTTGTTTTGTCGCATCCCCGAGAGCCTGACGGGCATACTTGCCTTCACTTTTTGCTTTGTGAGGATCCTCAATCTTCTTCGCGGCCTCTACCCCGGCGCGGAAGTCGTCCAGATTGGTTTTTAGAGTTGCGAGGGAACTCAGGGAAAGCGGGATCATCTCTTCGCTTCCCGTTTTGCTGAGAGCGATGACTGCGTTCGAACGGGCCGCGTGAGAAAGCGATTTCCCTTTCAGGGATTTCTCGACGAGGGCAAGGCCTTCGGCTGGAATCTCATCGGCAGAGGCCAATTGTTTCATTGCCTCGGAGATCATCTCCGGATTCGATTTCGAAAGCTTGATCACTCGATTCAATGCGTCGTTTGATCGAATGCGGTTCCGGCTCATTTCGCGGACAAGAAATGTGGCCTCGTCAGGGCTGGCGGCATCAAGCGACGCGCGAAGGGCTGTCAGGATCTTCTCTGACTCGGACCACGTCTCCGGCTGATAATAGGGGCCGCGGGTGTCAGGACGGGTACCCCAGCTGTCGCCGTTCCATTCTCCTTCGACATGGTAGAGGCGGCAGAGGGCAGCAAGGGCGTTCCGTTTCACGAAAGGCTTGCTCGTCGTGCCGACGGCCTCGATGAGCTTGTCAACGACTGCGGGGTTGTGCATCCGCATAAGGGCGAAAGAGGCACCTTCCGAAGTGTCTTCCTGTTGGAGCGCATCAAAAGCGGCATCGGAAGCGCCAAGACGGGCCATCGCCTGGAATGCGGTATGAGCGATGCGTGGATCCGGGTTGTTCAGGTGAAGGGATATTGCGGGGGCGATATCAATCAATCCGAGGCGTGCTGCGGCGACGAGAGATTCATTGATTCGGCGCGGATCTTTTAACGAAAGTCCCCAGACAATCACGTCGCGAACGTGCTTACCGGAAGAGATTTCCGGGGCGGTCAAATCACCCAGTGCTCTCGGAACAAAGGCTGCAATTTTTTCGTCGGCATCCGCCAGAGAAACGAGTTTTACGGAAACCTCTTTTTCCCGTGAATTCCTCACGGCCGATTGAGAAAGCGCAAAGAGTGCTGCTACCTTCGACTCGATCGCGGCTTCCTTCGATTCAGCCAGAGCGACCAGGGCGTTTTCGGTTTCTTCCGAAAATTCCCGCCGCAGCAGAGCCCGCTGCGCCGCGAGTGTTCTCACATGACTTGGTGACTCCAGGGCGGCGACGAGATCGGCATCGCTCATTTTTTCGAAATCAGGCAACGGTTCCGGCGTGTATCCTTTCGGGGTGACTCTGACAATGTAACCCACGTCCGGCCCATCCCAGCGAAAGGTTGCGCCTTTCCAGCTTGCCTGGTAGACGGCACTCATGCCATCGACGTCGGCGTCGGTGGGCCGGGTCATTTTGATGAAAGGCTGTGGTTCGGTAATCTCTTCGAAGCTCGCTCCGACTCGCTGCACGGTGTGTTTCCAAAGAGCGCCCGTTCCCCAGTCGCAAGTGAAAGGGGCATTCTTCCAGTCGTCGGGAAATCCGGGCTCGTGAATGTAGACGGAGCCGCATCCGGAACCTCCGCCATAATCGGCGAGCGGCTTGATGTGTTCGTCAGGGAAATTCTTGTAGAGACGGGGGTAGCCATGATCCTCCAGCCCGGTGAAATGATGAAAGCGAACATCCCATCCGCCTCCGTCGTTGGTGTTGTCACGGGCGAAGATATCGAGCAGGGGGCTGGTCGGTGTCCCGAGAATATTCCGGGTTCCGGTGGAGAAAATTTCGAGCCCGGTTCCGTCGGGGCGAAAGCGCAGGACGCCGCCGGCTCGATGCTGAACTTTTTTGCCGTCGGCGCCGGTTGCTTCGAGAAACCCGAAGTCCCCTCCGGCAACGTAAATCCAGCCGTCGATGCCCATTTCGAGAGCGTTGGTGGTGTGGTCAGCGGGTCGATCCGCAAATCCGAATGCGATGTTTTCAATGAGTCGCTCTGACTCTTCGGCAACGCCGTCGCCGTCTTTGTCAATGTAGGCGGTGATGTGCGGCGGATGCAGGAGAATAAGCCGATCGTGATCCCAAACTGCACCGCGCGGGGAATCGACGTCTTGAACGAATTCAGTCACTTCATCGGCGCGCCCGTCGCCGTCCCTGTCCCGAAGCCGGAGAACCCGCCCGCGGTGGGGATCCCGTCCGAGTGAGCCGTTGCCGTCGGATGAAACATAGAGATCACCGTTCGGCGCGGCCGTAACGTAGACCGGATAGTTCGCGGCGGCGGAGTTGGAAAAAAGTGTGACTTCAAATCCGGCGGGAACGGTGACGTCTTTCAGAATCCCGGCTTCCTCCTCCGGGGTGAGCTTCACCATTTTGGGAGTGACGTTCCCCTCCTTCGCATAAGGGTCGTTTGCTTTGGCTTCCTCCTTTGCTTTCGCGGCGGCCTGCTTTTCATCCAGCTTCGGCCAGATGCTTTTGATTTCCGGGCCTTGCAAGGCGATTTCGCGAATACTGATCCAACCGCCCTGACTTGTTGCGGTTCCGGTGATCTTGACGAATCGGATCTTCTTCGCCGGAAATGCGGCAGAGGTGTTGCCCGGTTTTTGGTTTTCAGTCAGGTCAGCGAGCAGGCTCCAGTTCTTCCCGTCGGATGAACCTTCAATCTTGTGGGAGTAAATGTTGTTCTGACTCTCCCAGACAATCTCGATCCCGGTGAGCTCTTTCGCTGCATCGAGTTCCAGTTGTATCCACTGGGGTTTGGATCCGTTGCTGGCGCACCAGCGAGTGGATGGGTCTCCGTCAATGGCGTGCCGGAGTTCGTTGGACGGCTGGACGCTTTGTGCGGATACCTTGACGAGTGTTGCGCCCTTCGGCGTCTCACCGGTCA
>JAKSBG010000136.1 GCA_022361255.1 Verrucomicrobiales bacterium
GTGCCAACGCCCGCATTGACGAGCATGTTTCCGCCCATTCGCAAAAGAGAGCGGAAAGGGATCCCTTTCTTCCCCGCCTGTCCGAGAATGGTCGCTCCAATGACAGTAGCGACAGATTCCCCACCGTAAGGAAGCAGCCCGAGAATGGGGTCGAGGCCGAAGCGGATGTTCGTTCCCGGAATACGAATGCACTCGTCAAGCAACCAAGAAACTTTCTTCGAAGTCCGCAGTTTCGCGAGATCGAAAGACTCTTCGTCAGCAGAGTCCGGGGAGGAGGGTTCCGGAGCGTCAGGCATGGCGGATTAAGTCAGGGGCGGGGGAGTGTCGAGCGGAGGCGCTGTGTTTTCCGCTGCCTTTCCGGAACGGAGTTTCCTGATGATCAGAATGGTGAGCCCCACGGTTACGACGAGGATCGCAATGCCGAGGAGTGGTCGGTAAAAAATCCAGGCGATCGCGACGACGATGGTCCAGACCACACCGGCGAGGAGAAAGCCGATGATCGTGGTTCCGGTTTCGACAATTCTTCCGAGAAACGGCAGCACGCTCGCAAATACGGATAGGGGGCCAAGTATCATGGAAAAAGCGAATCCCAGCATGAAGAAACCGCCAATCCGGATCGCCCAGGTCAGAATCTTGTTGCTCTCATGAGCTTGCGTAAACATCTGATCGGATGAGAGCGTGCCGCGATCGAGCAAACTCAGCTTCCCGCCGGTTTTCGTTTGATAAGTGGTAAAGGTGTCGCCCTGTTTCTGTGCAATGACGCTGATCGGGCCGGACTGCACGATCGAGAACTTCACCCGGATGTCGCCCACCTGCGGATTGATCGGGTCGGCGCCGAAGTAGATGCCGCCGTTGTGAAGTTTGCCGGTGGCCTTGATTTCCGGAGTAGCGTTTTCGACCGAATTGATGGTGAGAGGAGTGGCACCTCCGATTTGCTTGACGAGAAATTCAGGGAGGCGATAGGCACCCAGCGTCACTCCGTCGGCGACGAGTGTAGTGGACTTGTATTTCATCTCCGCCGGATTCTCGTGACCGTTGCTGACCTTAAAGTTAGAGGAATTCACAACGCCCGGCTTCCACGTTTTGGAATAGCTGTAGGTTTTCCGCGTGGTTTCGGTTCCCCCTGTGCTGGTGCTCTTCTCCGTTCTTTCGCTCTCCACCCACTGATACATTTCAGCGGATCGGATCAGTTTGATCGCGTTTTCGGAAACGCCGAATTGTTGATCGCTCAACGGCCCCGAAGTTTTTGCCTCTCCGGTCGTATGGACCAATTTTCCTTCCACTGCGGCGTCGACGGAAGCGGAGTCGGTCGTGACGACAACGCCGGCGCCTTCCTTGAGGTCCTTGTATCGCTTTACCGCCCGACCCTCATTCCAGAAAAGGAGTCCGACAGCGAGAGCGGCCAGAAAGAAACCGAAGATTGCGCCTCCGATTGAATTTTTGCTGCGGGTTCCCCAGCCTTTACGCGTCACAGTGGTGAATTCACTCATGACGCATTTTTACCAGACAGCCGGGGGCAGGGCAACTGCCGCTGTGGAAATTTTACGACAAAACGCCGGTCTTGATATCCATCAGCATCTGTGCGTTGGACGGATATCTTTCCAGGCATTTCAGCAGCCATTCCATGGCATCAATGGGTTTGTAGCCGCTAAGTCCGCGCCGGATCACGTGAATCTTTTCCAGATTGTGCGGCGGCAGCAGAAGTTCCTCCCGCCGGGTTCCGGACTTGTGGATGTCGACGGCGGGATAGACGTAGTTCTGGGCGATCTGACGGTCGAGGACGAGCTCCATGTTGCCGGTGCCTTTGAACTCCTGGAAGATGGCTTCGTCGGCTTTGCTGTTCGTCTGAATCAACGCTGTCGCAATGATTGTGAGCGAACCGGCTTCACGGGTGTTCCGTGCTGCCGCAAAAATCCTTCGGGGAACTTCGAGAGCGCCAACGATGAGGCCGCCGCTGGCCGTTCCGCGTTTGCCGCCACGCATTTGCGAGTTGAAAGCGCGGGCGAGGCGGGTGATCGAATCCATGAGGATGAAGACGTGCTCACCGGCTTCCACGAGGCGCTTTGCACGCTCGATCGCGAGCAGGGAAATGCGGGTGTGTTCTTTCCCGTCGCTGTCGTTTGAGCTGGAGAAAACCTCCACGTCTGGAAAGGAACGTTGGAAATCGGTGACTTCCTCCGGTCGCTCGTCAACGAGGAGAACCATGAGGTGCATTTCCTCTTCGTAGTTTTCCTGAAGACCTTCCGCGATGTGGTGGAGGAGCGTCGTTTTACCGGTTCGTGGTGGTGCCACGATCAGACCCCGCTGACCGCGTCCGATCGGGGCCATCAGGTCGATGACGCGCGTGGTCGTCCGGGTAGCAGTGGTTTCGAGCGTCAGCTTTTTGTCCGGATTGATCGCAGTGAGTTCTTCAAAGTAGGGGAGGTTCTTGTATTCATCCGGATCCTGTCCGTTGATCTGTTGCAGCTCGACGAGCTGAGGACCGCGAAGTCCCTGCTTCGAGATGCACTTCACCATCAGTCCGTCACGCAGTCCATAGACACGCACGACCTCCGGTGTGATGAAAACGTCTTTTGGGGTCTGTTGAAAACCGTTTTTCTTCTCCCGGAGAAATCCGAAACCTTTAGGGGAAATCTCGACAATGCCTTCGGTGTCGACCGGTTCGGCGGCCTCGAGAGCGGCGGCTTCCTTCGCCCGCTCTTTCTCTTTCCGCTCAAGGTAACGTTGCTTACGGGTCTTGCGGGGCTGGCCGTCTTCGCCCTCGGTAGAATCATCGTCGTCGCCTTTCTTCGCTTCCTGACCATCGCCGTTCTCCTCGTCGTCATCCCGGCGTCTGCGGCGGTTTCGCGAACGGGAACGTCTCCGTCTGCGATCGCGCTTCTCCCCGTTTTCTTCGTTGTCTTCCTGCGGAGAGTCTTTCTTTCCTTCGGTGTCTGCAGGGGCATCGTCGGACTTCTCCGCTTTCTCCTCTGCTGATTCTTCAACCTTCTCCGGCTTCCGCTTTTTCCGCGGTTTCTCCTCTTTTGCCGGCGATTCCTCCTGCTTTTCCGGAGCAGAATCCTTTTCCGGTTTTGCTTTGGACTTTGGCTTGCTATCGCTCTTCTTCGGAGCTTCGGCCGGTTTTTCCGGCGCTGGTGCCGGTGGGGTATCGTTCATTTCCAACGGGAGTTCGTCGGGGGCGGGGGCTTGAGCTTCCTCTGGAAGTTGGGACTGGCTCATCAGAAAAGGGGCAATAGAAAAAAGAAAGGATGACAGATATCACCGGAGGCGAAACAGCGGCAGAGTGGCGGGGCGTTCGGAAAGAACACGTTGTTCTGCGTAGTCCGCGGGAAATGGAGATGTCATGCCGTCAGAGGCCGTATCGTTTGGGAAAATCGAGTGCCCGGGGAAAATCCGTACCGGACAGTTCGACAGTCTTGTCGGTTTGAAAAATCCGAAATTTCAAACTGCCGGAAAGATAGCTTCACGGAAAATGAAATCCCGAAGGGTTCTGGGTTGTCCCTTAAAATGTCCGGGGGAGAAAACTCCGCGCCGGAAGCATAGTTCGGTAGGTTGCGCGGATTCCCGGCCTTGAGAGGTGTCAGGGACGGGGAAAGGTGGCGTTTTAATTCAGGTATCGCAAGTGTTTTTTGTGAGCATAAAAAATGCAGGGAGACGATTGCGAAGTTCATCTCTTCACCCTTGCCGAATATCAGGAAGCGTGGAAATTGGTCTCTACGGAATTCCGGTGTGACACGTTTTACAGCCGGACCATACTCCCTGAATGAACCTTCTGGATCGCTACATCGCCCGTCAGGTGCTGGTTTCATCGCTCTTTGCTATTGCGGTGATTCTCATCATTCTCGTGCTCGGGAATGTGTTTAAAGAGATTCTGCGCGAGATCGCGGCACGTCCGGATCTGGATCTTCTATTCTTTTTTCAGTTCGTCGCGCTCGTGATTCCTATTTCACTGAGTCTTGCGATTCCGTTCTCTTTTCTGACTTCAATCCTGCTGACATTCGGTCGCCTCTCTGCCGACAGTGAGTTTGTTTCAATGCGGATGGCCGGTCTCAGCATGCCCAGGATCTGTCTTCCGGTGGCTGTGCTCGCGATCTTTTTCACTACTATTTGCGCCACTGTGAATCTGTCAGTGACGCCGTGGGCAAAGACGAAAATGGAAGGGATGAAAGGGTCCTTTTTCAACATGATATCGAAGGATCCGCTGCTGATTTTTTCGAATCAAAAGGTGATGACGCGAATTCCCGATCACCTGGTCTACGCGAAGAAGGAGGATGGAAAGCTGAAGAATTTCCAGATGGTGAAAATGAAGGACAACGTCCCTGAAGCCATCGCGATCGCACGGGAAGCCGAGGTTACCGTCGATCTCGAGGGGGACGACCCGGAGCTCGTCCTCGAAATGACGGAGGTGAACCTCATGCTGCGGGGAGAGGACGGCGATTTCATGGACTCCGCGCAGCCGGTCTTTATGGGTGAAGCTCCTGCCGGTGTTTCCATCGAGAAGTTCAAACAAAACGTCGACGGGATTCATGATCAACCCGAGAACATTTCCCTGAGTCGTCTCTTTGGAAAGGTTGGAGACGACTCGCTTGAACCGGAACTACGGGCCACCTACCGGACAGAGCTCAGCATGCGCATGGCCTTCTCTGTTTCCTGTATTACCTTCGCGCTCATCGGCGTTCCGCTGGGTATTACCGCGCAACGACGGGAGAGCACAGCCGGCTTCGTTCTGAGTATGGTCATTGCCGTGAGCTACTACGTGATGCTGACAATCGCCCAGATGATGCGGGAAAACGAGGACCTCTATCCTCATCTGCTCGTGTGGGTGCCCAACATCCTTTTTCTCACGCTGGGCGTCGTCATGTTCCGGCGCTTGAGTCAGAAATAACAGCAGCACGAAAGTTGACTCCGGCTCACATTCCCGGTTCTTCCGAAACCAGCCCCGACTCCTCAATCGGGATAAACTCATCCACGATTCGATAGGCCGGGCGCTGCTGCGAAGTCGGGATTTCACCGCTGAAAGCCGTGGCCCGCATCGAGGGAACTTCCATCTCCGCTTCAATCCCGTTCGTATTGACGATATACGTCCCGGGGAGGAGTCCCAAAAGCTCAAGCGGGATCGTTCTTTCGAATTCCGGAGACTCGGTGATGCCGGCGACGAGAGCAGCGCCGCGCGGAGTCTGCTCCAGCACTTCCAGGTAAAGCACGTTTCCCTCGCGGGACTGTTTGGAATCAACCAGCTGAGCGGCGCTCGTGCTGAGCGTTCCTTTCACCTTGGCAAAGGCTTCGGGCCGTCCGTGGAAATCCCGGACCATGATCTCCACGCTTTCGACCGCAGCCGGCCGGGAGGGCGGAGCATACGGTTTGTTTCCTGCTGTCTGACACGACGCAAGGACCAGGGCAAAGCCGCCGACAATGGAATAACGGAAGAGCACAAACTCAATTAACTCTTTTTAATGGTTTATAAAGCTGAAATTTATGAAAATTTGACTTCTGAGGTGCGAATGAAAAGAAATACGTGCTTTCCTACATTGATTTCCTCTTCTGCGTCTCCTACTCTCGGGGAGAGGGGAGGATGTTCGCGGTGACGCCGTCGCTTTCCCCATTGCTGCTGCCCATGGAATTCGACTGGATTGACTGCCACTTCGATTTGAAAAAGATCACCCCGCGTGAAGTGGAGGAGGCCTTTGAAGATCCTTTTTCCATTCGCCTTCTTCCCGAGTCGGGTTTCTACGAAACCGAAACCCGGTTTTTCCTTCTGGGGAAAACACTCAATGCGCGGCTTTTATTCTCCGTGTTCTGGACTGACGGGAAAAACTACCGCGTCATTTTCTGCCGCGAAATGGAGGAACATGAGGAAGCTTTCTACGAAAGGAAAAATGCCGAGTGGGTGTGACAATTCAACCCTGTTTGCTTTCGCACCTAACCCTGTCTGGTCATCCACTTAACCCTGTTCACCCGTGAAAACGATTAATAGTTGGGACGATATCCCTGAGTTTGAAGACGAGAAAGAGGAGGCGACTTTCTGGTCCTCTCACGCGATTGACCCGCGCCTGATGAATGCTGCGGTGCATCGCCAGAATGTGAGGGAATCCACCACGATCACACTGCGCTTCGATCCGCAGATGCTGAGCCGGATCAAACGCCTCGCCCGTCACCGCTACCTCAACTACCAGAGCATGATCAAGCAATGGCTGAGTGAGAGGTTGGAAGAGGAAATCTCGAAACAGGGCGAGTAAAACAACTTTCACCCCGGCATCCACTGATGACGTCCGAAGAGGCAGCCGTCGAAATGTCACGCCTCTCCTCCGAGCTGGAGAAGCACAACCGACTGTACTACGTCGAGGGCACCTCCGAGATTTCGGATCGTGAATACGACGAGATGTTCCGCACGCTGGAACTTCTCGAGGATCGTTTTCCCGAGCACGCTTCCGCCAATTCCCCCACCAAACGGGTCGGAGGGGAACCCATCGATGGGTTTGAACAGCGGGCGCACGATGTTCCGATGTTGAGCATCGATGACGTGTTCTCGGAAGGGGAGTTGGGTGAGTTTTTTACCCGTTTGCAGAAAAATCTGAATGCGGAGAAAATCCCGGTGACGATCGAGCCCAAAATCGACGGCGTTGCAATTGCGCTGCACTACGAAAACGGAGAGTTGGCCTACGCGGTGACCCGCGGTGACGGAGCGGTGGGGGATGTCGTCACGGAAAACATCCGGACCATTTCTCACCTGCCTCTGCGACTGGGCGCGGATGCTCCTGCCTGGCTTGAGGTCAGGGGCGAGGTATTCATGCCGAATGCGAAATTCGCGGAAATGAACGAGGCCCGGCAGGAAGCTGGACTGGCCACATTCAAAAATCCTCGCAATGCCACTGCCGGCGCGCTCAAACTTCTCGACTCGCGCGAGGTGGCGAAACGTCCGCTTGATTTTGTGGCGCATGGTCGCGGGCGGATCGATGGTGATGTCCCGGCGAGCGAGAAAGACTTTCGCGATTTGTTGGAGAAATTCAATATTCCGCAGAACAAGCCGGTCTACAACGCGGAGACTTTCGAAGAAGTCGTCGCCGCCGTCGAAAGGCTTGATGTCGAGCGCCACGATTTGCCATGCGCGACGGATGGAGCGGTCATCAAAGTCAACGACGTGGCATCGCGGGACCAGCTTGGTTCAACATCACGCGCGCCGCGCTGGGCGGCGGCATTCAAATACCCGCCGGAGCAAAAGGAAACCGTTCTCCGCGAGATATCTGTCCAGGTCGGACGGACGGGAACACTTACGCCCGTTGCCGAGCTGGAGCCGGTCCTTGTTTCCGGAACCACCGTGAGCCGGGCAACGCTTCACAATCAGGATGAAATTGACAGGAAAGACGTCCGCGTTGGCGATACGGTAATCATCGAAAAGGCGGGTGAGATCATTCCTGCCGTCGTGAAAGTGGTTCTCGAAAAACGACCCGATAGCTCGGAACCGTTCAACCTTTTCAACGCTGTTGGCGGCAAATGTCCCAGTTGCGGGGAGCCGGTTGTGAGGCCCGAGGGCTTTGTTGCGCTGAAATGCAACAATCCGGTCTGTCCGGCAAAATCGGCGAATCAAATCAAGCAACTGGTCAGTCGAAAGGCTCTCGATATTGACGGTGTGGGAACCATCGTTGCCGAGAAGCTCGTTGAACGGGGTGTCGTGAATACGATCCCGGATATGTTCACGCTCGACGCGGAAATGCTCGCAACCTTCAATCTCGGAACCGATGACGAGCCGCGCATGCTGGGGGCAAAGAACGCAGCCAAGATCGTCGAGACAGCGAAACGGGCGGAAACGGCGCCGCTCCACCGGTGGCTGTTCGGGCTTGGCATTCCTCAGGTCGGTGAATCGGCCGCCCGCGAGCTGGCCCGTCTGCACAAAGACTTCGGAGAACTCCGCAACTCGAAGATCCTTCCTGTCCTCGCTGAAATGAAAACGGGGGACCGGAAAGAGGACAATCCGGAAATCGCCGAATTCGAGATCGCCAGTGAGGTTGGACCGACCGTGGCCACCTCGATGCTTACCTTTCTCGAGAGCGAAGCGGGGATTGTCCTGCTTGAGCGGCTCGCGGAACTCGGGATCGATCCGCAATCGGACAATTACGCGCCGGTTCCGCCAAAGGGAGAGGAAGGGGCCGGCGGAGTGGCGGGAAAAACCTTCGTTATTACGGGAACGCTTTCCGCGGGAAGAAACGAGTTCAAAGAGCGCATCCTTTCGCTTGGTGGAAAGGTATCCGGATCGATCAGCGGAAAGACAGATTACCTGCTCGCAGGAGAAGGCGGCGGTTCGAAACGCGACAAAGCGGAGTCACTCGGAGTCGAGGTGATTTCCGAAGAGGAATTCGAAGAGCTTGCCGGCAGCTGAAGAGAGAGGTCGGAACGGGTGTGACCATCCGGAAATCAGCGGCGGAAAAGGCGGGCGAGCCAGGAGCGTTTCTCGACTTTCGAGCGACGCTCCCGTTGCTGATCCAGAAGGAAAAGAGTGTGATCGTCGGTCAGCGTAGCGGCGAAATGGAGGCCTTTGCGGCGACCAAGAGCTTCGGCGGGACGGAACTTCTTCTCACGGATCAGATGTGTGCGATCAGATGTCATGGGATGAGGTAACAAAACTGTTACGTAGGGAAACGTCGCCGAATTTGGCCTAAATGCAAGACCCTCAATCACTCCCGCATCACGGGAATGCGGCGGGAATGTCACACAATACGGGAGAATGTGAAGCCCGGGGAATCGCCGGGCAGGTAGCTGTGTTTGCAAAACCGTGGTCCGGGTCAGTCCGCGCTATCGCTCAGCGGTGGTGGTTCTTTCAGAAGGGAACTCATCGACACGAAGCCGTTTCACGCCCCGGCAAAAAAGCGATCTGCATTCTTCGTGGTCGCATCAGCGATCTCCGCATCGTCCATTCCGCGCAGCCGGGCCAGCTGTGCCGCGGTATGGGCTACGTAGGCCGGTTCGCAACGTTTCCCCCGGAACGGGACCGGCGCCAGGTAGGGGCAGTCTGTTTCGACCATGATCCGGTCGAGTGGACTCTGTGCCGCCACCTCCTGAACTTCGACCGCGTTCTTGAACGTGATAATGCCGGTAAAACTCAGCAAATGCCCCAGCTCGAGCGCTTGTTCCGCCTGCTTCATCGTTCCGGTAAAGCAATGAAGAACCGCTCGCGCTTTGGGAAAATTCCGCAGCACGGCAGTGACGTCTTCGGCGCTTTCGCGCTGATGGATGACAACAGGCAATTCCAGGTCGATTGCAATCTGGAGCTGCTTTTCAAAGACATCTTTTTGCAGCGCCCGCCAGTCGGCTTCACTGGATCCGTCTCCGGGCGGGTGAAAATAGTCGAGACCAATTTCCGCAATCGCACTCACCCCGGGGCGTTGGCCCAGCTCACGAAGTTCCGTTTCCCAGTCCGCCGATTCAATCTCGTGCACATAGAGGGGATGGATTCCGACCGTCGGTGAAACCATGTCGAAGCGTTCCGCCAGTTGCAGATTGGTTACGGAATCCTCGAGGTCACAGGATATCGAGACGATGCGGGACAGGTTCGCTTCTCGAGATCTCCCAATGACTTCATCGAGATCATCTTTCAGTCTCGACGAGGCAAGATGAGCGTGCGTGTCGACGAGCGACGGGGAAGGGGTGGACATGAGGGAAGGTTGGCGGGATTATCGCTTCAGACGTTCGTCCAGCATACCGGAAAGCGTTTCTACGATTTCCGGATTCTCGGCGGCGATATTCAGGGTTTCCCCGTTCCGGGATGAATGATCGTAGAGTTCGATGTGTTTCGGAGTTTGAATGAAGCGGTGTTTCTCCGTCCGGATTGTCCGCCAGTTTTCGCGGAAGTAGGAGATCGCCGGGCGGCCCGCAGCAGTTGTATCCTCCAAAAGGGGACGCAGAGAGCGCCCGTCGGAAAAGTCCGGCATGTCGATCCCGGCGAGATCGCACAGAGTCGGAAAAATGTCGACCGTTTCGACAATGGCATCTGTCGCTTTTCCCGGTTCACCGATGCCGGGATACCGGACAATGAGCGGGGAGTGGAGCGATTCCTCAAACAGGGTGTGTTTTCCCCAGACGCCGTGTTCCCCGAGGTGCCAGCCGTGGTCCCCCCAGAGAACGACGATGGTGTTGTCGGCCATTCCGAGTTCTTCGAGGCGGCTCAGGACGCGCCCGACCTGGGCATCGGCGTAGGTCACGCAGGCAGCGTAGTGTTTTCGAACCTCAGTCGCAAATTCGGCGTCGGTGTTCGGATCGCGCCCCCAGCGATGGTATTTCATAAACTCACCCGACTTATGCCAGGTTGTTTTTCCTTTCGGAATTTCAGGATGGGGAATTGGCGGCAATTCGGCTTCTTCGTAGGGCTTCATGTACTTGGCGGGAGCGCCAAAAGGAAGGTGGGGACGAATGATTCCCACTGCGAGAAAGAACGGTTCCGTTTCGTTGGCGGCCGCGAGCTCGTTCAGTTCCTGCAGTGCGGTTTCAGTGGTGAGACCATCCGGATAAATATCGTCGTATCCCTCCGCCAATTGAAAGACATCCATGTCCTTTGCGTTTTTCCGGATCTCCCCGTCTGCGAGTCCGTGCATGATCCCGCGCGGGTGGAGCCATTTCCCGACCGGTTGCACATTTCGCACCCAGGCATTCGGCATTTCGACAATGGAGTCGTCGTCCCAGTCGGGACCGCCGAGACCGCCCGGATGGTGAGACACCTTTCCGACAGAAACGGTGATGTATCCTCTTTCTCGAAACCATTCCGGTGCCGTGGGAGAACTGACTCCCTCGATGCGTTTGAAGAGAGCGTTGTTGTCGCCGGGCCCGTATTTTCCCGTCAAAAGGGCATATCGCGAAGCGCCGCAGGTTGGGGCCTGGACATAGTGGCGTTTGAAAATTCGACCTGATGCGGCAAGCCGGTCAATGTGGGGAGACTCGATGTAGTCGACCCCATAGCAGGCGAGCTCGGGACGGAGGTCGTCGACGCAAAGAAGGAGAATGTTCGGTTTTTCCGTCGCGTAAAGCGGAGCGAGAAAAACAGCGGGAAGCAAAAGAGCAAGTAACCGGCGCATGAGAAACGATGAACCCAAGGTGCGCGATTTTCCAGAAGCACCTTTCGCTTTTTCCCGGCGCAGAAAGGCAGGGGAGGAAGCTCTATTGGGCAATCCCGAACTTTTGATACATGATCCGGTCGTGACCATACATGTCCTGATCGAATCGCACGCGACCATCGTTCATGATCGTGCTGGTCCAGTAGATCAGGTAGACCGGCATCGGCCGGCTGAAATTCTCTTTCCGGTTCGGATTGTTTACATCCTGCATCGCGGCACGAACGGAATTGATGTTCCATCCACCATTGCGCTGCAGAAGAATGTTCGCCAGTTCATCCGGACGCGAGACACGCACACAACCGTGGCTGAAATCGCGATCTGCCCGCTGGAACAGCGAATGGTCGGGGGTGTCGTGGAGATAGACGGAGGAGTCGTTGGGAAAGATAAACTTCACGAGTCCGAGTGAGTTGTTTTTACCTCCTGCCTGCCGGATGAGGAGTCCGCCTGAAGCGCATTTCTGGAGGTTGGCGGCAGTGTTCGGGAGAACCTGGCTGCTCGATGCTCCATAGGAGGGAACAATCTGGTAGTTGTGGGAGCGCATGTAGCCTTCCGGGTCGGAGAGCGCTTTGGGGACAATCTCAGTCTTCGCGATGGAGAGAGGAACATTCCAGTAGGGGCGGAAAAAGAGATGCTGAATCTTTCCGTGGAATACAGGAGTCTGGTGCTTGCCCTTCACGCCGACGATGACGGGCATGACGGTCACCTGACGACGCTGGTCGAAGAGGCGCAGGGCACTTTCCGCAATATTGACTTCGATGTGTTCGACTTGCTCCCAGGCACGCGGCATCCAGCGGAGCCGGTCGATATTGATGATAAGCTGATTTACGCGCTGACGGGTAGCGGTGTTGAGCTCGGCGAGGGTGGCATTGCCGATGTAACCATCCGGCTCAATACCGTGACGAAACTGAAAGGATTTGATCGCGTCGGAGGTGCGCTGGTCGATCTCGTTTTTCCGGCTCTTCTTGAAGTTGGATGGGGGAAGATCTCCTTCAGCCTGGAGACGGGAACGCAGCAGGCTGAGCTCCGGATACGGAGTCCCGGGGCCGGCCGGTTGCGCGGTGGCGGGCAGGTTGCGCCAGCCGCCGAGAGAATCGATCTTGCGATAGCGGGCAAGGGTTTTGACCATTTCCTCGTATCGCTTGTCCTGTGGGGGAACCACCTCGAGGAGGAAGGCCGCCATCTGAGAGGGCTGCTTCTGCAGAGCCTGGTCGAGAAAGTGGTAGGATGTCAACTTGCGCGGAATCTCGGCCCACTTCGAATGCACGGAAGAGGGATCCACGAGACCGTAGGCGAGAGATTGGATGGCGTAGAGCGCGAGCTGGGTTGTTCCGACTTCAACTTTTGCGCGCTGTGAAGGATCCGCAGCCGGTGCGCGCCATTGGGCATCCCAGGCGTCGAGTTGGAAAAGGGCGGGGGACAAACCGTGAGCATCGAGCGTCCGGATAAACTGCGCGAGCGCTCCGAGACGTTCACCGGTCCAGACGCCGTTGTAACCTCGGGCCTGATACCAGCTGTTGATGCCGCCACCTGCTTTCTGCGCTTCTGCCTGAATGAATTGCGGCATGCCCTGAGCACTGGTGGCAGCAGGGAGAAAAGCGGTGAATAGAAATGCGGTGATTCCGAGTATGGGGAGGGGCAACCTCATAGACGAAGAGTTAGGAAAGCTTAAGTAACCCCGAATTCGGGATTTGTTCAAATTTTCATTGCCGAAATGGCTGATAACGTGACGAAAAGATGGCCGGTTTACGCAGAAAAACGTCTTTCTCTTTCAAAAACCGTCGATTTCCCGCTAAACCCGCAGTGTTTTCGAAAAGAGAGAGGTAGACACAGGCGATTCTCTTCGGCAGATTCCCGTTTATGAAATGGACCTACTTTTTCCTGTTCCTGTTTGTGGTATCCAGCATCGGACCGGTATCGGCTGAGGAGGGAAAAGATAAAGAGAACGGGGGAATGTCGCTCTTTGACGGGGAGAGTCTCGATGGCTGGAGCGCCCCGGATATGTCTTACTGGTCGGTTTCGGACGGCGCGATCACAGCGATCGCATCGGATGAGAACCCGGCAAAGAAGAATCAGTTCCTCGTTTGGCAGGGCGGGGAAATCGATGATTTCGTGCTTCGTCTGAAATTTCGTGTCGACGGCGGCCCCAAGGCGAACAGCGGGATTCAGATTCGTTCGCAGGTCCAGGAGGACGGACACGCGGTGGGGTATCAGGTCGATATCAGTCAGCCGGAGGCGCCCTGGCTTGGTGCTGTCTATGATGAGCACGGTCGTAAAATGCTTGCCGCGCGGGGGGAGAAAACACTGATAAAGGCGGATGGGTCTTTCGATAAAAGTCCGGTCGAAGAATCCGCGAAGAAGGCCATCGAATCCTATCGCGCGAAGGAGTGGAACGAATATGAAATCCGGGCGAAAGGAAACCGGATTACGGTGAAGTTGAACGGACACATTACTTCGGTAGTGATCGACGATCAGGAAGAGGAGCGGGAACTTAGCGGAATCCTCGCCCTTCAGCTGCACTCGGGACCGCCGATGACGGTGCAGTTCAAAGACATCACGCTGCGCAAGTTGGGCGCGAAGAAAAAGTGATCCGCAGATTTAAAGGCGTTACGAATGAGAGGAGACGTTCCATTGTTGTATCAGGAACTGGAGAGAGCTCCGGAGGATTGGTCCGTACGCCTTCGTCTCATTGAAGCGGCAGTAGATTCGGGAAATGACGCCGAGGCAAAGCGGCTTGTCCGGGAATCACCGGGGTCCGACCCTTTGCCCGGTGAATTGCAGGAGCGGATTCATGCCCTGCTGACGAGGCAGGTAAATGCCGCCGGCACACTGATCGATTTGCGGTGAGAAAAGGGTGAGATGAGTGACTGCCTTCTCCTCGCCTATTTCCTCGTTGGCGTATTCATCGCTCGAAAGTTCTACTGCCGGGAAGTTCCCGAAAAAGTGTCCCTCGTTTGGAAAGCTGGCTGGTTTTGGGCCTGGATTTCATTCTGGCCGCTCGCGATTCTCAACCACCATCTCCACTTTCGCGAAGAATCGTAGTGCGACGCTGACGTCGCTGTTACGGCCCACCCGGTTGACCGAAGCGCTACTCCTTCCTGGAAGCGGCTTTCTTCGTAGTCGTCTTTTTCTTGGCGGCTTTCTTCTTCGGCTCGCGGGGAGGAAATTCCCAGCCGAGCATGCGGCGACCCTTTTTGTTGCAGGTCAGCGCTGCTTTGAACGGGCGGCCTTTTTTACTGATCCATTTGTCGATGACGTCGGTCTTGCCCTCGGTGAAATATTTCAGAGCCTGCTCGCGCGGGATTTCGTATTTGCACATTTCACGGGAGAGCCGTGCTTTGCAGCCGTCATCGGATACGCGCCGGTCGCAGATGTAGCTGGTCGGGGTCACGTAGATGTCGCCTTTTTCGCAAAGCGGACAGGGGCAGAGCTTGTTCTCTTCGGAAATGGCTTCGGCCTCTGCTTCCTGCTCCGGAGTTTTTTCAAAAACGAATCCGGCCTTCAGTCCGGCCTTTTTGTCCTCCTGCAATTCGATGGCGGCATCGAAGGGCTGCTTGAAGCGGTTAACGAATCCGGTAAGCGGACCGACCAGCTTCGTCTTGAGCAGGGTTTTGGCTTCGTCGGCGGTGAGGGGACGGCTCGCAACGACCTTGGGCAGAGTGAATTTGCAGTCGGGTTGCTTGCATTTGTATCGGCCGTCGTCCTGTCCCATCGTCGGGGCACCGCAAACCGGGCAGGGGGCATCGAACTCGGGCCACTCGCGTTCCAGCGCGGTTCGGGCGTATTCGCGAGCGGTCTCAACAACGTTGCCGGTCAGTTCTTTGATTTCGGTCATAAAGCGGGGACGTTCGAATTGTCCCTGCTCCATCTGCTTGAGCTTGTATTCCCATTCCCCGGTCATTTCCGGTGAGGTGAGGAGACCGATCTCCATGTTGTGAAGCTGCTCAATGAGACGCATGCCGCGTGTCGTCACGTAGATGTCGCGACCGTCACGGGTGATGTATTTGTCATTGATCAGCCCTTCGATCGTGGAAGCCCGTGTCGCCGGCGTTCCGAGACCTCGCTCGGACATCGCATCGCGGAGTTCCTCGTCATCGACGCGCTTTCCGGCTGTCTCCATTGCGGAGAGCAGCGTGCTTTCGTTGTAGCGGGCAGGGGGACGGGTTGCTTTCTCGAGCAAATCCATTGCTTTCGCGAGAGCGTCTTCACCGGCCTCGACGGGAACGATTTCTTTGTCCGCACTGGACTTTTTGCCCTCTTCGTCGGCGTCTTCCTTTTTCTGGTTTCCGGCTCCCGGTTTCTTGCCGTAGACCCCGAGCCAACCCGCTTTCACAAGAATCTTCCCGTCGGTTTTGAAGGCATCTTCACCGATGCGGGAAATGCGTGTCGTATTTTCAAATTCTGCCTGGGGGTAAAACGCAGCAATGAAGCGACGCGTCACCATGTCGTAGAGCTTCTGCTCGGCTTCATCGAGGCTCTTTGGAATCTGGCCCGTCGGAATGATCGCAAAGTGGTCGCTCACTTTGGCACCGTTGAAAATTCGCTTGTTCGCCCCGTTCACCATCTTATCCTCAACCGCTTTCGCGGCGTGACCGGGCATATCGGAAACAACGTGACCGGATGAACCCGCCAATTTGCCGAGCCGCTCGATCGCGGTTCCGACGTAGTCATCGGGAAGGTAGCGGGAGTCGGTTCTCGGGTAGGTCAGCGCCTTGTGGCGCTCGTAAAGGGACTGGGCCAGCTGCAGTGTCCGCCTCGCGGAAAAGCCGAAGCGTCCGTTCGCTTCCCGTTGCAGACTGGTGAGATCGTAGAGCTGAGGAGCGATTTGTTTGGACGGCTTTTTCTTTTCCTCAACCGTCGCGGTCTTGCCTTTGCAGCGTTCGACAACGGCTTCCGCGTCGGCTTTGTCCCACATCCGCTCGGCGCGGGCATGAGGCTTGTCTTCCGATTTCTTGAAAGACTCATCAAACCAGCGACCGAGGTAGTCTCCGGCCTTCACACCGAAAGTTCCGTGGACCTCGAAATATTCTTCGCTCACAAATTCTTCGATTTCCTGCTCCCGCTCGGCAAGCAGCGCGAGGGTGGGGGTCTGGACACGACCAACCGGTGTTTTGTTAAAACCGCCGAACTTGCTGTTGAAAGCCGTCATTGCCCGGGTTGAATTGATCCCGACAAGCCAGTCGGATTCCGAACGGCAGTAGGCGGCATCGGAGAGCGGCTTCATCTCATCATCCGACCGGAGATTTGCAAAAGCTTCGCGGATCGCGTTGTCCGTCATCGACTGCATCCAGAGTCGGCGAACCGGCTTGTTCACTCCCGCGAACTGGATGATGTAGCGGAAAATCAATTCCCCCTCGCGGCCGGCGTCACAGGCATTGATGAGTTCCGTGACATCCTTACGTTTCATGAGACGCTTGAGGACGTTCAATCGGGATTTGGAACCCTTCTGCTCACTCGGTTCGAGAGTGAACTCCTCCGGCAAAACGGGAAGGACATCGAATTTCCAGGGAAGCGATTTCCCTTCGGCAGTGGTTGGCAGCGCCTGTTGAACGAGGTGACCTACAGCAGAGGAAATCACGTATCGATCATTCTCGAAGTAGTCGTCTTTCTTATTGAAAGCGCCGATCGCGGGATCCTTTCCGAGGACTCTCGCAAGGTCGTTCGCGACACTTGGTTTCTCGGCGATGATGAGTGATTTCGACATGTGAAAAGGAAAGTAGAGATGTGGGACAGGGCTGTCTCCTTAGTACACGGAATGCCTCTTATTCAGCGATCCGTCAAATCAGTTTCGTGAAGTATTTGCCGGGAAGCTGCTTAATGGCGCATTTCATTTCGAGCTGCAAAAGGCTCGCACTGACCATTCCGGAAGGGAGATTTGTCGACTCGGAAAGATCATCAATCGTCATGTCCCGATCCTCAAGAGCGGTGAGAATGGCGCTCTCATTCTCTGACAAATCCAGGTTTCGCCCGGCTGGTAGCGATTCCTCTTCTTCCGGACCGAAATCGAGAGCAAGTGAGTTCAAATCGCTGTGCAGTTCATCAACCACGTCCTGAGCATTGCAGACGAGCACCGCACCCTGCCGGATGAGTCGATGGCACCCCTCCGAAGTCGGTCGATCGATCTGCCCCGGCACGGCAAAGACGGTGCGCCCCTGCTCGAGCGCCTGATTCGCTGTGATTAAAGATCCACTGCGCACGGGGGCTTCGATCACAAGTAAGCCTTGAGACATTCCGGAAACGATCCGGTTTCGGAGGGGGAACGATTTCTTGTCCGGCACATACAGAACGGGGAATTCCGAGAGCACCGCCCCGTTTTCCGCGATGCGGTCGGCGAGAATCTGATTTTCCGCCGGATACACATTTCCAATGCCGGATCCCAAAACGGCTACCGTTCTGCCTTCCGCTGCCAGTGCGGCTTCGTGCGCGGCAGTATCGATTCCGCGGGCGAGACCGCTGACGATGCAGAAACCGGCCCGCGCCAGCTGAAAGCTCAGCTTGTGCGCCTGATCACGCCCGTAGTGAGTGGTCCGGCGCGAACCGACAACCCCGATGGCAGCAGAATCCGAGGGACGGAGTTTCCCCCGGCAGTAGAGCAGAAACGGCGGGTCGTGAATCTCGCGCAGGGCAGGGGGGTATTCTTCATCGTCGAGCGTGAGGGCGACGATCTCATGATCCGCCATGCGGCGCTTCTCTTCCTCCAGATCGATGTGATCCTCCCAGTTGTGAATCTGTCCCGCCATCTCTTTCCCGATACCGGAGACCCGCTCGAGATCCGGGATTGAAGCGCTGAGGATCGTCTCCGGACGTTGGAATCGTTTCAACAACGCCCG
This sequence comes from Verrucomicrobiales bacterium, assembly GCA_022361255.1. Taxonomy (GTDB): domain Bacteria; phylum Verrucomicrobiota; class Verrucomicrobiia; order Verrucomicrobiales; family DEV007; genus Arctic95D-9. The sequence goes on from JAKSBG010000136.1 coordinate 17,927, forward strand.
CACACGGACCGGCCCGATTTTGGGCAGGAGATTGAGGGCCAGAAACGCTTCCTTCGACGTCATGCGGAGAATCGAATACGCGATTTCCCCGAAAATGGCAAGTGTTCATTTGAAAGCCTATTACAAATCGAGCAGATGAGGGGGGTATCTTGATTTGACCTTTTGACTTGACCAAGTTACAGGGCTTTCGAGATGGTTTCGTGAAATGGACGTCTCTGTATTGGTCAGTTGGAAAACAAAGTTTACACCAGTTTCATGGACCCTGGACTACTGTCCGTTTTGCGACCAGAACGAAGCAATACGAATCGAACAGGCAACTGAAGTCGTAGCTGTTTGGGGTATACCGGTCAGCAAAACCGACGAAGGAAAATTTGGTCGTTGTGATTTTTGCGAACGCCAAATGAATGTCCCGCAGGAAATGAAAAATGTAGACTTGGAGAGATGGAACCCAAAGGATGGGCTTTCGACTCTCGCTAAGATTCTGGGAGTGGAGGAATCCGTGGAAATTCCGGAACGCAACACGGAAAACAGCGTGAACTCAATGCTTGCAGCAGTGAAGCATGAGACATCGATAAATACAATTGATCTCACCTTTGGATTATCAACCGGTGCGATTCTCGGAGGGTTGATTGCATTTCCCCTGGCCGCTTTGCTGTATGTTCCCGAGTTTCCGGACACTGACGAAGGCAAGTTCAACTTCGTATTTTCTGTAGGCTTGATAGGGATAGCGGTGGGCGCAATTTTGGGAGGAGTTTGGCACGCGATTCTGAAAAGAGGTAAGCTCGCAAAAGCGAAAATTGGCGGAGTGCTGAATCGATATCCGCTTGATAGCGAGCTTGTGTTGAAGCTTTCTGAAAAGTTTGGTGGAGTCGTCCAGAAGTCAGTTTTGGAATTGCGAAATACCATCAGAAGAAAGTAGCTTGATTCTCTCCATTCTTGCCAAAACCAATTCGCGCCCTAGCTTGGCTGCGATGGGACAAAAGTGGACACTCCAATCTGCCTGGGAAACGAAAGCACCGGGACTGCATCCGTTTGCGGGGGCGAGACTCCGCGTCTTCCTTCGTCATGCCCTTTTCACCGCCGGGCTTTCGCCACGGACGCGATACCAGCGATTCATCGCCTGGGTCGGTCAGGTTCTCCGGTTACCGCTTCAGTTGATTGAAAAAGTGAAATACGGGCCACGCATCCGTCGCGCCGAATTTTCCGCTCCGCCAATATTCCTGATCGGGCACTGGCGCAGCGGAACGACCCACCTGCACAATCTCATGAGCCGGGATCCCCAGTTCGGATTTCTCAAATTCACCGAGACCGCGATGCCGCTCGATATGCTCGGGCCGAAAGTTCGCATTGCGCGGAAAATCATCGACCGGGCGCTGCCGGAAGACCGCGGAATGGACAAAGTCCGTCTCACCCTCGACGAGCCGCAGGAGGAGGAAATGGGGCTCGGAAATTTGAATCCGATCGGCTACTACAACATCTACTGTTTCCCCCAGCAGATGGACTACCACCGCGATCGATCTCTCTTTTTCGAAGAGTGTTCGGAGGAGGAAAAATCCCGCTTTCGCAAAAACTACGAGCTGCTCGTCCGCAAGCTCAACTACGCCAAAGAAGGGAAGCGACTTCTCTTGAAAAATCCGCCTTCAACCACGCGGATGGAGATGATTCTCGAGATGTTTCCCGATGCCAAATTTGTCCACATCGTTCGGAATCCCTGGGAAGTGTATTGCTCAACGAGAAGCCATTTCGCCCGGATTTTCAATGCCTTCGCCTGGCAGGACTTTCGCGACGTTGACGTCCCGGAATACACGCTCTCAACCTACGAAAAGCTGATGCAGCGTTACCTCGAGGACCGGGACCGGCTCGGCCTTCCCGAAAGTCAGTTCATCGAAACAAGCTACGAAGCGATCACGGAAGATCCGCTTGGAGAAATCGGCCGGATTTATGATGCGCTGGGAATTGAAGGGAAGGGCGAAGGCTTGAGTGAAATCGGCGAATACCTGAAGGGGCTGGGCGACTACAAGCGCAACGTTCATTACATTTCGAAAGAGGAGAAAGCAGCGATCGAAGAGCGATGGGGTTTTTCCTTTGAATCGTGGGGGTACAGTAAGGAACTGCCTGATAGCGTAGCGGTTGAGTGAAGCGTGAAGGCACGCGTGCAGACGGCGGGCAAGCGGGAGCTTGCCTCTCCACGTCGAACCGGAATGCGGAGCATGGAGGGGCAGGTTCCACCCTGCCCGTGGTCGACGTTGTGAAGCCAGAACGTGCAATTTTCTCCCCCTCCCGACAACGCAACACGGGCAAGCAGGAGCTTGCCCCTCCACGTCGAATCAGTATGCGAAGCATGGAGGGGCAGGTTCCACCCTGCCCGCAGTCGACGTTGTGAAGCCAGAACGTGCAATTTTCCCCCTCCCGACAACGCAATACGGGCAAGCAGGAGCTTGCCCCTCCACGTTGAACCGGAATGCGGAGCATGGAGGGGCAGGTTCCACCCTGCCCGAGGTGGACGTTGTGAAGCCAGAACGCAAACATCCCTTCGCCGCAAGGTGCGGCCCGGTCCACGATCGCCGGGGGAACCCCGAATGGCTCAAAACCCCCAATTCTCTCGAAAAACCCTTTGCGACTCCGCGCCTTTGCGTGAGCTTTTTCGACTTCGATTCAACCCTGTTCGGTCACGGACGGTACAGGGTTAGGTCTTCCACATAACCCTGTTCAGTCTCCGTAGCCCCGGCGAAGGATGGCTTTTGTTATACCTTGAAAACCCTCTTTGCAGTCGCTGGCGAAATCAGCGGAGATACCCACGGAGCAGCGCTTTTGCGCTCGCTGCGCGAAGCCGGTGACTGGTCGTTTTCCGGGCTCGGGGGGCCGCTCATGAACGCGGAATCCGATTCCATCGAGAACTGGCTCGACGATGCGGCTGTTCTCGGACTTTGGGAGGTGTTGAAAAAATACGGCTACTTCCGCGCCAAAATGGAAGAGACGGCGACAAAGATTCTTTCCGAAAAACCGGACGGCCTCGTTCTGATCGACTATCCGGGCTTCAACCTGCGTCTCGCCGAGCGTCTGCGAAAAGAGGGCTATTCCGGGCGGATCATCTACTACATCAGTCCCCAGGTCTGGGCGTGGAAAAAGGGGCGAATCCGGAAGATGGCAGAGTTGCTCGACCGGATGATCTGCATTTTCCCTTTTGAAAAAGAGCTCTACGAATCGAGTGGGCTGCCAACCGATTTTGCCGGACATCCGCTCGTGGATGAAATGGAGGAAATCCGCGACCCGTCAATCGAGCGCGAGGAAAACTTTGTCGCCCTGCTGCCCGGATCGCGGGAGCGTGAGATTGCGAAACTCTTTCCGCCTATGCTCGATGCGGCGGAGAAACTGCGCGCGTTTCGACCGGAGTTGCGATTCGGCACAACCGGGGCGACGGCGGAGCTGACAGCGCGACTACGCGAAGAAACGAAGCAACGGGGCCTGGAAGGCGTGTTTGAAATCGGCGAGCAGACCAGCCACGAGATCATGCAGCGCGCCGGAGTCGGCGTCGTGGCCTCGGGAACGGCAACGCTGGAGGCCGCCTGCCTCGGGCTTCCTTACTGTCTGACCTATAAAGTTGCCTGGCTGACGGCTACGGTCGCGCGCTGGCTGATGTCGGTGAAGTTTCTTGGCATTGTCAATGTGATGGCCGGGCGTGAAGTGGTTCGCGAGCTTCTGCAGGATGATGCCAGAGGTGAGGCGATCGCAGGAGAGCTCCGGCGTCTTCTCGAGAATCCTGATGAGCGGGAAGAGCTGAAAAGCGAGCTGGATGAAGTCGTCGAATCGCTCGGTGAAGGAGGCAGCCACCGGCGCGCTGCGGAATCCGTTGCGGCCGCCTTTTCCTGACCGACGTAGTTTCCCGAAATGACCCAGCGCAAACTCATTCCCTTTCTCGTTGTGGGCCTTCCCGCCGGCTTGCTCTTTCTCGGTGTTTTCGCGATGATCCGCAGTGAGATGAAGAAGCCCGATGTCCCGCTCGATCCCAACGAAGAAGTCCGGCTCGAGGCGGCATCGTTGAACCGTCGCCCTGTCAGCAGGGAGGACCTCGAACGCAATCTGAAGATTCTCACCGAAACCATCGGCGAACGCCATCTCGGTAAACCGGAGAAGTTGGAGCAGGCGGCCATTTGGATCGAATCCACGCTGGGCGGCGGAAACATCGGTTACACCGTGGGACGAAATGTTTATGAGGTCGACGGGAAAACCGTGCGCAACCTTGAGGCGACTTTGCCGGGGACGACCCGTCGCGATGAAATCGTCATTGTCGGAGCCCATTATGACACCGTTCCGGGGACTCCGGGGGCCAACGACAACGGAACCGGCGTTGTGTCACTTCTCGCGCTGGCGCGAGCCTTCGCCGGGGAACAGCAGGAGCGAACGGTGCGTTTCGTCGCTTTCGTCAACGAAGAGCCTCCGTATTTCCACACCGAAAACATGGGCAGTCGCGTCTACGCAAAACGCTGCAAGGACCGGAAAGAAAATATTGTCGCAATGATCGCGCTGGAGACGATTGGCTATTTCTCCGACGCGGAAGGAAGCCAGGAGGTTCCGCCGGGCCTGGAGGGCAGTTTCCCGAACAAGGGCAATTTCCTCGCCTTTGTCGGAAATCCGGATTCGAGATATCTCGCTGACAACTGTCGTGTCGCTTTCGCCAATGCGTCCAGAATCCCTGCTCTTGCCGGCGGGTTTCCTGTAGACGTTCCCGGGGTAGGGTGGTCAGATCACTGGTCGTTCTGGCAGGAGGGCTATCCCGCTGTCATGGTGACCGATACGGCTCCGTATCGCTATCCCCACTACCACAAAGCGAGCGACACCATCGACAAAATCGATTTCGATAAATTCACGAAAGCCGTTCAAGGATTCGAGGCGGTCGTGCGGAAGTTGGCGAATCCTTGATAACAGGACCGGCACCCGAAAGGAAGCGAATACGGGCCACCTGCAGCGACTTTACGGAGCGGATGCCATCTCACCCGCCTCTTCGCTCAAAAACTCGGCAATGCCGTTGTATTTGTCGCAGAGAATCACCTTTGGCTCGACAGGTTTCTCGGTGAGTTCAAACCCCATGATGATGACTTTTTCCCCGGCATTGATGAGATGCGCGGCGGCCCCGTTGATTTCGATGGCACCGGAACCGGCTTCGCCTTCAATCACATAGGTTTCGAGCCGGGCGCCGGTCGTAGCGCTGACGACGAGCACTTTTTCCCCGACCCAGAGACCGGTGGCCTCGATCAGGTTCTTGTCGATTGTGATACTGCCGACGTAGTCCACATTCGCTTCGGTGACGGTGGCGAGATGAATTTTGGATCTGAGAAGACTGCGCATGAGAGAGCGCCAACGTTTCCCGTTTTTGGCCGGAATGCAAGACTGGGCATTGTCATCGCCCCATGTTTCGGGAACAAGATGGGGCGAAGCGTCCCGCAGAGTTTTCGTCAGTGGAGTGGCGGGAAGCCGCTTTCGCCTTCGTTGACAGAAAATTCCCGCTCTTCCCTCCGCTTGACGGCTCACCGGGGACGGTTTGCCCCACCATTTGGCTTGGGCAAATTTCTTGTCCTGGGCTTCCCGGCCGGAGATCTAACTGTAGATGTGGTCAAATGTTCCAGCTCATCCTGTTCTCCTCGAAATACATTCAGATCGGTTCTCCCTGAAATGCCGTCGACCTGCCCGCGACTGGAGTATTGCCAAAACATCCATTCGGGCAGGGAAGGGGCGGGGCGGGCGACGATGTTTCGCATCCAAACCCGGGGTAGATCTACTTTAGTTAGATAATTCGGGTAAAACTTCGGATCCGTATAAATGATGGGCTCCTGGCCATAGTGTTCCCGGAGCTCTGTTCTCATGATCTCAAATTCAAAAAGAAATTCCTCTTTCGTCATCCGGGACTGCTCCGGTTTGAACTCCACGTCAATCACGGCGGGTAGGATTTTTGGTTCTTTCGGGACGGTTGCGATGAAGTTTTTTGCCTGCGCCTGTCCGCTGCTTGTTGTGGAGAAGAAATGGTAGGCACCGCGCAGAACTCCGGCTTTTTGAGACTCTTTCCAGTTTTCGCTAAACCTTTTGTCGATCCAGTCAGAGCCTTCTGTGGCTTTGATGAAGGCGAAGTTGTACTTCGCTGCAACTTGATCCCAGTTCACATGTCCGTTGTGATGAGAGACATCGATTCCTCGAAGAGGAAACTCATCGTGAGAAGGTTCATTGGGTATCCACCAGCCATTCAGAGTTGATGTCACGACTACAACTGAGATGAGCGTAAGAAAAAAGAAAACGGAGAAGGCTTTGCGAAGAGATTTCATTTTCAAATTCTCTACGAATGGCTTCTCAGGTTTCTTTCCATTCGTGAAAAATTGTATCGGTAGGTCGATGCGGGTAGGAGTCCAAAACAGTTTACCCGCATTTGCCAGTGGATGGTGAGATCCGAAGTTTGAGAGTTGAAAGTTCCATGTAGAAAAATCGAGCTTTCGGGCCTCCGCCCGGTCACAAAAAAGCCGCGCTTCCTTTCGGAAACGCGGCTTTTGGGAAAATCGGTAGCGACGGGGTTACGTCGCAGGATTTCAGCTTTCGGCTGCGACTTCCTCTTCCTCTGCAACAGCAGCGGGGGAGTCGACCCACTCGATCAGAGCCATGGGAGCGGAATCAGATTTCCGCTGGCCGAGCTTGATGATGCGGGTGTAACCGCCCTGGCGATCTTTGCTCGCAGGGGCGATTTCTTCGAACAGGGCTTTCGCGCTGCGCTGGGCGAGCTGATTGCTTCCCAGGAGCGAAATGGCGCGGCGGCGACTGTGGAGTGTGTTTTTCTTTCCAAGCGTGACGAGCTTATCGGCGAAGGGGCGCAGGGCTTTGGCTTTGCCAAGAGTCGTGCGGATCTGCCGGTGCTCAATAAGGCTCGATGCGAGGTTGCGCAGGAGCGCTTCGCGGTGAGCCTTGTCGCGTTGGAGTTTGACGGTTTTGCTTCGGTGTCTCATCGAAAAGGTAGGGTGAGAATGAGTGGTCTTCCGGTGAACCGGACATCAGCCCGGCTCACCTTTGGATTCGAATTAGTCGATGTTTTGGGCGATAAGCGCTGCGAGGCCGGGTCCTTCGGACATGCGGTCTCCGCCGAGGAGAGTCGCGGTGAAGGGCTGCTCGAGCAGGCTCGGGTCGATTTGCATTCCGAGAGAAAGACCGAGCTCGTGGAGCTTGTCTTTGATCTCGTTGAGAGATTTCTTTCCGAAATTCCGGTACTTGAGCATTTCTGCTTCGGACTTCATCGCGAGCTGACCAACAGTTGTGATGTTCGCGTTGTTGAGGCAGTTCGCGGCACGGACGGAGAGCTCGATCTCGTTCACGCTCATGTTGAGAAGCTTCTTGAGCTCTGCATTTTCCTCGGTCTGAGCCTCGGGGCGGTCTTCGATGAGAACGGCGTCGTCGTCGTAGTTGACGAAAACGTCGAGGTGGTGACGAAGGATCGCGGAAGCCTGGAGAAGTGCGTCGTGCGGCTCAAGGCGGCCGTCCGTCCACATTTCGAGCTCAAGCTTGTCGTAGTCTGTGCGCTGACCAACACGGGTGTTGGAAACGGCGTATTTCACACGGCGGACCGGTGAGAAAATCGAGTCGATCGGAATGACGCCGATCGGCATGTCGGGGTGCTTGTTGTCCTCGGATGTGTTGAAGCCGCGGCCAACGCGAACTTCCATTTCGAGGCTGAACTTCGTGTTGCGGTCCAGCGTGCAGATGTGCTGGTCTTTGTTCACGATTTCATACTGGGAAATTTCCTGAATGTCTCCGGCAGTCACGTCACCGGCTTTGTCGACGGTGAGAGAAAGAGTGGCAGGGTCCTTGTCATCGAAGTGCTTGAAGCGGATCTGCTTCAGATTCAGAATGATCTCGGTAACGTCTTCGACAACGCCGGGAAGCGATGCGAATTCGTGCTGGGCACCGGCGATGCGGACGGAAGTGATCGATGCACCCTCGAGAGAGGAGAGCAGCACGCGGCGGAGGCTGTTGCCGACCGTGTGGCCGAATCCGGCCTCGAATGGTTCCGCCGTGAACTTGGCGTAGGTGTCAGTTGCGGTGTCCTCGTCTTTGGTGAGACGGTCCGGGACTTCGAATGGGGCGAGTGATGTAGACATGTGATATCAGTATGAAAGCCGGGTTACCCTTCGATTGAGCGCGTTTTCCGGTTAGAGAAGACCGAAGGACCTACGGCAGTTGGTAATAATGCGCTCGGGCGCGGAATATCGGGGGATTTTCGCAAAAGTAAAATGGTTTTGTAGCCCCGGGGGCGATGGAGGGTCACGGTCCTCCGTGA
>JAKSBG010000454.1 GCA_022361255.1 Verrucomicrobiales bacterium
GGAGCGTCAGCGGATGCGCCAGTCCGGCTTCGGGCGGGCAGGTAGGCTTTCTCGGAGCAAATGCTCTGCGTCCGGTTCCGGAAAATAATCCGGTTGAGGTGATGTCCACCTGCCTCGCCCTGATCGAAATCGTGGATTCCTGCAATTTGGCCTGTCCGACCTGCTTTGCCGACTCGCCGAAAGAAAACGAAGTAGATGCGGTTCCTCTGACAGAAATCCAGACGAGAATACAGGGCGTGATTGATCGGAAGGGGCCGATTGAAATCCTGCAACTCTCCGGCGGGGAACCCACATTGCATCCCGACTTCTTCGAACTGATCGAATGGTGCCACGCGAATCCTGCCATCGATTATGTGTTGGTGAACTCCAATGGAATTCGTCTCGGTGGCGATAATGAGTTCTCCGCACGGTTAGGAGAGGTAGCCGAGTATGGGCACTTTCAATTTTATCTTCAATTCGACGGGCCAGAACCGGGGGCGGACGAAATTCTGCGCGGGGCAAACCTTCGGAAGGTAAAGCAACGGGCGATTGAGAGGGCGGAGGAGCTGGGTTTGCCGCTTACGCTTGCGATGACGGTTATCCCGGAAAATCTGAATCAACTCTGGGCGACGGTCGAATATGGCCTGCAATTTGAGAATGTCAGAGGTGTCGCGTTTCAGCCCATGTTCGGCAGCGGGAGGGTTCACGGTCCGCAGGCGGAAAAGCTGAACGTTGCTGATCTGCTTCATGGGTTGGTGGATCAGTCAGGGGGAAAAGTAACCTTTGAAGACTTTACCCCTTTGCCATGTGGTGATCCGAATTGCGCGACGATCGGGTATCTCCTCAAGGCGGGGGATGAGGTGAAATCGATTAGCGAATTCGTCGATTTTGAAACGATGCAGGGATTTCTCAGTGACCGTGTGAGGTATCGGCTCGAGGACCTGGTGAAGTGCGGATGTGAGTCAGAGCCCCTCGGCAAATTGCTCCACGATCTGGAGCTGGACGAGCGCCACACCTTCCGTCTTTTTCTCAAACCGTTTATGGATGACCGCGACTGGGATGAGGATCGGATCGACCGCTGCTGCACCCATGTGATTCGCCCGGACGGCAAACTGGATTCCTTTTGCCGTTATTATCGGAACGGAGGGGCTCGATCGTTCGTTCCGAATCCCGGAGAGACTTTGCAGGGTAATGGATAGCTGGCAGGATCTGACACCGACTCCGAGTGCGTACGGATGGATCACACTCTTCGGATTGCTGGTTGGAGGATGGTTCTGGTCCCGTCGCTGGAAAAGCGATGAGGGATCGTTTGCGGTTTTTGTCGGAGCGGTTTGCGGAGCCTTTCTCGGGGCAAAGTTGATGTTCCTGATTGCGGAAGGGTGGATGGTGATCGGTCAGGAGAAATGGCTGCTGCAATGGCTCGTCGGTAAGTCGATTGTCGGAGCCCTGCCTGGTGGCTACGCGGGCGTCGAAATCACAAAGCGTCTCATTGGACTGCGCAAGGCCACAGGTGACTGGTTTGCCGTGGGGGTTCCACTCAGTATCGCGGTTGGACGCGTTGGCTGCCTTCTCTACGGTTGCTGCCCCGGAAAAATCTGCGAGCCGTCACGCCTCAGCCTAACCGATGCACATGGGGTGGAAAGATGGCCGGCGGTACCGTTGGAACTGGGATTCAATGCGCTTTTTGTCCTCGCCATTTTACCGATCGCGATCCGGAAGGGCGGTCGGGGACAATTGTTTCACCTCTACCTGATCTGCTATGGCGTCTTTCGGTTCTGGCATGAATTTCACCGCGATACACCGAAATGGTTCGGCGAATTCAGTGGCTACCAGGCCGGGGCTCTTGCCCTCATCATTCTGGGAACAGCGCGCGGGATAGCACGCTCCCGGGAGAATTTACACTCCAGCGAAAATCACCCACCAACCGAGGGCGCAGGCAGTGCAGAAGAGAACTAGAAAGCGGAAGCTTGTCCGGTTTCTTCCGGCGAGGTAACGACGGCGCTCCGCAAGAGTCATGGAACGCCGGGCCTGAACGTGCTTGGAACGGTCAGGCGGGGGAAGGATATTTTCCTTCTTCATTTTAAGACGCTCCACTTCCGCCTGATGATGGCGGTTCAGAAAAGTTTCAATCGCACCAATTTGAGCATTGAGGCGGTGGACCTCGTCGCGGGGAGTTTCTGAGGTCTTTTTCGCACGGCGCGAACGGGGTGCTCCGGATTCATCGATCCAGGCACTTTCCTTTTTGCGCTTCACACGGCGGCGGCGGTTTACGGGACGCGAGGAAAAAAGGCTCATAGCGGGAAAACGGTTTACCGTTCGGAAAACGGCATTCGGATGATTTCTGACCCGGTTCGGGACACAGAGTTATGACGCGACAAAATAAATCGCAGCGACAATGGCAAAGCCGACAAGAGGAAGCGAGAAAGCAAATCCGCTCTTCAACCAATAAAGGAAATCTCCCTGCTGGTTGGGGGTGAAGGACGGTGCGGAGAGCTTGCCCTTGAGTAGGCCTTTCTTACCGAATCCATTTACAATGGGCTTCGCGTTGCCGATCTCATCCTCAGCGGCTTCGATGTAGCTGAGTGCGCGGGTCAGCTCTGCTTTGCGGTCAGCGCGGCTCCAGCTTTCCGGGCTGAGCGCCTGAATGCTGGCGAGGTGGCTCTCCAGTTTTTCATGAGCGGAACCGCACTCTTCAGCAAGTCGTTGCGCTTCGGTCGCTTCACGGTCGAGAATGTCGAGGTAGCGTTGAAGCTGCTGAGTCACTTCGGTGCGGCCTTCTTTAAATTGCTCTTCCTGGCGGGTGAGTTCCTCCAGCTCCTCGGCCTGTCGGCGAATTTGCTCCTCCTGCTGGCGGAGGCGCTCGAGCTGATCCTGGGCCTGTTGGTATTCGTCGTTCAGATCGGCAGTGTAGGGCGTGACCGCCTCAAACTGTTGAGGGTCGAACTGGATCTCCAGATCATTCCCTCCTTCTTCGTCAAAAAACATCGGTTGGATTTCAGCGGCAGCAGACATGGTAAGCAGTGGTGGTTGCTAAAAATTTAGTTAACCACCATTAATATTATAAATTGCTTAGAATTTCCAGTCTTTTTAGCTTTTTTTGCGAAAAAAGTAGAGGGACAATAATTACGGCGAGTGTGAGAAAGAGCAAAAGCCCAATTGCCATTTGGCTTCGCGGCTCCTGAAGCCAAAGCGGGTTGATTTCGTTTTCTTTAAAAATTTCCCATCTGGAGTAGGCGAGGAGAAGGAGAAATAATAAAATGTAGATAAAACTGCCCACTAGACAGAGAGTTCCTCCGAACCCGCTCACGATCTTCGCGGCATTCGATTCTTCAAGATTCGGAAAGAGAACCCCGAGGCCGACGGCGAGTGCATTCAACCCGAAGGTAAGCAGGCCAATGGCCGAGGCGAAAAAGAGTGTGTCCTGCCATCCCAGCTGCAGGTTGTATCCTCCAATGAGAAGGATCACAATGATCATGAACCCACTGCAGAGAGAACTCATGACGAATTTTTGCAAAACCAGCGAACTCAACTGAAGAGGTGACATCGCGAGAATCCAGAGCCTCCTTCCTTCGAGGCTGAATTGGGGAAAAACAAACCGGGTTGTGAGAGTCGAGAGCGCGAGCGCACAAACAGACAAATTCAGAAACGCGACGAGGTAAAGATCCCGCGGAGCGCTGAGATCTCCGTTCATCTGCCGGAGACCGCTCGCGTAGATCGCGAGAAGTCCAAAGACCAAACCGAACTGGACCCACTGGGCCGGCTCGCGAATGAAGGTGAGAACGTCCTTTCTTGAAATGGCAGCGAGGGGACGTCCAATCAGCGTCCTGAGAAAAGAAGCGCGGGGGAAATCCCGTCGAACTTGGTCTTGCGATGCGGCCACCCGCCTCTCCCGATTGATGGCGGAAGCGGCTGATTGCTGGAGGGAGCGGTTCCAGGACCGGTAGAACCAGTGCTTCCCGGCTGAGATGACGAGCAGCCCGGCCATGAGAAAGTGGGAGAACAGAAGGGTGGGGTAGAGCAGGTTGGAAAAGCTGCGATAGGGGCGTGTCCACTCAATGATTGACCCGGCCAGCCACGTGCTCGGTATCGCGCGATTGATAGAGACATTGGTATGGTGCAGGACTTTCTGGAAGGTAAGGGCGGCGCCGAGTCCTGCGTTCTCCGAAATTTCACGATCCTCCAGTGCTGTTTGAATCGCGGATGCCGTCAGAACAGCAGCCGCTATCGCCAGTCCCCAGGCAAATTGTTTCCGTGTCAGGAAACGCACTGCGGAAATGAGGATCAATGATCCGAGTGCGCTTGCCAGGAGCAAAAACGGGAACAAAACGGAAATCACCTTGATGTAAAATAAAGGGGAGACATCCCGTATACCGCCGAAGGCGACGAGAAGAGGCGCGAGTATGAAGACGAGCCCCCAGCTCGAAAACATGGCCGACTCGAAGCATTTCCAGAGGAAAACGGCCTGGTGCGACACCGGCAGGGTGAGAAGCCACCGTGTGTCGCGATTGCGAAAAAGCGCGATGTATCCGGTGACCGCGACCGAAAAGATCAGCATCATCAGGAAGCAGAAGAACATCACATAGATCAGGCGGTCGCTCAGGAGCGCTCCTGCTGCGGGCAGCTTGGAAACGTACTCGAGCCCTTTCTCAAAAAGCCAGTGCGCCGTAATTGTGTAGGCGGCAAGAAATCCGATGATGGTTGCCGTCATCAGACGTGAGCGCCCGGCAGCAACGGCGGTTTTCACGCGGAGCATTTTCCAGTGCACGCGAAAGAGCAGAAGCCATTGTTGGAAAGTCGTCATTCGGCAAAGCAAAACTCTCAACGAGCAAGGTCGAACATTCAACGCCCAAGTGCCGAAGGTGAACACCCGGAGGCGAATGTTTGTTCCACGAACAAGTTTTCGCTTCCGCTTCAGCGAAGTTTCTCTACTGTCCCATCATGGCTACTATTGGAACTCCGTTCACATCCGGCGCAACCCGGGTAATGCTCTGCGGGTCGGGAGAACTCGGCAAAGAAGTTGTTATCGAATTGCAGCGCTACGGCGCAGAGGTGATTGCAGTCGATGCATATGAAAACGCACCTGCCATGCAGGTGGCAGACCGTTCCCATGTCGTATCAATGTTGGACGGGGATGCGCTGCGGGCCGTGATTGATCAGGAGAAACCCCATCTCGTAGTGCCCGAAGTGGAGGCGATCGCGACCGATGTTCTCGCCGAAGTGGAAAAAGAGGGAATAAGCACTGTGATCCCAACGGCACGCGCGACACAACTCACGATGAACCGGGAAGGCATCCGTCGTCTCGCCGCCGAGGAGTTGGGGCTGGAGACATCGCCATACCGCTTTGCGGAAACGGAGGAGGAATACCGCGATGCGATTGCAGAAATCGGGATTCCATTCGTTATCAAGCCGATTATGAGCTCTTCCGGAAAAGGGCAGAGCACCGTTCGCACGGAAGACGAGGTGGATGCGGCGTGGCAATACGCCCAGGAAGGCGGGCGAGCCGGGAAAGGTAAGGTAATTGTCGAGGGCTTCGTTGATTTTGATTACGAGATTACGCAACTCACCGTTCGGCATGTCGGCGGAACTTCCTTTTGCGAACCGATCGGCCATATCCAGGTCGATGGGGACTACCGGGAGAGCTGGCAGCCACAGGCCATGAGTGAAGAAGCCCGAAACCAGGCGCAGGTATACGCCCAAGCGGTAACTGATGCCCTTGGCGGATACGGGATTTTCGGTGTCGAGCTTTTCGTGAAAGGGAACAATGTCATTTTCTCCGAAGTTTCCCCGCGCCCTCATGACACAGGCATGGTCACAATGATTTCCCAGGATTTGTCACAGTTCGCACTCCATGCGAGGGCGATCCTGGGGCTACCGGTTCCGAACATCAGGCAGCACGGTCCGTCGGCTTCCGCCGTTCTTCTGGTGGAAGGGGAGTCCGGGGATGTGACCTACAGCAGCCTCGAGAATGCGCTTTCTGAACCAGACACCCAGATTCGATTGTTCGGGAAACCCGAGGTGAAAGGGAAACGTCGAATGGGCGTCTCGATTGCGAGAGGGGCGTCCATTGAGAATGCGCGGGAAAAGGCGCGAGCTGCGAGCGAAGCGATCGGAGTCGAGGTGTAACCCCGGCTTTTCCTTCCTCTAGAAGCCGCACTTCTGATCCGGTATTCGCCCCTGCCCCCTGTGATCGAATCCTCCTACAAATCGATCAGGCACAAGCGGGGGCAAGGGCAAAATTGAGATCAGAAACCGAGGTTGTTCGGTTTGATTGTGCTGGTGGGGCGGCGTTTGACCTGCCGTTTGGTTTTCACCGTTGCGCGAACATTGTCCGAGCTGGAGTTCAAAGTTTCTGAAGTTGCTCTGAATATCAGGTGAATCTTTTTCGAGCGGTAAATTGTTGTTTGAGCACTTCTCGAATTCTTTTGCTTTCGCAGGCGTGATTTTTTAGGTTTTACACGCGAAGATACGGAAGCTGAGAGGTTGGTCGGTGCGGTCCAGTCGGTCAATTGTCTTCCGGTTACCAGAGCTGCGGTCACATTGCCGGTCCCGGTTAATTTGTGCTGAACTTTAAAATAGCGATTCCGACGACTCCCTTTGATTCGAAATACGTCAATGACCTCTCCATCGTTGAAGAGTAACGTTCGTATGGTGACAGGCCGAAGCTTTCGGGATTTTTTTGATCGGGTCTGAGAACCATAGCCCCCGTAAATTGTTCTGCCTTTTCCGTTAACAGTCAGGTCGGGCTGCAGAAAAGGGAGGTTCACTGCCTCGATATGAAGTTCATACACGCCGGTGCCTGCATTGGAAATTTCCACCTGATAGGTCCCTGCAGGAAGGGGGACAGAGATTCGGAAATTCTCACCGTTCCCTGCATCGTCATCCTCTTCAGGAGTATTTCTGACAAGGCCACTATCGTCGCGGAGGACTCCTTTCGTATCTGTGTCGCCGGTTGTGTAAAGGATTGTCACTCTCGGTCTGTCGAGAGTGAAAACGAAGGTGTCCGTGTCACTATCGTGAAAGTATCCATCGATACTTCCTATTCCCTCAAGCGAGGGGATAGGAGTAATCATCCCACCGGGAGCATCGTCACGATCTACATCAATGTGGTTGTCAGTGCTCGTGCTGGAGTTGTTGGTGTTTCCGGCTCTGTCGGTAGCCGACCCAGCCGGAATAGATGCTTTGACATATCCTTCGGCAGACGTTGTTTCGATTTCGATCAGGTATGTCTCAGGTCCCCCGCTGACAGAAACGGCACCTGCAATTCCGGATGTGGTAACAGATGATGCCATCAAATTAAATACAGGCTCGTTAAACGTTGCATCGAACGCAAGAGTTCCGGCAGCTGCGGGATCAGGCTGGGCGCTGCTCTGATTGACGGTTACGGTAGGAGGTGCCGTGTCGACGGTTACTTCCAGAATTCCCGAAGGGAGAGAAGTGTTGCCGGCTGCATCCGTTGCGGTGGCGGAAAGATGGTGAATGCTATCCGATAGACTGGATGCGGTGATGGTCCAGGGGCTGTTTGCCAAGATGGACCCGACGGAGTCTGCTCCTGAAAAGAGGGTAACCAGAGAATCCGCCTCGGCGTCCCCGGATACAGTCGGGGTATTATCCGAAGTAACATTGTCGTTATCGGATATCCCACTGTCACTTGAGCTGAGGAGGTCAATAGCTGTCGGTGCGTCCGGTGCCGTAATGTCGATTTCTATGGAAAGGCTGCCGCTGGTGGCATCATCTGCTCCTGAACGGGACGTTATCTGGTGTTGGCCTTCGCTGAGATCCTGGTTGGTCTCCGCAAGGATCCAGCTGCCGTCGGTAGCAGTGAACGCTGTACCAAGATCCCCGTTCAGGGAGCTGGACAATACTACAACGGTTCCCGGCGTAGCTGTGCCGAAAAACGATGGCCTTGTCACGTTAGACAGATTATCGCTCTCGGAGCGACCCGAGTCCGACATAGTATCCAGGTCGGGTACTCCGGGAGCAGGGGGGAACGCATTGGGAGCGCCCGGAGTCGGAGCTGCAGCAAGGAAGTGGGACGAAACGCGTGATCCACCTTCGCCGTCAGGCATGCGCTGCAGGGACTGGCCACCCCGAAACCCGTTGGCACTTTCATCGAGATGAGGCTCGCCGGGAAGAAGGAGGCTGGCCAGAATCGTTCCTGTCGCTTCTCCTTCCGGCACAGACACCACGGCATCGAGTAGATTGTTCGAGGTTGCCGGTAGATTTGAATCCACCGGAAAATCAGTGTCATTTCCCCTGTAAAGAGCAACCGCATCGCGCCCGTTTCGAATCGAGTTGGGCGGAACCACCATGTCCACGCCTGCAACGTCTGCATTTCCCACAAGAAAATATCCATTTTCATCAGTTACCCGGCCGTCGAGGTCGACTGCGAGGTAGACTTGTTCCGTATCGCCGCGATAGAAAACGAGGACATAGCCATCAAGTGCGGTGCTTCCGCTTCCGCCATCCCAGAGTTCTACGAACTCGAGGTCTGTTGTCGTGTCAGAATCGACTTCATTGATCAGGACGGGAATGTCTTCCAGCAAGAGGGTCAGATCGTATTCCCCGGTTTGGGCACTGCCTTCGCTGCTAATGATGAGGGTGTAGGTTCCCGGCGCAAGCACTTCCGAGATCCGAAAATTCTCTCCGGCTCCGGCGTCACGATCCACTTCTGCGTCGTTGATCTGGACGGCTCCTGATCCTTGCAGCACACCCCGGGTGTTGACCGGGCCAGTCGTCTGTGCCGTAAGGATTTTTGGTGCGGTGATCGTAAAAGTGAACACATCCGAGTCGCCCGGTTCGAGCCATCCTGTAGCGGTTGAACTGTCACCGGTAAAGGTCATTTCCGTAGGGTTGTCGGAGCGGTGGACATCGAGAGAAACGGAAGTATCTCCAAGCGTTGGCGCGGCACTGGGGTTGCCAGCGAGATCGGTGGCGGCAGCGGCCCCGACGGTTGCGGTCACGGTTCCTTCGGCTTTGCTGGTCGAAACGGAAACGGTGAATACAGTCGGCCCCCCGCCGACGGATGCCGCGTTGGCAGCTGAGCCACCCACGGTGATGTCGGAACTCCCGAATCCGTCAACGACTTCACTGAAGGTGGCAGTAAATGAAACGGGTCCCGTCGTTGCGGGATCGTTCTGCCCCGATGCTTTGCCGAAGGCGAGTGAAGGAGAAGTCGTATCGATCGTCACAGGTAATACCGTGCTTTTTGCCGAAGTATTCCCCGCTACATCCGTCGCCGTCGCCGAGATCGAGTGCACCGCGTCGGAGAGGGGGGAACTGGTCAGGTTCCAGGAGCCGGTTGAGGAGCCGTTGGCAATCGCTTCGCTGGCGGAGAAAAGCGTAACAGTAGCACCGTTTTCCGCCGTTCCTGAAAAGCCGGGCGTATTGTCGTTGGTGAGGTCGTCATTTGGCGATACGCCGGAGTCAGTCAGCAGATCGGGCATCGACGGAGCGGCGGGTGCGACGGTGTCGATCATGATCGTGAGCGCAGAACTGGTCGGCGAAACATTTCCTGCGGCATCCGTAGCATTGGCAGTGATGCTGCGCGCGCCGTCTGCGAGGGCCGGGGATGTGATGCTCCAGTTGCCGTTCGAAAGGCCGGTGCTGACGGCGTTTCCGTCGGAGAAAAGGTTCACATCAGCACCGTTTTCCGCTGTGCCGGAAAACGTCGGCGTATTGTCTGCAGTAATATTGTCTGTATCGGAAATCCCCGAATCGCTGGCAGCCAATAGGTCGGGCGTTCCCGGCGCTACCGGAGCAGTGATGTCGATCTCAATCAACAAAGCAGTGCTTGCGCTGGACGTGTTTCCTGCGACGTCGGTGGCAGTAGCAGTGAGTGAAACGTTGCCCTCGGGAAGCGAAGAAGTGGCTACGCTCCAGGTGCCATTGCTGGTAGTCGTAGCAACCGGGGTGGCCCCGTTGGAAAGCGCAATCGATGCCAGATTTTCGGCAGTTCCGTTGATAATTGGGGTCCGCACATTGGTGAGGTCATCACTGTCGGATCGTCCCGAGTCGCTTGCCTGTGCGAGGTCGAGAACAGTGGGGGCTTCCGGCGCGGTAAAGTCGAAGGTGACAATGAGTCCGCCGGACGGGGGAGAGACATTACCGGCAGGGTCGGTCGCGGTCGCGATAACGGAATAACTTCCTTCGACCGCGTTCAGGGAAGTAATGCCCCATGTGCCATTAGATGAACCGCTTCCGATGTTCCCGTCAGCGCTTGATCCGGAACGCACCAGGGTCACGGAGGTATCGGCGTCGGCTGTTCCCGTGAAGGTAGGATTGGTCGACCTGGTCGTATTGTCAGAATCCGAGGCGCCGCTGTCACTGGCTGAAGTGAGGTCCGGGATCGACGGAGCGTTTGGAGCGGTCGTGTCGATTTGTATCGTCAGAGTGGCACTGGCATCGCCACCATCCGCAGAGGCGGAGAGGACGTGGGTGCCGTCGGCAAGTGCATTGCTTGTGACGCTCCAAACGCCTGCGGCGTTCACCACTCCCGTTCCGAGATTGACATCGTTTGCGTCAACGAGTGTAACGAGCGAACCGGGCCGCGCCGTTCCTGTAATAGTCGGCGTATTGTCATTGGTGAGATCGTCGGAGTTTGAACTTCCTGAGTCGCTCGCGTCGGTGAGATCGAGGTTGAGCGGAGCAGGGGGCAGGGTGTTCGCCGCGCCGGGTGTGGGGGAGAAGGCGGAGAAACTTGCTGCTGTGCGGGGGCTGCCTCCGCCATTAGGGAAGCGTTGGAGGGAGTGACCAGTTGCATTGCCGGCCGCCGCTTCGTCAAGCGGGGCACCGACGAAGCCGAGCGCGGTCGCAAGCGCCGCACCGTCTCCCTGGCCAGACCCGTGAACGACGGCATCGACCAGGCTGTCGGTGGTAGCGGCGGTTCCGTTCGGAAAATCGGTGGAAGGCAACTGGTGAATAGCGACGGCGTCTTCGCCGCTCTGCAGGAATCCGTCCGGAAGGACCAGATCGGCCTCCGATACTGCGGCGGTGCCGATCACGAAATACCCGTTTGCGTCGGTGGTCTTGCCGGTCAAGTCGATCGAGCGATAGCTTTCGCCATCCGCGCCGTCATAGAGGACAACCGAAAAGTCGTCAAGCGCGGTGGTTCCGCTTCCCCCGTCGAATAGCTCGATGAACTGGCGTTCGCCGCCGTTTCCGGTGATGGCATCGGTCTCGTTGATCAGGACACGGTTGGAGACATTCGCGGTCGCGAAGTTATTGTCCTCATCCCATTCCGGGACGCCCTGGTTGGCATCGATCCACACGGTCAGGTCATCGGCTCCGTTGACCATGAAGTCGGTCAGGGTGACTACTGCGGTGTCTCCTTTGAGGATGTCGAATGTATAGGGAATCCCCACCTGGATGCCCCCGTTCAACGGGTCGCCGTTGTAGAACTTCAACTGGACATCCGTGTAGTCGTTGGTCGATTGGTCGTCGCTCTTGATCGTCACATGCAGGTCCGCCTTCACATTGGGATCAATGTTCGATGCGAAAAACCTCTGCACCGACAAGTCCGTCCCCGAGACAATGATGTCCGCATATGCCGTGTTCACACTTGTTTTACCTCCGTCGGTCACACCGGCCGTCACCTGCAGGCCGACCTGACCCACATACTCGCTGGTGTAGGTTACCTGAGGATTCACCCCGAAGGCGTCCCCATAGTTCCCGTCTCCATCGGTATCCCAGCTGTACAAAATGATCTCATCCCCATCCGCATCATAGGAAGCCGATCCGTCCAGGGTGATGGGCTGGTTCACCCGACCGGAATAGACTCCGTTCGGGATCGGCACAGCAACCGGGGCAACATCCGTATCCACGACTTCGACCTCGATGGTGTAGGTGTCGTAAAACGCCGGGTCGCCGCTGTCTTTGACCCGCAGGGTGACCACGTAGGTCCCGACGGTATCGTATCCCGGATTGGTCACGTTCAGGCCACTCGCGTCGGGATTGTCCCAATCCACTCCGTCGGTATCGTCGAAGTCCCATTGGTATTCGATAATGCTGGCGTTCGGATCGAGGTGATAGGACTCTTCACCCGTCATTTGAAATGCCCTTGCCAGCGGTTTGTTGCTCTGCTGACCCACCGGGGTGATGATCGAAACCGGTCGGGGGCGGGGCAGGGAGCGCGTGAGCATGAGGATCCCCATGGCGGTATTCATGTCCTGTGAAGAGAAAAACGAACCTGGATATTCCGCTGAGTTCGACCACGAACCATCGGCCTGCTGACCGAACATGTGACCCGCGGAACGCTCAGTCGGATTGATCGTTGCAGGCAACTGGGCCGCATCTCCCAGCAACCAGAGGTCAACGTCGTTTTGCCAGTCCCTCTCCCCGATCGAGGTGTCGAGGCGATCGATCTCTTGGAGATACATGCCCCGTTTCACCGAGTACATAGAATACCAATTACCAAAAACACCACCTTCAGTATCCGACCCCCATTGATAGGGGTTCGTATAATTGTTTCCAATAAAGCCCACCGCACGACTCACGTTTGTTTGCGCGGTGTCAGTGTCCAAGGTGTAGCCTCCGAGCTTGTAGGCACCCAATGCACCGCCTGTTTTTGCGGTGTTGACCCACCTTGTACTTGAGCTGTATCCGATTCCACCGTTCTGATTTTGCCTCTGTGTGAAGTACCCGATACACATTCGATCCACCACCCAGGCGGGAGGATTGATCCCCCAGAGATCCCGGGCGGACTCCAAAAAAAAGGCAATCCATTGAGTAGCAGACCCATCGAACCCAGAGGTGCTAGACGTGGTGTTCATCGAATACGCCCATCCTCCCCAGGTTGGCTGGTCACTTTGGCAGTAGGCGAACTGATCCACCAAATCGGCAACCAGGGAATAGTAGGTTCTCCCCGCCAGGGGCCCCGACTGCACCGTTCGCGCCTGCGCTCCGGCGATGGATTTTTCTGCGGCCACGAGGGCTAGGCCTACGTAAGCATTCGCATACGTATCGTGACCAACGTTAGAAATAATCACTCCTTTCCCGTTTCCATTGCCATCCGGGTTCCCATGGGTCTGATTGGAGATCGTTGTCTCAAGGCCAACATAGGTCAGCCATTCAAGGCCTTTTTCAACCACGTCGCTGTAGATATCGAGTTCCCGATCGTTGGCTGGCAAATGCCCGTTTTGCTCAAAGGCAAGAATGACAGCAGAGGATGCCCCCATCGCATAGTAATTTCTCGAAGTGCCGGACCCCTCCCAATACACAAGCTCATTTCCTTGATCAGTGGTTTCAACTCTCTCTCGATACAAATACAGCTTCGCCTTCGAAACCGCCATGTTCACCTTCTGCTCGTGCGTGGGATCAATAATGGCGCGTATCACACCGGAGCGGGAAGCGGTATCCCCGTTGTTGTCGGTCACCGTCAGCGTAAAGGTTTTCAACCCAGCGGTCGTGTAGGTGTGAACTGCCGAGATCTCGTCCGGATCTGTGACGGCCCCGCTCTGCACCGGAGATCCGTCACCAAAGTCCAGGGTGTAGGTGTAGGGCGCGGCTCCATCGAAGGTCCTCCCCCAGACGGTGATCGGTTGTCCCACCTCCGCATTGGCGTAAATCGACAGCTGGGTGTAGCTGGGCATGACAGCAACCTTCGGTGCTGCCATGACGCTGCCGCCGATGCCCGGCAGAAGAGAAAGCAATACCAGGGGGAGAATGGATCGCTTCCGTGCCGCTGGTGCACTGCTACTGCGCGTTGAACGCGAATGCCCGAAGCGGGACCGGATGGAACGGAACAGGCGTTCCCGGCTTCCGGGACAATTCGAATTTTTCATTTTCTAAAGCGGTTAGAGGGAGGGTAGCGCCAAGTACAGGTTACTTGCTGTTTTCTCAATGGGTCGTTCTACCCATTTTCCAGGTGAATTTTTGCAATCAGGTAGAGGTGTGGTTCGCAGCAGTATTTTGCATGCCACAGATAAGAAAGTATATGTGTTACAGGATTTATCGCCGTGTTTATAAAGCCTTTGAGGTTCGTAATGATTCGACGCCGATTGATGCGCCGCAATCGAGGAAGGGAGCTGAAGTCTTACGGCGGCATCGGTGAATGTCTGTAAAGCTTTGAAAAGGGATCGCGCCGGGTGCATATCCAGGTCGCCTTTACTTACGCGGTGCCAGGTATCGAGGGCACGAAAGCTTCGATTGCTCATTGTCAAATAGTGGTGCTATCTGTTTCTAACCCGTTTTCTGAAAAAGGTTACATCGATCCTTGCGGGAAAATCGTTGCTGATTTCAGTGAGGCTGTCATCCCCCCAGAATAGGGGGGTAAAAAACCGTAGCGCACGGAAAAGCCGGTCAAACTCGCGTTTAAATCCGAAGGTCTCCCTTCCTCGTGAAACCCCGGGAATTCGAGCGCGATGATGTCACCTTCTGTGAAAGGGGGAGAGAAGTGGAGGGGAGAACGATTTAAAAGCCCTGGAGATGAGAACTCATGACAGGGATATCTACCCGATTTTCCTTCCAAACCGGGCAAGTAGACAGATACGACTTTCACACCCGAATTTGGTTAGTATTGAGGATACATGTTTTTCAACGGTTCGGTGGCTGATGCCAAGAATGATACCGATCTCAGCATTCGACTTTCCGTTTGCGAGGTGAGGGATGACCTCTTTCTCCCGCTTGCTGAGAGATGTAAATTGTGCATCAAAGCAATCCTCGGAACTCTGCAGTTTGCTGACAGCGATATCGAAGTGCTCACAAAGCGTTTCGAGAATGATCTGCTGTGAAAGGCGGCTATCCCGCCCAAACTCGAAATACAGCCGCAGAGTTCTTCCGTCCGGAAGACGGGAGGTAAAGGGATGCCTCTTCCGGGGATTGTTCTTTTGGGCGGTCGGTCGTGCCTGCCCGACGAGGGGCATCCGAACGGGTTGCGCTGACTGCAGCTCCGTTTCTATCTCGACCCATGCGGCATCTGCCAGTCTCATAGAAGCGACTGACTCGGCAAAGGCGCTTAGAATCTCCGTGAGCGAATGTGCTCTGTGAATGGCGATTGAGGCTTCCAAAGCACCTCTCCAGGATTCAGGTTCGGGGTTTTGAACGCAGTGGAAGTCTTCGATCGGGAAATTCATTGAGGTTCTGTCTCTTTCTAACCCGAAATCACGAAAAGGTTACACTGAGACGCGACAGAAAAAGTCGGCATATTTGAGACCTGCCATACCTTCCCGGGATAATGGTCGGAACAAAAGGAGTCAGTTTTGACTAGCGTTTCAATTTGGGCGACAACGAACGCGGCATATGGAAAGCAATATGCCTGGCTTTGAGTGCAGGTGACGAGTGCGGGCGCCGGCATCGCAGAGGACCCGGGGTGCCTTCGAAGGGGGGGGGCGGGAGTTAGGCCGATGTTCCAGCGAGTGGGTATGCCGGGACTCATATCAACTAAAGTCGGGGTAAAGCGGTCGCCGGTTGGAAGGTTGTCATTTTTCCGGGACTCCAGTTGAGGAGAGGGATTCAATGTTAGCTTTTATGCTTTTCGTCCAGTCTGATGAATCAAATGGGGCCGTGGGCGGGGCATCGTCAGGGTGTTCACGAACAACTTTTTCTTCCGCACACTGAGGACATCCTTCGGTTTCTGTATTCTCAGGATTGTCTGCTCCACAGGAGGGGCAGATATATCGGGGGTCGTTCATTTGGCTGTGATGTGAGGAAGCGCTCACCCCGGCTTGCCCGAATATATCCGAAAAGAAAATTCTGTTTTTACTAACAAAAGCGAAACCGGAATGTCCACTTATGCATATTCTGTTCTTGCAAAAGGGTTACAAGAAACTTTAAAGAATAACGGCATGAATTGCGATTTGCGACGAGGGAAATCCCGGGTTTTGTAGAATCTGTTGTATGATGCAATCCTCAGAAAGTTAGTGCTACGGGTTAAATGAGTTCCGTGAATCCTCCTCTTGAGCCTTTTCCGAAGACCCGATGGACCCTGGTAGCCCGGGTGAAAGAAGTTGGAGATGAGAAGAAAAAATCTCTCGCGCTGGAAGAATTGTGTCAGTTGTATTGGCCTCCCATTTTTGCCTACCTATGCTCTCGTGGATATCCACCGCAGGAGGCCGAGGATTTGACTCAGGGGTTCTTCTCTGAATTTCTGCGTAAAAGTCACTTCACTGCAGCAGACAGCAAAAAGGGGAAGCTCCGGAGTTACCTGCTTCGCGCGGTAACGAATCACGCAAACCGTATTCGTCGTGACCAGAACCGGCTGAAACGGGGTGGGGGCGAGGCGGTGATCTCTCTTCAGTTGGAGGATGCAAACGGTCGTCCGCTTGTTCCGGAACCCAGGTCGGAATCGAATCCCGAAGTGGAATTTAATCGTCAGTGGGCTCTAACGATGCTCCGGAATGTCTTTCAATCCTTGCGGGATGATTACAGAAACAGGGGGAAGGAGGACGTTTTTGATGCACTTCAGTTTGTCATTTCAATCGATAGTGCAGCGGTGCCCTATGCTGACGTTTCGGAGAAGCTGGGATGTTCGGAGGGGTCCGTGAAAATCGCTGCTCACCGGCTGAAGCAGCGATACAAGTCAGCTCTTCGTGCCGCTGTCGGGGATACATTGCTGGAAGGAGAGGATGTGGATGCTGAAATTCGTTTGCTCATGAGTGCTTTCGGGTGAGAGGAGACAACTTGTAGTGTGTTTGGGTAAATTCCCCTTGGCATCGGCTCCCATTCGATGTCCATTCTTCCCATGTCCACCATTACTGAACACGCACATCCCTGGCTGGAGAATCTGGTTGCCTATGACCCGGGTAAACCGATCGACGAAACGGCCCGGGAACTGGGACTGGATCCGGGTGATATCATCAAAATTGCTTCCAATGAGAACCCGTTGGGCCCCTCTCCGAAGGCCGTCGAGGCGATGCAGGAGGCTGCGTCCGGTGTTCACATTTACCCCGATGGGGGCGGCTACAAATTGCGCACAGCCATTGCGGAGAAATTTGGTCTCGAGCGGGAAAATGTGATTCTGGGAAATGGATCAAATGAGATCATTGAGCTGATCGGGCACGGCTTTCTCAATCCGGGAGACAACGTGATTGCGGCGGAACATGCATTCGTTGTCTACAAGCTGATGGCGACGCTTTTCGGAGCCGAAACGATTGAAGTTCCGGATCCGGGTTTTGTGCACGATCTCGAAGCGATGGCAGCTGCCATTACACCGAACACCAAAAAGGTTTTCATCGCGAATCCGAACAACCCCACTGGAACGATGGTCGGCGAGGAGGAGATTGAGCGATTCATGGATAAGATTCCGGATCACGTCATGGTCATTTTTGACGAAGCCTACTACGAATTTCTTCAGGACCCGCCGGATACGATGAAGTACGTCCGTGAAGGCCGGAATGTCGTGATCATGCGGACCTTTTCGAAAATTCAGGGGCTTGCCGGACTGCGAATCGGCTATGGATTGACGACTCCGGAAATTGCAGAGGTGCTGCAGAAGTGTCGGCAACCTTTCAATACCAATGCGATCGCCCAGGCCGGGGCGATCGCGGGGCTTGCTGATGATGAACATCAGCAGAAAACGAGGGAGCTGAACGACGAAGGCCTCGCATTTTATCATGCCGCATTTGAAGAAATGGGGCTGGAGTTTGTTCCCAGTGTCGCAAATTTCGTTCTCGTGAAAGTGGGTGACGGTGATGCCGTGTTCGACGCGATGTTGAAGCGCGGGGTGATCATCCGGGCCATGCGGGGATACAAGCTGCCGGAATGGGTCCGTATTTCGATCGGCACGATGGAGCAAAACCGGCGCTGCATTGCGACACTTAAAGAAGTGCTGGCTTCATGACAAAGCACGAATGGAGTGACCGGGCGGAAGACGGGGAAAAAATGTATTTCCGTGCGACAATACACGCGGGGAGATGGGAGTTTTTCTCGACCAGAAAGTCTGATCCGGACTGGGAGCAACACGAGATTCTCGATCTGGAAAAAATGGAGCGTTTTCGGGAAGTTCTGTGGAATAAGCACCTTCGCCGTCGTGCTCCGCTCAAGCATGTAGACCAGATCGATGAGATGATTGAGCGTCTTCGCCTCGAGGCGCCGCCGGGGGAATAATTTCCCGCTTTTGTCCGGTTCAACAGGGTTTGGAGGAGCTTTCAACAGGGTTGAATCGTGGATCAGACAGGGTTGAAACAAAAAACGGCGACCGTTTCGGGTCGCCGTTTCATTTTTTTTGACTTTTCTCCAATAAACTGTCTTCAGGATCGTCTAAAGAGTAGTCATTGAGTTTGTTTGAACCCCGGGTTGAAGTGGTATTCAGCCCGGGGTTCTTACTTTTCGGGCCTTACAGGCTGTAGCTCTGTTCGCCGTGTTCCGCGATATCGAGACCGGTGTCTTCGGCTTCGTCGCTGACTCTGAGCCCAACTGTTTTCTTACAGATCAAAACAATGATCACGGTGGCAACCGCGGACCAGACAAGCGTAACGCCCACGCCAAGAACCTGGGTTCCGAACTGAGCGATTGCGGTTTCTTTGTTGATTCCACCGCCTCCGAATGCACCGGTTCCGAGAAATGCTACGAGAAGAGTTCCCATGATTCCACCGATACCGTGCACGGCGAATACGTCGAGGCTGTCATCGATGTTGAGTTTGCTCTTCACAAAATCGCAGGCGAAGTAGCAAATGATACCGGCGAGCAGACCGATGATCATCGCGCCCATCGGCCCGACGTTTCCGGAAGCCGGAGTGATCGAAGCGAGTCCGGCCACCATGCCGGTAACGATGCCGACGAGACCGGGTTTTCCGGTTTTGATTTTCTCCACGACCATCCAGGTGAGAGAGGCCATGGCAGCGGAGATATGAGTGACGAGCATGGTCATGCCAGCCGAGCCCCCCGCAGCGAGTTGGCTGCCGGCATTAAACCCGAACCAGCCGACCCAGAGAAGCGCGGCACCCATCATGACAAGACCCGGGCTGTGGGGAGGGGAAAGCTTGGTAGGGAACCCGGTGCGGGGTCCGAGCATCTTCGCGAGAATGAGCGCAGAGATGCCAGCCGTGGCGTGAACAACAATACCGCCGGCGAGATCGATGGTTCCGTTCTTTGCCATCCAACCGACGTCGGCAGCCCACACCCAATGGACTGCGGGTGCATAAACAAGAATGAGCCACAGTCCGCTGAAAAGCATGACAGCGGAAAATTTGATCCGCTCCACAAAAGCCCCCACGATCAGACCGGGAGTGATGATGGCAAAGGTCATCTGGAACATGATGAAAACGGTTTCCGGGATGCTGCCTTCGACGCTCTCTGAGCTGACGCCCTTGAGAAATGCAGCGCTCAGATCGCCGATCCAGGCGTTGTCGCCTTTGAACGCGAGACTGTAGAGGCATGCGACCCACAGGATCGAGGCGAGACACGCGATGGCGAAACAGTGCATGAGCACGGAGAGCAGGTTCTTCGCGCGAACGAGGCCGCCGTAGAACAGTGCCAGACCGGGGAGGGTCATGAGGAGCACGAGCACGGTTGCGGTTAGCATCCAGGCCGTATCTCCTGAATCGAGGGTGGGCTCAGCTTCTGCTCCCAGAACAGCGGGAGCAGCGGCGAACAGGATGAGTACAGTGACTACCGGAGATAGCCACTTTCGTAGTGTATCTTTAATCATAGGGGGGATTTTAGTTATTGAGGCGGAGTATGCATTTGGGCACACTTCACCGGCAACAGTTGAAGCATCTTAGGTGCCAACTGACTGAAAAAGGAATGTCCGTTGCGGCCACAGGGATGCAGAATTGCGCAGCGTAATCGCAACGATGTGCATCGGTCAGCTTTGTCAGAAGTGACGGCTGCTCGCGAAGCTCCAAAACGGGAAGACAATTCCCGCCAATGGAAGCGCTATGATTCCAGTGAACCCCGGCCGATTCCCTGGTAATCGAACCCGTGGGTTTTCATGGTGTCCGGGTCGAGGAGATTTCGACCATCAAAGAGCAGAGGGGACAGCATCGAATTTTTGACTTCGGCAAAGTTTACATTCGCGAATTCCGGCCACTCCGTGGCAATGACAACTGCCTCGGCGCCTTTGGCTGCTTCTTCGGGAGAGTCTGCCAGTTTGATCTTGCGGCCAACCTCGAGCGACTTCACTCGCTCCATCGCTTTAGGATCGTAGGCTGTGATTTCGGCTCCCTCTGCGACCAGTTTCTCCACCAGTTCCACGGCGACGGAGCAGCGAACGTCGTCGGTGTTTGGTTTGAACGAAAGTCCCCAAACTGCGATTTTCTTTTCCTCGAGCACCCAGAGCTTTTCGCGGATGCGTTCAATGAAGCGTGCGAGTTGCTGGCGGTTGATCTTTTCCACTTCCTTGAGGAGATCGAAGGGCACGCCGAGCTGGTCGCTGATAGCGATGAACGCGGCAATATCCTTGGGAAAGCACGAGCCGCCGTAACCGAGTCCGGCATTGAGGAACTGGCGGCCAATCCGGGCGTCCATACCGATTCCTTCGGCAACGAGTTCCACGTCAGCATCGCTCGCTTCGCAAATCGCGGAGATTGCATTGATGTAGGAAATCTTGAGAGCGAGAAAAGAGTTGGCCGCGTGCTTGATGAGTTCCGCACTGTTGATGTCAGTGACAAGAAGAGGTGCTACGAAGGGTTCGTAGATTTTCTTCATGAGAGCCGAAGCACGGTCGCTGTTGGAGCCGAATACGATCCGGTCGGGCTTCATGAGATCGTCAACTGCGGAGCCTTCCCGGAGAAACTCAGGATTGGAAACGACGTCAAATTCCGCTTCAGGAGCGTAGCGCTGAATGGTTTCGGCTACTTTTTCGCCCGTTTTGACTGGAACAGTGGATTTGTCGACGATGACTTTGTACTGGTTAATCGCCGGTGCGATTTCCCGGGCGACTTTTTCGATGTATTTCAGATCAACAGAGCCATCCGGATTGGGCGGGGTCGGAACGGCGATGAAAACAACATCCCCGTGATCCACTCCCTCGGGGGTGTCGACAGTGAATTTCAAACGTCCCGCAGCAACGTTGTTGCGCACGATTTCAGCGAGCCCCGGTTCGTAGATGGGAATCTCCCCTTTCAGCAGTGTCTCAATTTTTGCGGCGTCATTGTCTACGCACATGACTTCGTGCCCGACTTCGGCGAAGCAGGCACCGGTGGTGAGTCCAACGTATCCAGAGCCGATAATAGTGAGTTTCATTAGATATTAGAAAGGGTTTGGAAATTTTACTGACATGGCGCTTTTTGGCGAAAAAGCCAGTCTCAATCGTGTGTCAGTTCTGTTGAAATGTAGTCCCGGCTGTTGCAGTGGCATTCATGATAAGAAAGACCTCCGGCCAATGCTGTATTGGCTCAGTTGACGATATCAATCTTCAGCACCGAGACCGCCGGGCTGGAAGTCAACAGGAAGAGACATCTTTGGAAAAGCCTTTAGAGTAAGGCTGAAGAGAACGCCGTATTCGTTTTCGCCCCGTCGGTTGTCGCGGACGATCCCTCCGAGGCTGGCTGTCCAACTCGCAAAATCCTTATGGATGCTGTATTGCTGATACTCGAGAGTGTTGTCATCTGATTCGAAGCGGTGTGATGTACTCAGACCCCATTCATCACCCAGGCGAGTGTAGGTGTTGAGAGAGTAGAGGCTCGAATTCTGGAAGAAGGGGTGATCGGTAAGGTAGTAGTGTCCCACGCTGAAATGGAACCAGTCGGTCGGCATGAACTGGAGGGATGATGACACTTCTGTAAAATCGAGCGTGTCGTCGAAGAGGGGGACCTGAGCTGTTGTCTTGGCACGCAGCCAGGGCAGGGGGCGCCAGTCGACTTCCGTGAAGAAGTTAGACGTATCCCGGTTGTATTCGGGATCGTTGTCGTAGATGTCGATATAATTGTTGAGAGCGAGCCACTCATAGGACCGACCGTTTCTCTTGGTGATAAAGCTCTGTGACACACCGGTTCGGAAAACAGACCAATCCCGCAAGTCATCCATGGATGTGAAAAGCGGCATGTCGATTGCCCGAAGTCGCGTGGTGGGGGTGAATCGATCGATAGGGGTAAACCGCCCGTTGATTTCGTCTGTATTGATATAGGAGTAATTCAAATAAGGTCGAACAACGTGTAGCAGGCCGTCGAGTCCGAGGGCTTTGTTGTGAATGTGAGGAGAGCGTTTCGACATCTTGAATGACAGATCCACCCCGGCATGAGTCGTTGAACTCTCAAAGGTGTTCAGGCCGGGGATTTCAAAGTCGTTATAGTGAGCGTAACCACCTCCAACCCGGGGCACTACGTTGAGGACGTTGCCGACCTTCAATGGATGAAGAACTTCGTGGTAGGTCTGGAAGCGATTGAATCCACTTGGCTCCATTGCGCCCCTGAGGAGGCGGTCAGTGCTGTATTCCTCATCAAGAATCCCGTAGGTGGTGAGCCCCTGATAATAGAAACCCGAATCGGCAATCGGGGTTCGAATGATGTCGACGGCCAGTTCGGGCGACCGGGTATCCGTCTGAAAGAATTCGTTAATGTGATAGCGCCCGGTCAAAGAGACTTCCCCCTGAGGGAAAAGCTTGTTCAAATTGATCAAATTATCCGGTCTCGGATCGATGCGAAACTCGGAGGGGAAGAAATCTTCATACACGAATTGATCGCTCAGTCGATTGATATCGAAATCAAGGTAGAACGTTTCGTCATCGGATCCGGGAAAGTAGATGCGATGTTGGAAGTTGATTCGATGACGGCTTGAAGTAACACCTCGTTTGCGGTTCCGCCCATTGAAGCGCATTTGAGGATTGTTGTCCTGCGCGTAATACAGGTTAAGACGCCCTATATCATCATTGTCGCGGAACTTCTGAAATTCGAACTCAAGGCCTCCGGCAAGCCCCCGTTCTGATCGGGCATCAAAATGTGCCTTTGCGAGAATATCGTCATTCACCATGAACCCGTAGCGATTCAGAAGGTAGCCTCCCCAGGCGGAGTTCCATCCGGGAATAAAATAGTAGCCCAGCTCTTCGTTCATCGGCTGCACATAGTAGGGAAACCAGAAAAGCTGGCGATCCCCGGAGTAAATCTTGGCCCCGTGCATGACGATCTTGTCGTCGGGATAAACCTCCAGTTTTTTTACGAAAACGCGGTGATCGGGATTTGCTGAATCATGCGTCGTGAATGTCGCGTCAAGCAGGGTGATCGGGCCGTCGCTCCCTTCCTCGGGACGCTGGATGTTGTCAGACATCACAAGAATCGGTTCAAGCGCACTTTTGAAGCGGCTTGTCGTCATCTCTCCCGTTTCGATGTTGTAGATCACTTCCTCGGCATCAATGACCTGCCCGTTGCGATAGACCCTCACATTGTCGCGCGCAAAAATGTTCCCGCTCGACTGGTTGAATTCGATTTGGTCGGCCTTGATTTCAACATCGCCGTATTTCACAACCACATCACCGGTAGCTTTGGCTACACCGAGATTCTTGTCGTAGTCGGTGAAGTCCGCCTGAATGTCCAGATTGGTTGTGTCTGCCGAAGCCGTATTGGTAATCGCAAAGTCCGAATCCTGCGCAGAAAGCTGAGAACAGGAGAGTGATGCGAACACAACAAAGACGCCCACAATTGCACAGGAGCGCAATCGTCGGCGGAGCATATGAACTTGGCGATGACGAGAAAAAATCAAAGCGGTCGAACGACTTCGGTAAATATGGTGGCAATACGGGAAATTACCAAATCTGATTTACTCCCAAATGGACAAAAGACCACTGAAAACTCCCGATTTTGCCCATTTTAATTAAGAATCCCTAACTATCTCCGGCGTCCTTGCGATATCGGATACAAACCGGCTTTTTCGCTTTCTCCCTGAGAAACTGATAAAAGGCTTCCGTTTCCGGGAGGAATTCCTGCCCTTCTGCTTCTTCGAGAACGTCGTTCACTGATTTTGAGGTGAGATAGAGATTGCGAAAGGCCTCTTTGATTTCCTTTCTCGCTTCGGCGCTGAATCCGGCGCGCCTGAGGCCGACGGCATTGATTCCCGCGACGTAGTTGACCCCGGCTGCCATTACGTAGGGCGGCATATTCAGTGACATACCGGCGAGGCCCTGAGCCATTACATAATCTCCAATGCGGACGAACTGGTGATAAACCGATCCTCCTCCGAAAAAGCAGTGATTTCCCACTTCGACGTGTCCGGCGACGAGAACATTGTTGGCCATCGTGTTGTGATTGCCGATGTGGGAGTCATGCCCGATGTGAGCGCCGTTCATCAGGAAGTTCCCGTCGCCCAGGGTGGTTTTTCCTTCTGCATCGATACTGCGATGAATGGTTACGTATTCCCGAATGATGTTTTCGTTCCCGAGCTCCACCCAGCTTGGGGTTTCCGGATCAAAACCGCCGAACTGGGGATCCGCTCCGATCAGTGCGCCGGAACCGATGCGGCAATCGGCACCGATTTGACTCCGTTTCCGGACCTGGGCTGCAGCGTCAATGACAGAGCGGTCACCGATAACGGCATCGTCTTCGATGACGGCAAATGGTCCGATAGTGACTCCCTCACCGATTTGGGCGGTGGGGGAAACAACTGCGTTGGGATGAATAGCCATGTAGCGCGGAATCTTACACAAGTCCTGCTTCCCGAAAGCTGAAATACGGTTCCTCCATCGATTCTGAGGGCTGACCGATGATGATGTGATCGGTAAACTCAATTCCCACCGCGTCACAGGCATCCCGCATTCTTCTGGTGATTCTCCGGTCAGCTTCACTGGGAGAAGGGTCTCCGGAGGGATGGTTGTGAACGAGAATCATGGCCGAAGAGGCGTGGTTCAAGGCCTTGCGTAGAACTTCAGCGGGATTGCAGAACGATTCATTGCCGGTTCCGCGAAACACCTCCGCGATGTGGATGAGGCGTTTGCGGTGATTGAGAAGGATGACCCGGACGGATTCCTGATCCAACAGCTGCATGTCCGGTCCCATGATGGAATAGACATCCTCCGGTCCGGTAATGGACTCTTCGCGGTAGGGTTCGCGGGCGAGACGTTTGCCAAACTCAAAAACGGCAGCCAGCTGCGCCGCTTTTGCCGGCCCTATCCCGTCAATCGCGATCAGTTCCTCCACGGTGGCCCGTGACAGATTGCGCAGGCTGCCGAAGTGCCGGATCATTTCCCGTCCCAGATCGACCGCACTCATGCCCTGGCGACCGGTGCCGAAGAAAACGGCAAGAATCTCCGCATCGCTGAGATACGTCGCTCCTTTCTCCGCAATTTTTTCTCGGGGTCGTTCGTCTTCGGGGAGGTCTTTGATTCGAAGGGCCATGGGGAGGGCTGGGCATCTTGGGAAAAAATGGAGGGATGTGCAATCTCAATCCGGATTCGCAAAAATTCCCCTTCACTGTTACCGGTTCGCGACTTACCTGTTTCCACTTTGAATTCCCAGTCCACCATTGTTGCTCTTGCTTCTCCACCCGGAGTTGGCGCTGTCGGTTTGTTGCGTATCAGCGGACCGGATGCGGCAAAGATCTCATCTTCCACCTTTCAGGGAAGAAAGCGGGATCGTTGGGTGGCGCGAACGCAGCACCTTGGGAGAATTGTCGATGCCGCCGGGGAAACGATCGACGAAGTATTGCTGACCTGGTTTCCCGGGCCCGCCAGCTTCACCGGGGAGGAAATCGTCGAGATCGCCTGCCATGGGGGAGTCGTGGTGACAGGACGACTTTTGAACCGCTTTCTCGAAGCCGGGTGCGAACCGGCTGAGCCGGGCGAATTTTCCCGCAGAGCTTTTGAGAATGGTCGGCTGGACCTTACTCAGGCGGAGGCGATTATGGATCTTATTTCCGCTCAGACTGAGCTGGCGGCGAGGGCGGCCAATGAGCAACTTTCCGGCAGGCTGGGGGAGGCGATCGAGGCAATTCGAAAGGATCTCATCGGACTCACCGCTCACCTTGAAGCCTACATTGATTTCCCGGAAGAGGATATCGATCCCGATTCTGCGGAGGCTTTGGAGAACCGTGGAAAAGAAATCCTTTCGGCGATCGATAAACTGCTTTCAACCGCAGACCAGGGACGCGTCTTGCGGGAGGGACTCCGCACCGTTATTGCGGGGGCACCGAACGCCGGTAAATCGAGTTTACTCAATCTCTTGCTCGGTTTCGACCGGGCCATTGTCAATGAACAGGCCGGGACGACGCGCGACACAATTGAAGAGGTGATCAACCTGGAGGGAATCCCGATTCGACTCATCGATACGGCAGGGATCCGTGAAAGTGGCGAAGCGATCGAAAGTCAGGGAATTGAGCGGAGCCGCGAGCAGATTGCGAGGGCGGAACTAGTGCTCCAGATCATCGATGGAAGCGCTCCTGAATCTTCCGCACGGGCCGTCGAGATTCCGGAGGGAACCCGCGTTTTGCGAATTCTGAACAAATCCGATCTCCCGCGTCATGCGGACTGGGAAGGGGATGAAGCGATCTCTATCTCGTGCCATGCCGAAGGTGCCGCTGCGGAGATTCGAAAACAACTGCATGCGTTTCTCACGCGGAAGGGCGCCGTTTCGAGCACCAGCCTCGCTGCTATCAATGCCAGGCACCAGCACTGCCTGCTCCGGGCAAAAGAGAATCTCGAACGTGCTCTCGAAAATCTCGCGGCGCATGAATCTCCCGAATTTATCGCTCTGGACCTGAGGGCCACACTCGACGCCGTCGGTGATGTCGTTGGCAAAACAGACGTGGAGGAAATCCTCGGTGAAATTTTCTCGACTTTCTGTATCGGAAAGTGAGAAGCGGGACCGGCAACCGCTTTTCCCATGTGCCCTGACAGGGTTTGCTCTGCCACCGGACAGGGTTCGGTCCGCGATCCAACAGGGTTTGGTGCTGCTTTCGAGACACAAAAAACGCCGGACCTTCCGGACCGGCGTTTTGCGCAAACAGGTTTGGGCTGATCAGCCAAAGATGCTGGTGACCGGCTTGCCTTTGTCCGCAAAGGTAAAGGGGCGCTGGGTCGGTGAGTAAACCGTCTCTTCGAGCGGAAGCCCGAGGCCGTAACCGATCGTAGCGAGGAAGTCCTCTGGCTTGACCGGATTGCTGCGGACTTTTTTACCGCTTCCGTCGGTTTCTCCGTAGACGGTTCCACCTTTGACGCCACCTCCGGCAAGAACGCAGGAGTAGGCAGCGGGGTAATGATCGCGTCCACCATTCATGTTGATGTCAGGTGTCCGGCCAAATTCGGTTCCGATGGCGACCATTGTTGTCTCGAGCAGCCCCTTGGATTCGAGATCTTTCAGGAGAGTCGCGACAGCTTTGTCGAGCTCTGGAAGCTTGCTGGCGGTTCCGGAACTGACGTCGACGTGCATATCCCATCCACCGGAAATCACTTCCACCACGCGTACGCCGTTCTCGACGAGTTTGCGGGCGAGCAGGCAGCCCTGCCCGAGTCGTCCGGTGCCGTAGTCGGAGGCGTTGGACTCACCGGAAATGTCGAAGGCGGAAAGCTCATCACTTTTGAGAAGCTTGTTGGCCTGGTTGTAGTATTCAACATAGGACTCCGGTCCGCTGTATTTGAACTTGCTGGTGAACTGTTGGCCGAGTTTGGATGCCATCTCCATGCGACGGTCAAAACGGTCGCCGGCAACTGCGAGCTCCGTGTTGGGAACGCCGCCTCCGGGATCAGCGATGGGAAGCGGGGAGAGGCGAGGCTCCATGAAACCGGCGTTGGACGTGCTCTGTCCAACGACCACAGAGTCGGGGAGGACTCGACCGCTTTCCCCGAGGAGAGTGGCTGCCCAGGGGCCGACGGTGGGGTGAACGATGGTGGCACGTTTTTCGTAGCCGGTTCGCATGATGTACTGACCCTGCTCATGAGCACCCTGTGTGGATGTCATTGAGTTGATCACAGCAAGTTTGTCTGCCAGCTTGCTGAGTTCTTTCATGTGCATTCCCATCTTCATATTGTCGACGGGAGTGTCGAGAAGCTCGGTGTCGCCCATGACGCCGCTGTTTTTCTTGGCGTCAAAGGTGTCGAGGTGAGTCATCCCCCCGGAGAGGTAGATGTAGATCAGGTTCTTGGCGGTGCCGCCCTCCGCTTTCAGATTGCGGGGCAGGAAGGGGACGCTGAGTCCCACTCCGAGTGACAGCTTGGCCGACAACTCCATGAAGTAACGGCGGCTCAGGGGATCTTTACCGGCGATTTCTGCGATATTGTCCATAATAGGTTTAGGTGAAGGTTGGGGTGGTGCGGGATTTCTTTCGGTTGTCGGATTACTGAATGAAAAGGAATTCCGGGCTGTTCATAAGAGCCCAGGCGAGGTCGCTGATGCCGTCATCGCCGTAGTCTTCGATCATGCTGGTGCCAAGATCGAGCTCCTCTTTTGTCGGGAATCGGTTGAGAAGGGTGTGAAAGACGCCACGAACCTTGTCGTCGGGGCCATCAAACTCCTCCATCTCGTCGACGATTTTTGAAGAAAGACCAGTGAGACGGGTAGTCACGTCACCGTTCATGAGAGCGAGAACCTGCGGCACGGAGCCGTCGTAGTTGTGCTCGTCCGTGATGCGGCGGTCGGACTGACCAAAGGTGTCGAGCATGGAGGCGGCAGGAGCAGGCTGCGGCAGCTCGGAGGCCCGGAGCTCGGAGTCGTTCATGATCGTTGGCGTGTAGGAATCTCCGCTTTCTTCGGAAATCATCGCCATTCCCATGTTTCTGCCACGGGCGCTCTGCCACATCTCGTAGTGCTTCCAAACGTCTTCGTTGGTCGCTTCCGAGAAATCGATATCAAGGATCTTCTTGTAGAAAGAACCGTCGGATCCCTGCTTGTTGTCGATTTCCGCTCCGTGAGCGAGAACCATCATGGAATCCCAGGCCTGCTCCGCACGCATACGACGGAGAACCGGACCCTGGAAGTAGTATTTGTCAGCCCAGTCGGGCTCTTCTGCAGTGGCAATCGACTGGTAGGCACGGGTGTTGTAAAGAATACGCATGAACTCACGGAGGTCGTAGTTGACCCGCTTCATTTCGTTCGTGACAAACTTGAGGACTTCCGGTTGTGCAGCTCCGCGAATCATGTCGTCGCTGAAGTCATTTACAGGAATGATGTGAGCTCTACCGAAGGCGCGCTCCCACATCCGGTTTGCGATAACGAGCGCGAAGCGCGGGTTGTTGGGGTCAATAAGCCACTCCGCGATTGCCTCACGACGGGTTTTTCCGCCTTTTTTGGCGGCATCGCCGATAAGGGTCCGCGGGTTGGCAACCTCATTGGGTTTGCCACCGCTTCCGCGGAAATCATGAGGGAGAATGGTCTCAAGACTCTCGTTGTCAGTGACGTTCCAGCCGAGCGCGTTCACAAAGAAGCGGACCTGGTTGCTGTTCTGATCACGGGGGACGTAGCCTTTGTTGGCTTCGGCCCATTTGTAGAAATTGCTACGCCATCCCTCCGGTGCATTGGGCATTTCGATGGAGCCTCCACCCATCATGGCAGAGCTGGGGCGATAGCCGAGCGAGCGCTGGGTGTTTCCGAAGAAGGCAGCCATTTCGTAGAAGTCGCCCTGCGTCCACTCGTCGAAGGGGTGGTCGTGGCACTGGGCACAGGAAATGTCGATCCCGAGCATCACCTGTCCGAAGTTGGCGAATGCGTCGAACTCCATGCCGGTATCGCGCAGGATGAATCCGGAAGCGGGATTCTGGCCCACGTTTCCTTTCGCAGTGAGCATCTCCTGCACAATTTCATGGTAGGGGCGATTCGCCTCAAGCTGTTCGCGCCACCAGTTGACGTAGGGGTCCATGCGAACGCCGTTGTTAAAATCACTGGCGTGAAGTCGAAACATGTCCGCGAAATAATTGAACATGTGAGAGGAAAATCCGCGGGAGAGAAGCAATTCGTCAATCAGGGCTTCGCGCTTGTCGGGGCGGGCACTGTCTGCGAATTCCTTGAACTCTTCACGGGTCGGAATGCGACCTGCGATGTCGAGGTAGACACGCCGGACGAAAAGGTCGTCGGGGAGAGGTTCGTTGAATGAAGAGAATCCTTCTTTCTTCAATCCGGTGGCAAGCAGGGTGTCAATCTTGCGGGCGGATGCCTTGGTGTAGGAATCGTCGCCGATGCGATTGAGTCGCTCCGCGGCTTCCTGATCGGCTTGAATGAACCGGTCTTTAGGGACCGAGAATTCCTTGCCGTTCGGCATCTTGAACTTGAAGTTTTCGCCTTCAATTCCGAGAAAGATGGCCTGAAGTGGCTTTCCTTCCGTGCTTGTCCAGGTGCGGGCTTCGGAGTTGCTGGCGAAGAAACATGCCGTCAGGGCTACTGCGGCGAGGGATTTCAACGAGGTTTTCATGAGTATCATTATGAGCGGAATACGCTGGTATTCACAGAGGAATAACGAATGAGGGGGGAAATGTCACGCCTCATGTAAAAAAAATCGAAATATTTTCGACCCCCGTTTCAGCTGGGTTTCCGCGAAGTGACGGACGCTGAAAGGCCTCAGTCGCCGAACCGGTAGAGCGCGGTGTCGGAGCGGAGGATCAAGGCACCGTCGAGCGCGATCGGAGAGGCCATGATGGAGCCTTCGATCTGGTTTTTTGCGAGTTCCCGGTAGGTTTTTTCGGGGGCGAAAACGGTAATGGTTCCCTCCTGATTCCCTACGAAGATTTTGCCGTCGGCAAACAGAGGGGATGCGGAGTAGTTGCCATCGATCCGCGCGTTCCAGTGAAGCTTTCCGGTAGCGGCGTCGAAGCAGGATCCGATTCCTCCGTCAGAGATGAGATACAGTTCGTCCCCGACGAGCAATGGGCTTGGTTTGGCCGGAATTCGTTTCGGGTCCTCCCAGGCGACTTTGTCCTGACCTGTGATATCTCCGGAGCCGTCGACGCGAACCGCCATGAGCTTCGGCTTCCCAAAGCCGGTGGAGATATAGACCAACTGATGTTTTTCGCTGAAAACAGGGCGGGGGACGACGGAGAAGCCACTGCCGTGGTCGAGGCGCCAGATTTCTTTTCCGGTTTCCGCTTCGTAACTGATGAGCCACTGGGCGCCCATGCAGATGAGTTGTTCCCGACCCGAGCGGTCCTTGATCAAAACAGGTGTGTTATAGGCCTTTTTCTGATCGCCCTTCGCAGCGCGCATGGCCGGTCGGTCGGTTTTCCAGACCGTTTCACCGGTCTTCAGGTCCAGTGCGGTCACAAATTGCTGATCGGTTCCGTCGCAAATCAGGATCAGCAGATTGCCGGCAATGAAAGGGGAGCTGCCGGGGCCGACGCTGTGGTCGAGCTTGATCTGTCTTTTCCAGACGGGAGCTTTGGTTTCTGTGTTGAACGCGTAGGTTCCAAAGGTGCCGAAGTGCGCGATCAGCAGATTGCCGGCGATAACCGGAGTAGGGGATGCGTAGCTGTTAAACGTATGAATCGCGTCCGGGGCGGGAATGGTTTTGAATGACTCGGTATGAAGAATTTCCCCGGAATTTGCATCCACTTGCAAAAGAGCAAGCTCGATCGATGAGGCAATTTGGCGCTGCTTGAAGATTTTTTCCTCAATTCCCTGTTCTTTCAGAAGCTTGGTGCGCTCTTCATCGGTCGGAAATTTTTCGATAGCGGTGGTGAGCCAGAAAAACTCTCCATCGTAGACCGGAGAGGACCAACCTCTGCCGGGCAGATCTGTTTTCCACCTGAGATTCGAACTCTCCCCGAACTCGAGCGGAACATTTTCGGCCTGAGCAATACCGTCCCCGTTTGGGCCCCGGAACTGAGGCCAGTCATCTGCAGAGAGCGCGTGGGGCAGAAGAAAAGTGATCAGGGCAGCGAAAGTTCTCATGCAGATAGTGATCAGGTGGAAAGGTGTTCGAGGTGCTGAGTCACTTTTTCCCGGTCGGGAATCGGGTTCTGAGCACCGGGGCCCAGTGTCGTGAGAGCACCGGCACAATTCGCGGCTCTGATCGCATTCTCAAGCGAATCCCCCTCCGCAATCCGGCATGTGAAACATCCCGCGAATGCGTCGCCCGCGCCGACGGTATCGACAGGCAGGACCGGCAGTGTTTCCACCGCAACCGCTTCGCCACTCCGCCGGTAGACGATGGTTTCGTCGCTTCCGCGGGTGATTATGAGATGCTCTACCCGCAATTCGGTAAGCCGCTGACGAACGAGCGATTCATCCTCCTGCAGCGGATCGAACTCCATCACTTCGGTGGCTTCACCCTCATTTACAATAAGGTAATCGGTCTGAATTTCCTGCCAGGGAAAAACGGGGTCGTAGGGGGAGGGGTTGATTACAAGCGGAACGGAAGCTGCATTCGCGATACGGGCAGCTCCTATCAGGGCCGGAATCGGGATTTCGAAATTGGCAAGAACGGCATCGGCGGAAGAGAGCCTGGCTTTCTTCTCCTGGATGGCGGCATCGGTTAGTTCGGCGTTTGCCCCGCTGGAAACCACGATCATGTTTTCGCCCTGCTCATCGACAGTAATGAATGCGCAGCCGGTGCGTGCGGAACCGGTTTGCAGACAGCTGAGGTCTATTTTTTCAGCCTCGAGTGCGCGCCGGTAGGATTCCCCTTCAGCATCGTCCCCGACGGTCCCGATGAGTGTCACGTTCGCCCCCTGCCTCGCAGCCGAGATAGCCTGGTTGGCACCTTTCCCCCCCTGAAAAAGCTCCAGGCTGAGTGATGCCACGGTTTCCCCGGGAACGGGCAGGGTCTCGACCTTAGTGAAATAGTCGATATTAAGGGAGCCAAGTACCGAGACTGACTTCTGAGTCGAATTGCTCATGGTAAAATTCGGGGAAGGCTAACAAAGATTCAATGATTGGGAAGCGATTGTTTTTCCCCGCGTTCATTGACGCGGACCTGGGTGACTTCCGTGGAGAAAATTTCCTCTGTCTTGCGATAAACGCTCACGGAATACCTGGTGGAAGTGTCACCGCGATGAACCTGATCCGTTTCAAACCGGAGAATAGATCCCTCTTTTACGCTTTTGTGGAAGGAAACTTCTTTCATTCCCACGGTCACAAAATGGCAGCCCGGAAAATCCAGGCTTGCGGCCATCCAGGCAATCTCGTCGACCCACATCAATAGATAGCCACCAAAGAGAAAGCCGTATTGGTTCAGGTGTTCAGGGAGGACGAGACGGTGGTTTTCCATTGCCGGTGCGGGAGTCGGTGTGCAGTTTTTCCGAAGAAAACGACATTTCTTCCGTTATAAAAAGAGAAAAGAGGAAAAATACTTCGGATTCCCTTGCAATCATGTGCATGTAACTTTTCCTCTTTCGTCAAATCAGTTCCCCTCAAATCCTATGAAATTTTCCATGCCTCTACTCCTGGTCGCTGCCCTGAGCGCTATTTCCGTGTCAGCTCAGGAGGAAACCGGTGAGCGTGCTCCAGCGAGCGCTTCGCCTCCCGCTGCGAAGCCGCTTAGCCAGTATACCGCCGACGAGGTTCTCAGGCTCGTCCGATACAGCTACACGCTCTACAATCGCGACTTCACCGGAGTTCTGCGGATGGGATTGGCGAAGAAAGTTCCATTTCTCATGTCATTGAAGCCGGAGTCGATACGCTTCATTTTTGACGATCCTGCACAAGTGATTCTGCTCGATACGAGAAACCAGAAATTCGCTCTCTACGAAGGGGTGGGAGGTAAGGAGCTTCAAGCCGTTTCACCCAGCAAATACGCCCAGCCAATCCGTGGGACGGATGTAACCTACGACGATCTCTCGATGCGGTTTCTCTACTGGCCGAATGCGCAAATTGTAGGCCATGACAAACTGAAGCAACGGGAATGCTGGATTGTTCGCGTGCTTGCTCCCAGAGGTGATGCCGGGGCCTACGCAACGGTGGACATCTGGATCGACAAGGGGAGCGGAGGAATGATGAAAATGATCGGCTTCAACAGCCAGGGACGCCCCATCCGTCGTTTCGAAGTCCTTCACGGAAAGAAGTTCGGAGACATCTGGATGGTCGATGAAATGCGCATCGAGACCATCAGTCCGGCCGCGGGAGGGCAGGTGAAATCGTCCACACGGATGCAGATTAAGACGGCGGTGGAATAAAGCGAAGTGCGAATCGGAGTTTCACCCCGTCTGAAAATTCCTGCATACATGCATGAAGCGTTTGTTTGGCGTGGCATGAAACGCCGGCACAAACGTCGTTCTGTTTGCGGGGTTGCAGGAGAACTGCAGTCTCTTCGGTAAACTGTTGCGGGGGACGTTGGGGAGATGCCCTGACTCTTCACAGAAAACGGAGTCTTTTCCTTGCCACGTCAGGCAATTTCTTCATACTCGTAAAATCGGTAGTGGAGAGGTTTTGAAAACCAATCGCGTATTCGGGTTTCACAAATCCGAAAAATATCGAAAAAAACCTTTTTCAACCATCTTAACGTGTGTTAATCGAATAGGTTTACGGGAGGCGATTTTTCGCTTCACGACCGTTTGAGAATGATGAGAAACAAACATATCCTTTCCTGCCTTGGCGGACTTTGCCTTCTAGCGATTGCGGTGCCGGCGTCGGCGCAACGAACGGTGAAAGACCAGTATGGCACCGAAATCCTTATAGATGCGCTCCCGCCTACGACCCGCAGTCAGGTTGACGCGACGCAGTCCATTCTCGACGCCGGTGGAGGCACTGGCCCAATCGCAGTGGATAATCTGGGGCGTTTCAAGCTTGATCAAACTGCCGGACTGAATGGAGGTCCAAGTCAGGAGGAGTATCTCGTAAACCAACTCCTCGGAGTTGTTCTGGTACCCCGCCCGGGCGATGTGCGGCCCGACGGTTGGCCGGGAGTAGAGGGGATTTGGCACGACTTCGATGAATTTCCCCGCCCTGTTGGTCTCGTTCTCCAGAGCTATCTGAACAAACCTGTTTCTCTGGGTTCGCTCGATCAGATGGTGAAAGATGTGATTGTTGCGTACCGCGAAGGGGATCGCCCCGTTGTCGATGTTCTTCTCCCCGAGCAGGATATTACGTCAGGAGTGGTTCAACTCGTCGTTATTGAATCGAAGCTTGCGCGGATTCGTGTGGAAGGTGTGGATGCAGACACAGAGGAATACATCCGCTCCCAGATGCGAGTGCAAAAAGGTGAGGTTATCCGTTCAAATGACATTTTGCGTGACCTTTCCTGGGTAAACCGCTCTCCCTACCGGAAGGTGGATATGGTTTACG
Source organism: Verrucomicrobiales bacterium (assembly GCA_022361255.1). Lineage (GTDB taxonomy): Bacteria > Verrucomicrobiota > Verrucomicrobiia > Verrucomicrobiales > DEV007 > Arctic95D-9. The sequence continues at coordinate 34,977 of JAKSBG010000454.1, forward strand.
CTCCCGGTTTTGAATTCGGAACCACCGATGTTATTCTCAAGAGCTACCAGTCACGGGCAAACTGGTTCTACACGGGATACGAAGACTCGGGGACTGACTTCCTTGGCGAAGACCGTATTATCTTTGGTTTCAATTTCGGCGATGTCTTTGGCCCGAATCGTTCGTTGAGCTATCAGTACACCGGTGACCTTGATTTTGAGCACATTCGAGCTAATTCACTCGTCTACACGCATACGCTCCCCTGGAGGCATTGGGTTACGGTGCTTGCTTCCTATGTTGAGATTGATTCCGACCCAATCCCGATCGGAGGAGGAAACTTCCTCGACTCTGACGGAGACAATGTTCAACTCAGCGCCCGATACGGAATTCCACTCGACTCGAAAGCGAATCGCCAGCGTGAAATGGATTTCGGATTTGACTGGAAGTCTAACGGCAGCAGTCTCGAGTTCATCGATGTTCAGAACTCCAACAATCTGCAACTATTCGGCTCACGGGTTGAGATTTTCCAGTTCAGCCTTGGTTATCAAGAGACGATTCAGTGGAACCGTGGTGTATCTCAGTTTGACATCCGGGGGGTTTACTCGCCTGGCAGCTTTAATCACCACAATAGCGATCCGGTCTTCCAGGCTTCCCGCTTCGGTTCCAGTTCGGAATATTTCTATGCCATAGCCGGTATCGAGCACCAGCAGCGTCTGCGTGAAGACTGGTCTGCACGATTCAAGCTTCAGGGGCAGGCAGCTAACGGCAACCTTCAGCCATCTGAGCAACTCGGAGCCGGTGGCTATGATACGGTCCGCGGTTTCGATCAGCGTGTTGCACGTGGAGATCAGGGCTTCTGGGGAACGATTGAACTCTACACGCCTGAGCTCTCAATGGGACGCGTCTTTGATTGGGAAAATGAGACGGACAGCCTCCGCTTCCTTGGATTCTTCGACGCTGCCAATCTCGGAAATGTTGACCTGCTTCCGTTTGAACCTTCCAGCTTCCAGATCGGATCGGTCGGGATGGGTCTTCGCTGGAACTACAGCGACTGGTTCAAGCTCCGCGTCGACTACGGTTATCCTGTCTTCACCGAGAACGTCATCGCAGACGAGTCCGGGCGTTTCCACATCGGTGCAACGGCGACATTCTAATCGTTGCGACCGGGAAAGAGGACTTTCTCATCACTCAACGAAAAGGCTCTGGAGCATTCCGGAGCTTTTTTGTGTACCGAAAGGGCGAAGTTGAGAAGGTGGAATGCAGGGAAACGTGCAATAGAATGCTTGAAACCCTTCCCTGAAAACGCTACGTAACTCTGCTGTCCGGCGGTGCGATATCCCGTCACTGTTCCGGCGCAATTTTCTACCAAATAAAACCTGATTCTGGAACGCAATGGGAAGACCTGTAACTCTATTCACCGGCCAGTGGGCCGACCTCGACTGTGAAACAATCATCACGAAAGCCAAAGAGATGGGCTACGATGGTGTGGAGCTCGGATGTTGGGGGGATCATTTCGAAGTCGACAAGGCAGATGCTGAATACTGCAAGGCCAAGCGTGAGCTTCTCGACAAGCATGACATGAAGTGCTACGCGATTTCCAGCCACCTCGTTGGTCAGGCGGTTTGCGATTTGATCGACGAGCGCCACAAGCAAATCCTCCCCGACTACGTATGGGGCGACGGCGACCCTGAAGGCGTTCGCGAACGTGCTGCCGAAGAACTCAAGAAGACCGCAATCGCTGCTAAAGAATTTGGTGTGAGTGTGGTGAACGGCTTCACCGGATCATCAATTTGGCACCTGCTCTATTCTTTTCCCCCGGTCCTTCCCGGACAAATTGAAGGCGGATTCAAAGATTTTGCGGACCGCTTCGGTCCGATCATGGATGTGTTCCAGGAGAACGGAATCAAGTATGCTCTGGAAGTCCACCCGACTGAGATTGCGTTCGACATCGCTTCCGCTGAAACCGCGCTGAAAGCGATCGATTACCATCCGAGTTTCGGATTTAACTACGACCCGAGCCACCTCGGCTATCAGGGGGTTGATTACGTCGAGTTTATCTATCGTTTTTCCGACCGCATCAATCACGTGCACATGAAAGATGTGAGCTGGTCCGACCATCCTGTTGACGCCGGAGTATTCGGCGGACACGTCGACTTCCACGACCGGAAGCGGTTCTGGGACTTCAAGTCAGTCGGACGCGGGAAGATTGACTTCGAGCGCATCATTCGCGCCCTGAACGATATCGAATACACCGGTCCGCTTTCCGTTGAGTGGGAAGACGGTGCAATGGACCGCGAAGCCGGTGCGGCCGAATCCGCCGAATTTGTGAAGAAGGTGGATTTCCCCGCATCGAATATCGTTTTCGACGCACAGTTCGATAAATAGTCGGGACCCGACTCAACTTCGTTTTTTTCAAAAGCCCGGAGGTCAGATGGCCTTCGGGCTTTTTGCGTTTCGCAAACTGAACACCAGCAAAACGACCGCCAGCACGAGGCATGCCAGTGAGAAAGGGGACTGAAACAACGGCAGGTAGCTGCCACCGCTTTTCATCAGGCCGCCGGAGAGATTTTTTTCGGCAATGGGAGTCAAAACAAAACCGATCACAAACGGTGCCATGGGAATACGCCGTTTTTGCAGGAGGATGCCCAACAGCCCGAATGCGACCATCACCCACACGTCGAACATGCGATTGCTGATGCAGTAGGCCCCAACCACGCTGCAGACGAGGATGCACGGAGCAAGCCGCTGGCGATTGATTCCGGCAAGCCGGGCGATCCAACGCGCCGAAGAAAGCATCAGGACCACCATAACGATGTTTGAAATCAGATAGGCGGTAATGAGCGAGTAGACCGTTCCGGGATGATTTTGAAACAGTAGAGGACCGGGTTGGAGGCCATGGAGAATAAACGCGCCCAGGAGAATGGCATCGACGACGCTCCCCGGAATACCGAGGGCAATCAACGGGATGAGTGCGCCTCCGACGGTGGCATTGTTTGCAGATTCGGATGCGACGAGCCCTTCTTCGGATCCCTTGCCGAATTTTTCCGGATTTTTTGAAGAATGGCGGGCGACTCCGTAAGCGATGGTCGATCCGATATTGGCTCCGATGCCGGGAAGAATGCCGACAAAGGTTCCGATCACACTGGAGCGAAGCAGATTTCCCGCCTGTGCGGCCCAGTCCTTCAGTTTTACCCGGACACGATCCACTTTCGCAGCAACGGATTTCGATTTCTCCGGACCGGGTATTGCCAGATCTACAAACGCCTGACTGAGCGCGAAAAGTCCGATGAGGACGGGGAGAAGATTGAACCCGTCGTTCATTTCCGCAGTTCCGAAGGTGTAGCGAATGTCCCCGGTTGCGGGGTGTGCTCCGGGCAGGGCGGCAAGGCAGCCCAGTGCGCCGGATATGAGCCCTTTTCCCAATCCTGACCGCCCCGGTTCCGCCACGGAAATGATGAAGACCATCGCCATGGCAGTGAGCGCGAACAGATCAAATTTGCTCAGCTTCACAGACCATTCCGCGAGCGGTCCTGCGAGAAAGAGCAATGCAATTCCGGACAGAATTCCGCCAATGAACGATGCACCTATGCCCAGTCCGAGGGCACGGCCCGGCCGCCCCGCCTCGGTCATGGGGTGGGCATCGAGCAGCGTAATCATAGCGGCGGGGGTGCCCGGGATTTTCAGGAGCGTTGCCGAGATCAGGCCGCCGCTGACCGATCCAGTGTAGAGAGAAACCAGGAGGGCCAGGGCGGATGCCTCGTCCATGGAAAAAGTGAGCGGGACGACAAGAGCGATCACCATTGCTCCGGTGAGGCCGGGAACAGCACCGACGAGCATTCCGGCGGATACGCCCAGCATGATCCAGGGAAGCAGCGGGATGAAATCGGTCAGCGAACTCATGGCAGGCGGTATCCGAGAAGGGTGCTGAGAAACAGGAAGAGAATCAGCGGCACCAGCACGGCGACGAGGGTGGACTTTCCGAGTTCCCGCTTTCGGAAGTGCAGGATAAAAGAACCGAGCAAAAATGCGACGCTCAAGGGGAGAAACCAGCCCTTCAGAAATTGAAGGAGGAGAAGATAGACCACGACAAGAGCGGCTGCGGAAAGGATTTTCGGCCTTTCCGTTCGGGGTGCTGCGGGCACTTCAACTATTGCCGCCCGCCCACCGGGTATTGCGATGAGGATGCCGAGAATTAGCAGACTACTGATCGGTATCAGCAGATTGGGGAGGCTCCCACCCTCCGTCACGACAGTGAGGGAACGGAGACTGTTCTCCTTTTCCTCCACCGCGCGGAGTAGGCCTGCGGCATCGAGAAACACTTTGTCAATTTGCTGTTCGCCGAAGATCTGCTGAACGTTCTCCAGATTCATCGCTGCAGAGAGAGTCCCGGTGAATTCCGTGACCAGGTCTGGATCCGCTCCCTCCGGCATCCACCACCCCTGCAGGTTTTCGTAGATTACGTCGAGGCCGGACTCGGCCGCAGTCGGGACATCCGGAAGGGCGGGGTGGCGTTTTTCGCCCAGAAAAGCAAGGGCCCGCAATCCTCCGCTGCGAAACGAAAGATATTCTGAAACGGAAAAGGCACTCGCGACCATGTGCCCGCCGCTGAGGTCGGCAAATCGCGTCGCGCCTCCACCTGACTGAACGTAGCGAAAGGCGGCACTGCCGTGAGTGTGCTCAAGGATTCGAGCCATATAGTAACTTGGCGCACCGATATTCGCGGCAAAGGTGACAGTGTCAGGACGGGTTGCCGCTTCATCGAGCAGCGAAGTCAGATCCGGATAGGGTGATGCTTCCGCGACACAGATGACCATGCCGACGGACCCGGTCGCGGCCACGGGAGTAAAATCATCCGGCCCGTAGAGCGTTCGCCCGGCGTGTTTGGCAGTGATGATCCCGTCGTGAAGAAAGAGCAGCGTCGAGCCGTCAGGGGCTGCCTTTTTTGCCCGGCGGCTCCCGATGGTTCCCCCGGCTCCCGGGACATTGACGACGACCCAGGGCACCTCTGAAAGATCGTTTCCGTTGATCGCCCGGGTGAAAACCCGCGCCAGCGTATCACTCCCGCCGCCGGGAGCAAACGGCACGATAACCTGAACCGCCTTTTCACGCGCACTGGCACCGGCGAAGAACAGCGACCATGCCGCCAGCAGGGGGAAAGCCTTACTGCATCCGCGTGGAAATGACATAGGCCCAGTTGGAGAGAACGAGAAGGAGAATTGCCGGAAGAGCGAATGGAAGAGGAAGGGAAACAGAAAAGCGGTAACCGAAAGCGAGCCACGATACGGCCCACAGGGTTGCGAGAGGAAGAGCCAGCGAAACCAGTGGGTTCGTCAGAAAAGCTTTGGCAAACTGCCCGCTCAGGAGAGCAAAGGAGGAAGTGGTCCCGCCGCAGAGCGGGCAGGGGATTCCCAGAATCTGCCGCATCGCACAGGGCGTGAGATCCGGTCCGTTAGAGGGAGCGAAAAAATAGGCCGCTGAAACAGCCGTGACAAAAACGGTCAGGCCCAAAAAAAATCCGCGCGTCCAACCTTCGAAAAAGGAGGCGCGCGGAACTTTTTCCCAACGGATCATTGTCCGCTTCCTACTGCGTCGGCATGGTTTCAAAAGCACCTTGAGAGGCCGCTCCGCCGACTATCGCCGCGATAAAGATGAAGTAGATCACCGCAAAAACGAGACCAAGAGCGAGCAGAATCACGGAGATGATGCCACAGATCTTCCCGGCGTTTGCCTGACCGAGACCTTCCGGGTCCATGGTTCCGGCTTCCATTTTCGGGATATCCTTGTTCGCCATGACCCAGGCAATGATGCCGCAAATCTGACAGAGTACGATTCCGAGAATTCCAAGGACGAGAATTGTTGTTCCACGATGAGGTTCCATAACGGGGAAAGTGTTTCGCAAGCCGGTCGCTTCGTCAATCGTATTCACGCGAAATCGGCGTGATAGACGGGACGGGGATCAACCCTGTTAGATGAGTAACCATACCCTGTCAGGTAGGCGAACCAACCCTGTTTACTCCTTCGCGAGAAGCAGGCTGAGTCGGTCGGATAGGTAGCGAAGCCGCCCCGACACGTCGAGAGTTTCGAGAAGGTGCTGGCGCTCGCCGGGGTCGTGAAGAAAGGCATGGGAGACCACGTCGGCTATCGCGGCAGGATCGCTTACACTTGCAAGGTGGTCGCTCAGCTGGTTGGACATCGGTTTTCCCTCCCCGCAAAGCTTGCGGGAAAGGTCGATTACCTCGAGGGCGGCCTCGACGGCAACATCCGGATCATCGACGCGCGAGGGAAGGGGGAGGACAGTGGCCACCCGGAAGGGGTGATGTTGCTCGAAGCCCAGAATTTCCACGCGCTGCAGTCCCGAGAGCATAAGGTGGGACGTCCCGTCCGGATGAGTGACACACGCGCGGATCAGTCCAATTGTGGAAATCCGGTGAACGGGGTCTTCGCTGAGGTCGGTGTCGATGTCCGGCAGGGCGTGACCAATGCAGAACATCCGGTGCCGCTCAAGGCAATAGGAAAGCATGTCCCGGTAACGCTGCTCGAAAAGGAACAGTGGCATGTAGCTATGCGGAAACAACGTGGCACCTCCCAGCACCATTACCGGTGCTGTGTCAGGTATTTCCGCTGGTTCATCATCGTCCATTCAAACAGTTTACGAGGGGAAGCGCAAAACGTGCTATGATTTTTCTGGAAAAAGCGCCTGTTCCCTGACATTTTCCATTGCATCGGGAGCGAATGATGTTTAAGTGCGCGCTCCTATCCCGAGAGGTTAAAGAAATAAACTAAAGCATCAAGGTGATGCTGTTCCTGTCTACTAAATGAGTGAATCCACAGACACCCTTGCCGAACTCCGGCTCCATGAAGGTGATACCGGAAGTGCTGACGTGCAAATCGCCCGTCTCACTGATCGCATTACCCAGTTGACCGATCACATGTCGGCCAATAAAAAAGATCTTTCATCACGCCGCGGACTTCTTCGTCTCGTTGCGCGTCGTCGAAAACTCCTTGATTACCTCGCTCGCACGGATCACGAGCGGTATCAAAAAGTTCTCGCTACCCTCGGCCTTCGCCGATAGTCGAATTTGGAAAAAGCGTCGGTTTCCGGCGCTTTTTCATTTCCGTCAAATGGTGGCAAATGCCCCAGGATGGCCTGTGCCGTCGACCCTTCGTCGGCGGGACCCACGAAACACGTTTCGTTTCCTTTGAGATACGGGCATACTGACGCGGTCTGCTATGAGCGACCGGCTCCGCCCGTTCCAACCAATTTCCAAACCACAAGATAAAGAAAACATGAGTATTGAAAGCATCACGTGCCAGGTAGGCGCGCATGAAATGAAAATCGAAACCGGCAAGATGGGTAAGCTTGCCGACGGAGCTGTGACCGTTCAGGTCGGTGAGACCGTGGTCATGGTGACCGCTGTGTCTCAGACGAAAGTTCGCGAGGGCCAGGACTGGTTCCCGCTCTCCGTTGAATACAAGGAGAAGGCAGCCGCTGCCGGCCGCTTCCCCGGTGGATACTTCAAGCGCGAAGGTCGCCCCACGGAAAAAGAAATCCTTACCTGCCGCATGACGGACCGCCCCTTGCGTCCGCTTTTCCCGAAAGGGTATCTCTACGACACGCAGGTGGTTTCTCTCCTGCTCAGTGCTGACGGAGTCCACGATTCCGATATCCTCAGCATGAACGGAGCTTCCGCGGCACTGGTTGTTTCCGACATCCCTTTTGCCGGTCCTATCGGAGCGGTTCGTGTTGGTATGGTCAACGGAGAATTCGTTGCCAACCCGACTTTCGAACAGCGGGAGGAAAGCACTCTCGATCTCGTTTACGCCGGTCTCCGCGGCAAAGTGATCATGATCGAAGGGGGAGCTGACGAGCTTCCTGACGAAAAACTCAAAGAAGCTCTTCAGTTCGCGCAGAATGCGATCGAGCCGATTCTCGATGCGCAGGAGGAACTGGCTCGTCGTGCCGGCAAAGAGAAGCGCAATCCTGAGCTCATGGAAGTTCAGGACGAGCTTCTTGAAGTTGCCTACGAAGTGGCCGGTGACCGCATTGAAGGTGCGATCAACCAGCCCAGCAAAGTCGAGCGCGGAAACGCGGTTGGCGCTCTTCGCAAGGAAGTGGATGCTGCCATTCTCGAGAAGTACCCTGAGGCGGACGACTTTGCGATGTCACAGGCATTCGATTACCTGCAGAAAAAGGCATTTCGTGTCAGCATTCTCGACAAGGGTGTCCGTTGTGACGGTCGCGACGTGGATACGATCCGTCCTCTCAGCGGTGAGATCGACCTGATGCCCCGCACCCATGGTTCCGCTCTTTTCGCCCGTGGTGAAACGCAGGCACTCGCTATCACAACGTTGGCTCCCGCCGACGAACGTCAGTATCTCGACAACTACGCCGGTGGCGAAGACACGAAGCGTTTCATTCTTCACTACCACTTTCCTCCGTTCAGCGTCGGTGAGACCGGCCGCATGGGCGGACTCAACCGTCGTGAAATCGGACACGGTGCACTGGCTGAGAAATCTATCGAGCCCGTCATTCCCGACGAGGCGGATTTCCCGTATGCCATTCGTGTTACCAGTGAAGTGATGGAGTCCAACGGCTCTACTTCCATGGCCTCTGTCTGCTCCGGAACGATGGCTCTTCTCGACGCCGGCGTTCCTTTGAAGCGCCCCGTAGCTGGGATCTCCGCAGGACTCGTTACCGAGTTCGAAGGGGAGGAAATGAAGCGTCACGTCACCATGGTAGACATCATTGGTAACGAAGACTTCAACGGCGACATGGACTTCAAACTCTGCGGAACGACCGAAGGGGTAACCGGATTCCAACTCGACCTGAAACTTCGCGGTATCCCTCTCGATATTCTTTTCGAAGGAATGGACAAGGCCACGAAAGGCCGCATGGAAGTTCTCGACGTGATGAACGCTGCGATTTCCGCACCGAAAGAGCTCAGTGATCACGCACCGCGTATCGAGAGCCTCACCATCGATCCGAAGAAGATCGGTGAACTCATCGGACCCGGCGGGAAAAACATCAAAGGCATTCAGGCCGAAACCGGCGCGGACATCAATATCGATGACAGCGGAACGGTCGCCATTTATGCCGCCAACCAGGAAGCTCTCAACCGCGCGATCGAACTTGTGAAGCGCGTCACTGCTGAAATCGAAGTCGGCGTGACCTACCACGGCAAAGTCGTGAGCACGACCAACTTCGGCGCTTTCGTCGAGGTTCTTCCGGGCAAAGACGGCATGATCCACATCTCCGAACTCGCGGACTTCCGCGTCGAGAAGGTCGAAGATATCGTCAAAGTCGGAGACATGGTTCACGCCAAGTGCATCGGCATCGACGAACGCGGGCGCGTCAAGCTCAGCCGCAAGGCAGCCATGGCTGAAATGGGCGAAGAAGCCGACGCCGAGCTCGCCTCGAACGACTGATCCGTTCACCGGACAGCTTTTGCGAATTTCCATTCGCAAACACCAAGCGCCCGATCAGGAAACTGGTCGGGCGCTTTTTTTGGGACAAGCCGGCAAGGATAGGGAGGAAATTCTATTTCGGCGATCCGTTCGTGATTTACTTCATACTAAGGATGGCGGTATTCCCATTATCGAACCGCCGTCTAACCCGTCACCTCCCTCCGCATTTCGGCTGAAAAGCGGAGAAACCCCGGTCGTCTCCGTATCCGGAGAGGGGCGGCAACTGTTCGGATATCTGTTTTAAAGGCGGGCAGCATGAAACAGGGCGAACTAAGACAATGAAGAGAAGTCGGCCGGCGACAAAATTCCTGATCACGGGACCGGGAATTTTTGATAATCGGAAGTGGCGGATGACCGGGAAAGAATTTACCTTCAGAAAAATGGGTGAAGTTTTGTTAGAATGCCGGAAAAAAGGCGATTCACCCTTGAGAGTTTTGTGAAATTTGATTATTGTTTTTTCTTAATTGATCGCACTAACGAAGGTTGAGTTCCTGATTTTGAGGGAGTCGGAAATCAGTGTGTTGTCAGACCGTTTTCATGAGATTTTTTTTCGTTCTGATCATCTTCGTCCTGGCTGTAGCTGCGTGTACTGCTTTGGTGAAATTGGTCTATCGAAACAGCATCGAGACTGAATTCAGCAGCCTTGCTACATCAGCCCTTCGCGAGGCGGATATTCTGAATGTGGAGGTCGATTTTGATCATCATGTACCGGTATTTTCGGGACAGGTTGATGAACCGGGAGACAGAGCCCGAATTCTGGAGGTGGTAAAAAACGCAGTTCCGGTTGCGATGATGCCTGATTTGAATGAGGTGAATCTTCCCGTTCGGCCCACATTGCCTCCCTTGCTGCGGATAACTGTCGGGGAAGGGGATGCGGAAGTCATCGTAGAAGGTTCTCTGGCCATTGCGGAAGAGGAGAGCCGATCGCATCTGGGATCAAGACTGCAGGCCCTTCAACGAGTCGATTCCGTTGACAACAGAATCGAGTTGGATCCCAAGCGTTTGCTTTTCGTTAGAGCAGCAGAAATGGCCGCGCTTGCCGGTGAGGTGATTAAACATTCGGGAGCGGCTGAAGTGCGCCTCGAAGAAGGTCGCCTGCTCCTTGTCGGGACGGTTCCGAATGAAGGAATCAAAGCGGGGATACTGGAACTGGCATCGAAGATTGAAGCAGATTCGGTTGTCGATGAAATCAGTGTAGCACCTCCGGAATCGTTTTTTCTGCCCTCAGTTATGACACTGACAAGGAACCGTTTCGGAATCACCGTGACGGGTTTGCTGGATTCGCCGGAATCGCTTGATTCCATTCGGAAGGTTCTTGCAGAGCATGGCAGGGGAGCACGGATCACCGATCGCCTTGCACTCGAAAGAGAGAGGGTGCCGGGTGAGTGGCAGGCTCATCTCGACGCGTTACTACCTGAAATCCTTACTACTCTGAATGGAGAATTGACGATTGAGTTTGCTGTACAACAGATTCGGATTAGTGGAGAAGCAAGTGATGGGAAGGGGCGGGAGACTGTGCTTAGCGGGTTGCGTGCTCTCAGTTCCGAAAAGAACCGTTTTGAAATTCTTCATGACATAAAAATCCAGTCAGAAGGGTCGGAAGGTCCGCCGATACAACTCATGGCGACGTGGGAAGGGGGGCTCTTAACTTTGATTGGGAATGTGCCGGATGTCTCGTTTGTGGAGAAACTGGAAGCTTCCGTTAAAGACACTGACAAAAATGTATTGATCAAAAATTCGCTCGAGGAGACTCCCGGTTCTTCCAAATCAGACTGGACGGCAGGGCTGGGGGAATTATTTGAAGAGGTTGTCGGTCGAACAGAAAACGCCATTCTCCGGGTCGATGAAGCTACGTTTCACATCGAAGGGATGGCTAAAGAACTTCCTGATTTGCGTATTCTGAGAAATGTCATCGTCAACTGCGCCCCACCGGGAGTAACCGTCGAGAATCACCTGGTTCATGCTGACCAGCCATTTCCGATGCCGGAGCTTGACGGTGATGCAAGAGAGAGGGTGATCGCCGGACTGGACGGGCTA